>JBKPRU010000255.1:0-11375 GCA_046734675.1 Acidobacteriota bacterium
GCCTTGGGTGCGTCCTGCGCCGCGGGTGGTCTGGCGGAAAGAGAGGCAAGAAGCAGAAGGAGGATGGAGGCGACGCGCATCCGCGGAGAGCCTAGCATGCGACCGGCGGGCCCACTCGAACGAAGGGACCAGCGCCGGCACGAGCCGGCCTGCCGTGATTTACGTCGAGTTGTCGCCCGATTGGATGAATTCTGTCACTCAAACGCCCTAACCGTCACGGCTCCCGCTAATTAAGCCGTGATCGCCGAGCCGACCACTGGCGCTTGATTTGCTTCGAACGGACGACGGTGGAGTCGGTGTGGCGACACCGGAGGCGACTCCATCTTCCGTGACAGTTGGCGGCAATCACGGCGGCGGTGACCGTTCGCAATGGAAGTGTCCCCCCCTTCAGGGGCAGGGGGCGTCATGAACAGGCACGCCACGACCTCCGATGTCGAAAGGATCCTCAGGACCCTTCGAGCGCTCGGGACGGGAGGGGCCCTCGGGGGCGCCGCGGCGCTCGGGCTGTATGCACTCGTCCCGGCCATCAGCTCCGCGGGGCTCCCGCTCCACGTCGTGATCGGCGTGGGCGCGGCCGCCGGGACCGCGCTGCACCGCACCATCGCGCCGTTCGTGGCGGCGCTCGGTCACTATCGGCAATTGATCGAGATCCAGATCGAATGGCGGCTGGGCCTCATGCCGGACGGCCTCGCCGATCACCTCAGGACCGAGCTGCAGCTCCGATACTTCCTGGGCGACGGCCAGATCCCGCGCCGTCCGGATGCGCTGATCATCGTCACGAGCGCGCGTATCCGTGAACCGCGCTCCGCTTCCCGCCCAGACGATGCGCTTCATCCGACAGGGCGTGAACGCCGCTCGCGTCGATCCAACGGTTGTAAAAGTTGAAGAGCGCGCACACGGTGATTGCGAAGTAGATCGCCTCGTCGCTCCAGCCCGCGGCGTGCAGGACCTCGATGTCCGCCGGCTGGATGCGCGGCGAGTCGTGGTTCACCTTGTCGACGAACCGGAAGAGCGCCTTGTGAGCGTCGTCGAGCGCCGACGTCTCGACGTCCGCCATCACGCCCGCGACCAGCGCTTCGTCTCCCAGCAGTTCCGCCGCAACTGCGGCGTGGGACTTCAGTCAAAACGGGCAGTCGTTGCGCCGCGACGTGTAGGCGGCAATCAGCTCGCGCATGCCCGGACTGATCGGCGCGGGGCCGCGCATGATCTCCTGCGTGAAGCGGCCGAGATGCGTGGTCGCCGACGGCAGGAACGCAAACAGGTGCCAGATCTGCGGGTACTCGGCGCCCTGCCGCTGCATCGTTTCGATCAGATCCCGGTACGGCCCCGGCTTGGGATCCTGCTCCACGTCGGGGAGAAACATCGGGTTCATGCGGGTCACCTGGTCGTTCGCCATCTTCAGACCATCGCGGTCTTCGGGACGATGTCCATCTGCAGCGCGGGGTCGGCGGCCGTGACGTAGCGCGTCTCGACCCCGAGCTCGCTGCGGACGATGTTGCAGCCTTGCGCGATCGCGCTCGCCTTGTAAAACGCGATCTCGCGGTTGCAGCCCTGGCGTCCGAACCCGCAGTCGCTCGAGACGATCAACTGCTCCGGCGCGATGTATTTCAGCGCCGTGTGGATCGCGCCTGCGACCTCCTCGGCGCGATCGGCCTGCAGCGTGCGATGGCTCACCGCGCCGATGCAGATCTTCTTCGGCAGCTTGCCTTTCATCGATCCGAATAGATCGAGGTCGGCGAAGTTGCGATCCTTGGTCTCGATCGTCCACACGTCGCCGCGCATTTCGTTGAGATACAGCTCGAACGACGCCTTGTAGCTCGTGTCCTCCATGACGCGCTGCATGTTGGGATTGCCCCAGCAGGTGTGGATCCAGATCTCCACGTCGTCGAGCCCCTGCACCTCGCGGTTGTAGCACTCGACCATGAACTGGACCTTCTCGTCCTTCGGGCCGTAGGTGTTGGCCATGAAGTGCAGCGTCGGCTCTTCAATCTGGATGCAGGTGCAGCCGGCGGCACGCAGCGCGAGCAGCTCCGCGTTCATCGCCACCGCCATGTCCCAGACGACTTCGCGGCTGTCCTTGTAGGCGTCGGTGTGGATGTCGAGAAAGAGGCCCATCACCTGCGAGCAGCACGTGCCGAAGCGCACCGGCTTCCGCGTCTTGCTCTGTGCGATGCGCCAGATCTTCGGATAGTCGAGCGGGCGATGTTCGATCTTGCCGACGACGCGCGGCCACCGCCACGCGGTGTAGATCTCGTTCAGCAGCGTTCCCGGTGGATACTTCAGCCACGGACTGCGCGTCTGCTCCGACTGCAGGTAATCGCCGGCAAAGCCGGTCCAGCGCTGCAGCGGATAATGGTGCCAGCTCCGCCCGGCGAAGTCCTCGTCGCAGTGGAAGTCGCCGTGCGTCAGGATGTCGAGGCCGGCGCGCTCCTCGTCGCTGATGACGACGGCCATCGCGTCCTGGAATTTCTCGCGGAAGCGGACGTCCATCATGCACGTGTCGAGCGAGCGCCCCCACATGCTCGTGTCGAACCAGCGTGGACGCGGCCACGAGCCCGTGACGGTGGCCGGCAGCATGAGATTGTTGGTGACGGTGAAGGCCATCGCAGGGAAGAATATCACCACGGGTACGCGCGGTTCGATCCCCGCGGATAGGTCCACCACGGAAAGATCCACCACGGATACACACGGATGGACACGGATACATGCGGTCCAGGACGAACGAACTGGAGACGAGGGACGATGACGAGTGACGATCGAATGACCGGCGGCGTCGACCGACGCGGCTTTTTCAAGACAGCGGGTGCGGGCCTCGCCGCCGCTGGCCTGGCGCTGACGCCGGGCGAGCAGGCGCTCGCGCAGACCTGGAGCGAGAAGGACAAACTTGATCGAATCGCCTCGTGCTCGTGGCCGATCCGGTTCATTTTCAAGTCGCGTCCGCGACCTGCAGGCGCGACTGGCGGCGGCGGCGCCGGCGCGCAGCTGTCCGACGACCTGAAGAAGAAGTACGGCGAGATCACGATGCTGGACTTCCCGCAGTTCACGAAGGACACGTTCCCCGGCGTCACGCACATGGATATCTTCTCGGGGCTGTTCGGCGACGTGACCGACGACAGCATGTTCGACGGCCGTCAATTCGATCCGTCGACCGCCTCGGGACGGAAGTGGCTCGACAAGATGGCGGCGAAGCTCGTCGAGACCGGCACGCGCGTGCAGCACATCTCGAACAACGCGCCGACGAACCTTGCCGAATCCAACACCGCGCTCCGCAAGGCCGGCGTCGAGGTCGGGAAGAAATGGCTCGACGGCGCCGCCATCCTCGGCGCGAAGTCGGTGCGCATGAACTCGCCGCAGGCGCTCGGCCCGAGCATCCGGCCCAACGCGGTCATCGACCCGGAGACGCGCTATCCGAAGAACAACGACATCGTCCCGCTGCTCAACAACGCGATCGAGTCGTACAAGGAGATGGCGGATCACGGCGGAAAGTACGGCATCAAGGTGACGATCGAGAACCACTGGGGCCTGGCGGCGGATCCGATGAACATCCGCATCATCATCGACACGGTCAATCATCCGTACTGCGACGCGTCGCCCGACTTCTGCAACTGGGAACACGAGTACATGCTGTTCAACGGGCTGAAGGCGCTGGCGCCTTACGCGACGTCGAACGTGCATGCGAAGTACTGGGATCGCTGGGGCGAGAAGAACGACGTCCAGCGCTCGGTGCGCGTGATGCTCGCCGGCGGGTTCAAGGGGACGTTCGCGCTCGAGTACGAGGCGGGCCCGCTCAACGGCATCGAAGGGGCGAAGTATCTCTACAAGGAAGTGCTCGCGGCGCTGTCATCGCCGACGCCGGTGACGTAAGTACGAAAAAGACAGAGGACGGAAGACGGAAGGCGGAGGACGGCCCGCAGGCGAGGGCCGTCGGTAGCTTCGGCGAAGGCGGGCCGATATACTCGAACGTTCGATGAAGCGGCAAACAACTGGACGTCCGTGGCGGGTTGCGGTTCTCGGGTTGGGACACTGGTATTCGGCGTACGGGCTCGCGCGCGGCCTGGCGGAACACCGCGAGGCGCAGCTCGTCGCGGCGGCGTGGCCTGACGCCGCGCAGTTGGAAGCGTTTACCTCCACCTTCCGCATCAAGGGCTACACCGATTACGGAGCGCTCCTCGCACAAGAGCCGGTCGACATCGTCCACATCGCCGCGCCGGTGTCAGAGATCGCGAGCCTCACGATTCAATCCGCGCAGGCAGGCAAACATCTCATCGTCGGCAAACCCATGGCCATGACGATCGACGACGCGGACCGTATGGTGGACGCAGTGGAAGGCGCCGGTGTCTGCTGCTTTCCGCTGCAGGGTCTGATGCGGCTGCGGCTCGCGGATTTGAAGCCGCGCATCGACGCCGGAGAGATCGGCGAGATTGCGGTTGTCCACCAGACCTGCCGGTGGTCGATTGCCGAGGATTGGTTCCGTTCGGGTAAGCCCGGCTGGTTCGTCGATCCGGAGCACGTGCCTGGCGGCGCGTTCATCGACGAGGGCATCTACTGGATCGACGCGCTGCGGTGGCTGGTCGGCAGCGAGGTCATCGAAGTGGACGGACGGGTCGCGAACCTCGTGCATCGCGACCTGATGGTCGAAGACTGGGGACAGGCGACGCTCACGTTCGCGAACGGCGTGATCGCGACGCTGGAAGGCTCGTGGACGATCAATGCGCCGCGGGCGACCGCACCATCACCAAAGCAAAACAGCGTCGTTCGCCTCGAACTTGTGGGCACGCGCGGCGAGATCCATGAACAGTGGTTCCGGGCGCCGGGCCGGGCCATCTTGGCCGCAGGTGCCTCCGACTGGGTGTTCGAGCGACATGGCGAAGAGCCGTTTGCACCCGCGACGGCGGCGCCACTCGCCCATCTGATCGATTGTGTCGAACACGGCCGGCCGGCGGTGGCAACCATGCGCGACGCCCGGACTGCTCTCGCGATTGCGTTCGCCGTGTATGAGTCGGCACGCGAACACCGGCGCGTTCGAATCTAGCCGTCCTCCGTCCTCCGTCCTCCTCGCGCGAAGCGAACCGAGTGTAAGCTTTCACCGCGCGCATGCCGTCGCCGGATCCATCCACGCTCCTCCTCATCACGTTCGCCGGTGTCGTCCTCGTCATCGCGCTGATCACCGCGGGACGGATCCCGGCGTTCATCGCGCTGGCGATCGGCTCGCTCGCGGTCGGCCTCGCCGCGCGCATGCCGCTGCTCGACATCCCGCGCGCCTTTCAACAGGGCGTCGGCGACACGCTCGGGTTCATTGCGTTGGTGGTCGGACTCGGCACGGTCATCGGGAAACTGCTCGCGGAGTCGGGCGGCGCGCTCGTGGTCTCGCGCGCGCTCGTGGCGATCATGGGAGAGCGGCGCGTCGACTGGGCGATGCTGCTGTCCGCGTTCGTGATCGGACTGCCCGTCTTCTTTCAGGTCGGCCTGGTCCTTCTAGCGCCTGTGCTGTTCACGCTGACGCGGCAGTCGGCGCGCCCCAACATGACGCTCGTGCGACTCGGCATCCCGCTCGTCGCGGGCCTGTCGGCCGCGCACGTGCTCGTGCCGCCGCATCCCGGACCGCTCGCCGCCATCGAACGGATTGGCGCAGATCCGGGGCGAACGCTCTTCTACTCGCTGTTCGTGGCGTTCGCCGCCGCCGTCCTCGCCGGCCCGATCTACGGACGCCTGATCGCGCCGCGCGTCCACGTCGAGCCGGGCGCGATTGCCGATCAATTCAGCGTGTCGACGGCGACGCGGCCGCCGTCGCTTGCCATCACGCTTCTGACGATCCTGCTCCCCGTCCTGCTGATGCTACTGGCCTCGCTCGCGCAGGCAACGCTCGCCGACGGCGCGCTTCGCCGCGTCCTCGCATTCACCGGCAACCCGCTGGTCGCGCTGCTGATCGCGACGCTCGTGTCGTTTGTCACCTTCGGCCGCGCGTGCGGATTCGACGGCGCGCGCCTGCTGCGGTTCGCGGAAGACGCGCTGCCGCCGATCGCCAGCGTCCTGCTCGTCGTCGGCGCCGGAGGCGGCTTCGGCCGCGTCCTCGATGCGGCCGGCGCGGCCCGCGCGATCGCACAGGCGATGAGCGGCCTCGAATTCTCGCCGCTGATCCTCGGCTGGATCATTGCCGCCGTCCTCCGGCTGGCCGTCGGCTCGGCAACGGTCGCCGTCATCACCGCCGCGAGCATCGTCGCGCCGGTGGCCGCAGCGATGCCGGGCGTCAACAAGGAGCTCCTCGTCATCGCGATCGGCGCCGGCTCCGCGATCGCCTCGCACGTCAACGACGGCGGGTTCTGGCTGGTGAAGGAATATCTGAACATGTCGGTGCCACAGACCGTCATCACGTGGACCGCTCTCGAGACGATCGTTTCGATCGTCGGGCTCGCCGGCGTGCTCCTGCTCGCCGCTTTCGTGAGGTAAACCGCGTTGCTGATCGCCGACGTTCACCTCGATCTCGCCATGAACGCGCTCGAATGGAACCGCGATCTCACTCGACCGCTCGAGGAGATCCGCGCGCGTGAGCGCAGCATGACCGACAAGCCCGATCGCGGACGAGGGACGGTCTCGTTCGATGAAATGCGCCGCGGGGGCGTGCGGCTGTGTGTCGCGACGCAGATCGCGCGCTACGTCGCTCCCGGCAATCCGCTCCCCGGCTGGCACTCACCCGAGCAGGCGTGGGCGCAGACGCAGGGGCAGCTCGCGTGGTACCGGGCGATGGAAGAGCGCGGAGAGTTGGTGCAGGTCCGCGATCGCGAAACACTCGATCGACAGGTGCGGAACGGCGAACAGCGAGAGGCCAACGCCGGCAGCGCGCCGGATCCAATCGGCTACATCCTCAGCCTGGAAGGTGCCGACTCGATCGTGACGCTTCGTCATCTCGAGCGCGCCTACGACTACGGCCTGCGCGCGGTCGGCCCCGCGCATTACGGCCCCGGCGTCTACGCCAACGGCACCGCCGCGTGCGGCGATCTCGGCCTGCGCGGACGCGAACTGTTGCGCGAAATGGAGCGGCTCGGCATCATCCTCGACGTCACGCACCTCTGCGACGACAGCTTCTGGGACGCGCTCGATCATTACCACGGCCCGCTCTGGGCGAGCCACTCGAACGCGCGCACGCTCGTGCCCAACGATCGCCAGTTCTCCGACGATCAGCTGCGCGCGCTGTTCGAGCGCGACGCGGTCATCGGCGCCGTGTTCGACGCCTGGATGCTAGTGCCCGGCTGGATCCGCGGTCAGACGACGCCGGAAGCGGCCGGCGTGACGCTCGACCATGTCCTCAATCACATCGACTACATCTGCCAGCTCGCCGGTACGGCGCGGCACTGCATGATCGGATCGGATCTCGACGGCGCGTACGGACGCGAGCAGGGGCCGCTCGACGTGGAGACGATCGCGGATTTACAGAAGATACCCGGCCGCCTCGCGGCCCGCGGGTACTCGGAGGAAGACGTCCGCGGGATCGCCCACGGAAACGTCCTGCGGTTTCTACGCAGCGCCTGGCGTTGAGTGCCGGGTGTCGCGAAGGACCCGGCGCACTTCGGAGATGAGCCGCGCCGGATCGACCGGGCGGAGCAGCACGCTCGCGTAGCCGAGCGCGTGGGCCTGGTCGATGTCGCGCGGATCGGACGTGATGGCGATGGCCGGAATGGTATGACCGCTGGTCAGCGCCGCCGTGACCGGCGCCTCACAGGAACGCAAGCCGACGACGGTGATGTCGGGGGGACGCAGCGGCAGGACGGTGCGCCCGGGATCCGCAATGGCTGTGGTCTCCACGCGGAAACCAGCCCACCGAAGCACTTCGGCGAACATCGCCGCGCTGTCCGGGTGTGGTTCGACGAGCAGCACGGTGGACTGGGGATGACGGGTCACACGACCTCCCGTTTGCAGGCCCGGTGCTCGACAGCGGCCATCGAGAGCAGGCGCGCGAGTTCGGATGCATTACTGGCCTGATTGAACGTCCGCTCGATTTCCAGTCTCGCGTGGGTGGCCATCCGGACCCGCAGCCGCACGTTGTCGAGCAGCGTCTCGAGCGCGCCGGCGAGCCAGTGCGGATCGCGCGGCGCGATGAGCCGACCGCTCCACCCGTCGTCAATCACTTCGCGAACGCCGTCGATCGCCGTGGAGACGACGGGAAGGCCCATCGCCATGGCTTCGAGAAGGACGGCGGGAACCCCACCATCGCAGGAGCTGGGGAGCCGCCTGTAGGGCAACGCCATAACGGTGTGGACGCGCATCAGATCCACGAGCGTCGGCCGGGTGACCGAGGTTTCGTCCACCGCCAGCAGTTCGACTCGATCTTCCAGATGGCGCACCGCGATGCGCGCCTTCAGTTTCTGCGCGGACGCGCCGGCGCCGGCGATCGTCAGCCGGACGGGCGTCGTGCGCCGTTCGCGCAGGAGCGCTGTCGCGTCGATCAAGTCTTCAAAGCCGCTGGCGTGCACGAGGGGCCCGGCCGCCAGGATGGCGTCGGTGTCCCGACCTTCTTCCGGCGAGAATGGGAACCGATCGAGATCGACGCCGCGGTAAATCCGGAACACGTTGGCCGCCACGCCCGGCCCCGCCACTGATAGCAGGTGGCTGCGGCTCGTTTCACTGGACGCGACGACGAAGTCTGCCTCGCGGACGTGATCGCGCAGCGCCGTCAGATCGGACCGGCTCGTGCCGGTGAGCGTGAAGCTGTAGCCGACGTGGGTCAGCCGCTTCACGTGCCGCGCGACGTCGACCGTGGCGAGATGCGCGTGGAGGTGGCAGATGCCCCGTTCCGCGACTTCGTGGGCAATCCAGCGTGCGTAGCCGGGAAGGTTGCGATCGACGAAAAAGACGTGGACGTCGAACCCGCAGTGTTCGAGCTCCAGGATCTCGTCGAGCACGGGCTTCAGCTGCGCGGCGTCGCGGTTGAGCACATAGCCGACCGGCGCGTGACGTGCCTTCTTCTCTGGCCGCGGCCGGCGGGTGGAGTCGGCGAGGCGGAGGACGCCACGCGAATCGGATCGGGGCGGTGCCGGCGACGCGGCGCGAAGCCCCTGCGGCGCCCCGATGCGCATCCTACTGACGCTCATGCGCCCTCCTCTCCGACGGGATGGGAGTGGAAACCGAGCGCCACCCGTTGCCGGCCGGCACCGCGACGGGCAGGAGCGCTCGCGTAATGGCGTCAAAGACCGCAATCCCTGGGATCGCGGGGTCTGGTCCCCCGGTTTCCGGATTGACCGGAAACGATGTTTCCGTCCAGAGAATTGGCATTTAACTAATAAGGGCCGCGACGCGGCGGGAAAATATAGGGTGGCGATCGCGTGCGAAAAATTGGCGGAGCGAGCGGTTCTGCGGTATTACTTTAAGCCACACGTATCCCCAGCAAGTCACGATGGTTCGTCTCCGGACCGAGGGGTGTCGCCGGGGGCCTGGTCCCCTTCCGCCGCACGGACGGCGGCATGAGCATGGACGTCGAGCAGTGGTTCGGGGAGAACAGGCGGTCCGGTGCGACGCCCTGACCCGGGTGCGCCTTCCGCCTCCTGGAGCGACGAACGTCTCGTACGAGCCTGCCTCGATGGCGACGAGCGCGCGTGGTCGGCGCTCATCGACAAGTACCAGAACCTCATTTTTTCGATTCCCCTGAAATTCGGGGCGAGCCGCGCCGATGCCGCCGATATGCTGCAGGCGGTCTGCCTCGAGCTCTATTCGGAGCTGCCGCGCCTGCGCCAGAGCGCCGCCTTGCGCGGCTGGCTGACCACCGTGACGGCGCACAAGGCGTCACGGTGGAAACAGCGCCAGCAGCGTCGCGGCGAGCAGGAGCTCACCGAGATCCACGAAGATCGGCTCGAAGCCCCCGAGCCGATCGCGCCGGAAGTCCTGGAGCAGGCGCAGCGCGAACAGGCCGTCCGCGACGCGTTGACCGGGCTCTCGCCCCGATGCCAGGAAATGATCCAGCTGCTCTTCTACGAGCACCCGCCCCTCCCTTACAAGGACCTCGCCCATCGTCTTGGCCTGGCCACCGGATCGATCGGCTTCATTCGCGGCCG
This sequence comes from Acidobacteriota bacterium, assembly GCA_046734675.1. Taxonomy (GTDB): domain Bacteria; phylum Acidobacteriota; class Vicinamibacteria; order Vicinamibacterales; family 2-12-FULL-66-21; genus QHWT01. Next base: position 10,044 of record JBKPRU010000255.1, read on the forward strand.
CTGCCTGGCCGCGCTGCAGCGCGCGCTGGAGAAGGCGGGCTTCTGAGATGGATGTGATCGAGGCGCTCGCGCAGCAGGCCACCGGTCAGGCGCGCGCCCGCGTGCTGCGCCAATACAAGCATCTCTGGGACGCGTCGCTCGTACAGGCGATGTACGACTACGTCGTCCAGCTGGCCCGCAGCGACCTCCAACAAGCGAGCCGGGTCGCGCTCGCGGCAAAGTGGCTGGCAGCGCAGATGAACGACGAAGCGGCACTGGCGCAGAGTTCGCGCGCGTTAGGCCACGTCGCGCTCAGCATGGGGCGCCATCGGGAAGCGGTCCGGCGATATAACGAGGCGCTCGATATCTATCGCCGCCTGGGTCGCGACACTGATGTCGCGCGCACGTTGAATGGATCCCTTCAAAGTCTTATTTCCCTCGGCCGGTACCAAGAGGCTTACGCGTGGGCCGAGGAAGCGCGCCGCATATACGAACGTCACGAAAACCGCCTCGGTCTCGCCCGCCTCAATACGAACATCGGCAATATCCTCTATCGACAGGACAAGTTCGAGGAAGCGCTCGCGTTGTATCAGCGGGCGTATGCGGAGTTCTCGAAGACCGGGAATCCGCAAGATGTGGCTGCCGTGTTGAGCAACATGGCAATGGTCTATATCAATCTGAGCGATTTCGATCAATCGCTCGAAACGCACCGGAAGGCACGCGAGTACTGCGAACGGCATGGGATGCCGCTCCTCGTCATGCGCGCGGATTACAACATCGCCTATCTGTACTACATGCGAGGCGAGTACACGCGCGCGCTCGATCTCTATCGAGAGGCGCAGGAAGAATGCGAACAGCTCGGCGACGTGTATCACAGTGCGTTATGCGATCTGGATCGCTCGGAGATGTATCTCGAGCTCAATCTGAGCGAAGAAGCGGGCATGCTGGGCAAACGGGCCCTGACCCACTTCGGCGATCTCGGCATGGATTACGAGCTGGCGAAGGCACTCGTCAACCTGGCCATCGCGACAAGCACGCAGGGCGATCTCAGTCGTTCGCTGCAACTGTTTCAGCGCGCCCGACGAACCTTCGAACGCGAGGAGAATCAAGTCTGGCTCGCGCTCGTGGACTTCTACGAAGCGCTCGTCCTGTTTCAAAACGGACAGTACCGCCGCGTGCGGCGCCTGTGCCAGCGGGCGCTCGCGCAGTTCGCGCGCGTCAGTGCCCCGGGGCGCCAGGCGCGATGTGAATTACTGCTCGCGCGCTTGGAACTTCAGGCCGGCAATTACGGCCGCGCGGAGCAGGCATGCGACGCGGCATTCGCGCGCCTCGCCAGCGCGGCCACCCCGAACC
>JBKPRU010000256.1:0-16416 GCA_046734675.1 Acidobacteriota bacterium
CAAGTGCTCCGCGCGAGAACACAGGCCGACGGGAGCTTCGCGATCAGCAACGTGCCGCCCGGCCGCTATACGGCGATCGCGCGTTCCGGCGGCGGCGGACCGTTCGCGGGTGGCGCGACGCCGCTGCGCGTCGGCACGCAGAGCGTCAACGTCGCGGGCCAGAACGTGACGGGCGTGTCGCTCGCGTTGCAGCCTGGCGTCTCGGTGTCAGGCAACATCACGGTCGAGTCGTCGGGCACGGCCGCGCCGGCGGACTACTCCGTGTTTCGCATCGATGCGCCGGATGTCGATCCGCTGCCCGTCGGCGGCGGAGGACCCGGCGGCGGTCCGCTCGCGTCCGGTGCGCGCGCGGAGAAGAACGGCGCGTTCACGGTGCGCGATCTGCTGCCCGGCCGCCACTACATCCGCGCCAGCGGCACGGGACCGTGGACACTGAAGTCGATCACGATCGCGGGACGCGACGTCACCGATCAAGCGGTCGAACTGCGCAGCGGACTCGACGTGGGGGACGTCACGGTCGTCATGACCGATCGCGCGACCGACGTGAGCGGCACCGTGCGCGACGGCGTCGGCGCGCCCGTCGCCGCGATCGCGGTCATCGCGTTCTCGTCGGATCAGCAGCAGTGGCGATCGCAGTCGCGCCGCATTCAGTCGGTGCGCACCGATCAGAACGGCGTGTATCACCTGCGCGGACTTCCGCCCGGCGATTACCGCGTCATCGCGGTCGATGACGTGGAACAAGGTGAATGGTTCGACCCGGCGTTCCTGCAGCGCGTCGAGCCGGGTGCCGAATCTCTTACGCTATCGGAAGGCGAGAAGAAGACGCAGGACTTAAAGCCGATTGGCTGACGCCCCCTCGGAGACCGTTTCCTTCCGTCCCCGCCGCATCGTCAGCCAGATCAGAATCGCGAGCACCGCGATGGCGGCCGTAAACGCCAGCCCGAACAGCCAGAGCGTCCGGTAGAGGATCGACTGGCTGTCCATCCGCACTTCCATGACGTTCGCCGTCCGGTCCTCCGCGTACGCAATCGGCTGGTTCGCGAGCCGATCGCTCAGGCGCTGCTCCCACGTGATGATGTTGCCGCGGTCGATCGTGCGGATGCGCGAAGGATCTCTCACGTCGCGCGCGTTGTAGAACAGCACGCGGCTCGGCAGGTGCACGCGGAAGGCGACGAGCTCGTCGCCGCGCCATCCTGCGGCCGTGACCGAGCCGGGCGGTGTCGTCGCCGCGTGCAACGTCTGCCGGAAGACGTGGTGATCTTTTTCCTGGTGCACCTCGTACGAGGACCACGAGAACGGCGCGGCCTTCGGCAAGGCGCGAATGTCGGGAATGCGCAGCCGGACCCCGACGAACCTGCGGCCGTATTTCGTCCAGGTGTTCACGCGCATGACCTCGGCGTAGGGCGAGGAGTAGACCTCGCGCAAACGACTGCGCGTATCGTCTGCGCGCGCGCGCGGATCTGGATCCAGCGCCAGACCGTGCAGCGCGATCAACGCGGGAATGGACGCGTTGACGACGAGCGTCGCAGATCCATCGAGGCTGAGCGTGAGATCTTCTTCGTATTCGTAGGGCGGGCTGAGCAGGCCCATGCCGCGGCCGCACGCCGCAACGAGCGCCGCGGAGACGACGACGGCGACGAGCCGCGTCCGCGTCCGGGAGAGCATCTTTCGGATGATATACTGAAGTTTCCCTCCGGAATGAGCACGCCGCGCCTGTACCTCATTGACGGCAGCTCGCAGATGTATCGCGCGTATCACGCGATTCGCGGGCTGACCGGTCCCGATGGCAGATCGACGAACGCCGTCTACGGCTTCGTGACGATGCTGCGCAAGTTGATCAACGATCACCAGCCGCAGTACATCGCCGCCTCGTTCGATCTCGCCGGGCCGACGTTTCGATCCGAGCTCGCGACCGACTACAAGGCGAACCGCGCGCCCATGCCCGGCGACCTCGCCGAGCAGATCCCCTGGGTCCACGAAGCGTGCGAAGCGATGGGCGTGCCAATCCTCACCTCGCGCAGCTTCGAAGCCGACGACGTGATCGGGACGCTGGCGACGAAGGCGGCCGCGCAGGGATTCGAGGTCGCGATCGTCACGGGCGACAAGGATTTCTTTCAGCTCGTCCACGACGGCATCAAGGTCTACAACCCGAAAGAGGAAGGGACGTGGTTCAACGCCGACGCAGTGAAGGAGAAATTCGGCGTCGCGCCGGAGCAGGTCGTCGACGTGCTCGCGCTGATGGGCGACTCGATCGACAACATCAAGGGCGTGCCCGGGATCGGCGAGAAAGGGGCGCGCGACTTGATCGCGACCTACGGTTCGCTCGACACGCTGCTCGACCGCGCGGCCGAGGTGTCCAACAAGCGGCAGCGTGAAGGGCTGCTGAACCACGCTGAAGACGCGCGCCAGAGCCGCGTGCTCGCCCGCATCCATACCGACTGCCCCGTCGAGTTCGATCCCGAGGCAATGCGTTATCGCGGCGCGTCGCAGCAGCGATGCTTCGAGTTGTTCGCGCGGCTCGGGTTCCGATCGCTGGTCATGGAGTTCGCGCCGACGGCGCAGACGGTCGGCAAGGACTACGCGATCGTCGACACGATGGACGGCGTGACGTCGCTCATCGAGGAGCTGCGCGCGGCCGGGCGATTCGGCCTGCGCGTGCTGCCCGATACGCCGTCGGCGATGCGCGCGTCGATCGTCGGGCTGTCGTTCTCGACGGCGGGGCGGCAGGCGCGCTACGTGCCCTTCGTCGCCGGCGGCCTCGGCTTCGACGGCGGCGTCGATCCGCGGGGCGCGCTCGACGCGCTGAAGCCGCTGCTCGAAGACGCGTCGGTGAGCAAGATCGGGCACGACCTGAAGTTCGACGCGATCCTGTTGAAGCGACACGGCATCGATCTCGCCGGCCTCGAGACCGATACGATGCTCGCGAGCTACTTGATCGACGCGACCCGATCGGCCCACCTGCTGGAGGATCTCGCGCTCGAACATACGGGCTACAAAGCGCTCAGCGAAGAGGACGTCTGCGGCCGCGGCGCCAAGGCGGTGTCGTTCGCGAACATTCCCGTCCAGGCCGCGCTCGACTACGCCGGTGAACGATCCGATCTCGCGGTGCAGGTGGCGGCGCCGTTGCGCGATCTTCTGCAGAAGGAAGAACTCGAGAGCGTCTATCAGCGCTTCGAGCTGCCGCTCATCCCCGTACTCATCGACGTCGAACGAGCCGGGATCAGAATCGACGGCCCGGCGCTCGCCTCGCAGTCGCAGAACATCGAGGCGGAGCTCGATCGACTCGCCACTCGCGTTTATGAGTACGCGGGCGAAGAGTTCAACATCAACTCGCCGAAGAAGCTCGCGGAGATCCTGTTCGACAAGATGGGGCTTCGAACCGAGACGCTCCGGCGCACGACCAAGACCAAAGCGCACTCCACCGCATTCGAAGTGCTCGAGGAGCTCGCGCTCGCGCACGAGATGCCGCGCCTCGTGCTGGAGTGGCGCGCGTTGATGAAGCTGAAGGGCACCTACATCGACGCGCTGCCGCAGCTGGTCCACCCTGAGACCGGACGCGTGCACACCTGCTTCAATCAGGCGGTCGCGGCCACCGGTCGCTTGAGCAGCAGCGACCCGAACCTGCAGAACATCCCGATCCGCACCGAGCTCGGACGCGAGATCCGCCGTGCCTTCGTTGCCGACCCCGGCAACGTGCTGATCTCGGCCGACTACTCACAAATCGAGCTGCGCGTGCTCGCGCACCTCTCAGGCGACGAGGCGCTCATCGGCGCGTTCACGCGCGGCGACGACATCCACGATCAAACCGCCCTGAAGGTGTTCGGCGCGAACAGCGCCCTCGGCAAGCACGAGCTGCGGCGCCGCGCCAAGATCATCAACTACGCGCTGCTCTACGGAAAGCAGGCCTTCACGCTCGCCAAGGACATCGGCGTCTCGCGCGAGGAGGCGCAGGCGTTCATCAACGCCTACTTCGCGGGGTTCCCGTCGGTGCGTCAATTCATCGACGGGCTGCTCGCGGAAGCGCGCGCGACCGGCGTCGTGAAAACGATGTTCGGCCGTCGTCGTCTGGTGCCGAACATCAACAACAAGAACGGGCAGGTACGGGCGGCCGCCGAGCGCGAGACGTCCAACATGCCCATCCAGGGCACCGCGGCGGACATCCTCAAGCTGGCGATGATCGACGTCCACCGCGAACTGCCGAAGATCGCGAGCGGACGGGCGCGGATGATTCTCACCGTCCATGACGAGCTGCTGTTCGAAGCGCCGCAGGACGCCGCCGACGACACCGCAGCGGCGGTCCGCGAGTTGATGCAGTCAGCGGTCGCGCTGCGAGTACCGCTCACCGTCGATGTCGGGATTGGCGAAAACTGGAAGGAAGCGAAGGGCTGACCGCAGGCCGAGGCGCGGCTACCAGACCTTTTTGAAGTTCTCCCAGTCGGCCGTAAGATTCGTGATCGCCTGACGGCGATCGCGCAACGGGCCGCGCGACGCGCGGTCCGGGATGATCGCCTGCGTGACCAGCCGATCGAGATCGGCGCGCAGCGCCGCGCCGCGATCCTTTGCCGCGACCGCGCGAATCCATCCGGCGGCCGCCGCCGACCACGCGCGATCCAGATGTCCTGCGCCGCGCGCCGCCGCTGCGAGCCAGTACGCCGCCGGCCCCGACGCGGGATCGCGCCTCAACTCCTGCTCCATCCGCGCGACGATGCGTTCGTAGATCGAGACGCGCTCCGGCGAAGCTTGCGCCTGCCGGTCGAGCGCACTCGCCCACCAGTCCAGCACGCGATCGTGGGCATCGGGCCCGAGCGACGCGGAGCTCTCGAGCACGGGATCGAAGACTTCCGCGGCGGCGCCGAACTGCTCGTCGAAGTACAGGAGCTCACCCAGGCCGACCTGCAGTTCCACGCGTTCACGCGCGTCGAGCGCCTGTGGATCGAGCGCCTGGAGCGCGGCATGCGCCTCGTCGAGGTCCGCGCTCTGCGCCGACTGGCGGTAGCGTTCGAGGTTGATCCGGCCGATGACGAGCCGAGCCGACGCCGCCGTGGCCGGATTCGCCGCGGCTTCGCGCGCCGCATCCAGGGCGCGGTCGTACTCACCCAGGTTGTAGAGGCGGCGCGCCGTCGCGAGCGCATCGACCGCGACCGCCTGGACCCCCACCGTGCCGAGCACCACCAGCAAGGCCATCAGCCGCACGCGCATCCCCCGGATGGTAGCACAGCGGTGAACCTGCCCTAACCCTCGCCCATACTGCAACTTAAGCCGAGTTTGCAAGGTCGTGATGCTATAATCCCGTCGATGGTAGAGCCGACCATCGTGCCGCGATCCGCACACGCCATCTCGCGGCGCGACATCGATCCCGACGCGCTCAAAGTGCTGTATCGGCTCCACGAGCACAATTACATCGCTTACCTCGTCGGCGGCAGCGTACGCGATCTGCTGCTCGACCGCCGACCCAAAGACTTCGATATCGGCACGTCGGCCCATCCGCATCAGGTCAAGAAGCTATTCCGCAACTGCTGGATCATCGGCCGCCGGTTCCGGCTCGCGCACGTGAAGTTCGGGCCGAAGACGATCGAGGTGGCGACGTTCCGCCGGCAGGTGAACGCCGCGGAGCTGCCGCCCGAAGTCGACGAAGTGATAGAAGGGCTGCCCGACCCCGAGCCGGGCGACTCGCTCGTCGAACAGACGCAGGCCGAGGGCACGCACCTCGCGAAGGTGCGCGCGCACGATCGCCTGATCCACCGCGACAACGCATTCGGCACGCCCGAAGAGGACGCCTTCCGCCGCGACTTCACGATCAACGCGCTGTTCTACGACATCGCAACCTTTTCGATCATCGACTACGTGAACGGACTGCAGGATCTCGAGGCGCGGCTGATTCGCTCGATCGGCGATCCCGAGGTGCGCTTCCTCGAGGATCCCGTCCGCATGCTGCGCGCCGTGGTGCTCGCCGCGCGCCTCGACTTCAGGATCGACGAGCCGATCCTCGACGCGATCGAGACGCACCGTCACGAGATCTCCCGCGCCGCGCCGGCGCGCATGCTCGAGGAGTTCTTCAAGATCCTGCGATCGGGGTCCGCGGAGAAGAGCCTGCGGATGCTCAAGGACACGAAGCTGCTGCGCGCGATCGCGCCCGAGCTCGACGATGCGCCCGAGGCGCTGTGGCAATCGGTGGCGCGCATCGATCGCTACCGTCAACAGTTCGCCTCCGCGCCGGACACGTTGACGAACGCGATCCTCGCGGGCACGCTACTCGCACCGCTCGGCCTGGTGGGCCGCCGTCAACGCTTCTCCGCCGATGCGCTCGAACGGCGCGTCGAGCTCGGGATGCTGCAGATGCCGCGGCGCGACGTCGAGCGGCTACATCAAATCCTCGCCATTCAGCCGCGGCTGATCGACCTCGATGCGCCCTTCCGCGCCCAGCGCGCGCTGCTCCATCGTCACGTGCTCGAAGAGGCGCTGGTGTGGCTCGAGATTCACGGCGAACGGCGCGACGCCGTGCATCACTGGCGCGCGCTCCAGACCAACGCGAGCACCGGTACCGGTCGCGAGGAGGAGCCGGGCAACTATCCGCCGCCGCGGCGCCGCCGGCGCCGCCGCCGCGGCCGTCGTTCTCCGTCTGCGGCGCCACGCGAGTAACGCTTCGCATCTTTCCCTGACAGTCGTAGGCCGGGTCTTTAGACCCGGCGATAAGCCGCTCGCGCGCGCCTAACACACCCGAGGCGGGTGTAAAGACCCGCCCTACGTGGAAAATGTGCGTTTCCATCGTTACGGGTTCGAGACGAAGCGATACCCCACGCCGCGTACGGTGAGCAGGTGCTGTGGCCGCGCCGGCTCGGTCTCGATGTAGCGGCGCAGGCGCACGATGAAATTGTCGATCGCCCGTGTGTCCGTGTCTTCGCGCAATCCCCACACCCGCTCCAGCATCGTCTTCCGCGAGATGGCCTTGCCTTCGTGCTTGATCAAAAACCGCAGCAGGTTGGCCTCCATGAGCGTCAGCTGCATCGTGCGGTCGCCGACGGTGAGCTCGAGCGTGTCGAAGTCGATCGTGCGTCCGGCGAACGTGTAGCGATCGTGCTGCGGCTGCTGCCTGGCCCACGAGCTGCGCCGCAGCAGGCTGTCGATCCGCGCCAGCAGGATCGCCAGCTCGGTGGGCTTCGGGAGGTAGTCGTCCGCGCCGGCGCCGAAGCCCTGGAGCACGTCCTCGGGACGGCCGCGCGCGGTGAGGATCAGCACCGGCACGAACTGGCGCTGTTCGCGCAGCTGTGAGACGACGCTGAATCCGTCGATGCCCGGCAGCATCACGTCGAGCACGACGAGGTCGTAGTGCGACGCGGGCGCGAGCAGCCGCGCCAGCGCTTCCTCGCCGGTGTCGACGACCTCGGCGTCGAAGCCTTCCTCCTGCAGGTTGAAGCGCAGCCCCTCGGCCAGGTGCTGCTCGTCCTCGACAATCAGAACGCGCTGCGACATGCGGGAAAGGTCGGCATCCTCACACCGACGCCTGCGGAGCGGACGGCAGCTGCAAAGTGAAGGTGCTGCCATGGCCAACGCCCTCGCTCTCAGCGAACGCGCGGCCGCCGTGGCGCCTCGCGACCGATCGCACGATGAACAGGCCGAGGCCACTGCCTTTGGTACGGACGGCGACGCCGGTCGGGATGCGATAGAAGCGGCGGAAGATGCGCTTCAACTCGTCCGGGGAGATCCCCGGTCCCTGATCGCTGACGCGAATCGCCAGGCGCTGATGGTCCAGTTCTTCGAGCGCGACGCGGACCTTGACCTCGCCGATCGAGTACTTCGCCGCGTTGTCGATCAAATTCCAGACCGCGGCTTTCAATTCGTCGCCGTCGCCGAGCACGAACGGCCGTGACGAGGTGCGATCGACGTATTCGAGGGCGTCCGACGGCAGGTGAAAGCGCGTGTGCGCCAGGTCGACGCATTCGCGCACGATCTCGCCGAGATCCAGGCGGGCGCGCGCGCTGCGCCGCAGCCGCGATCCGGTGGCGCCGGCGCGCAGCACCTGCTCGATCGTGTGCAGCAGGCGGTCGCTGTCGGCGAGCATGATGCGATAGAACTCGCGCCGCTTCGCCTCGTCCAGATCGCGCGACTGCAGCGTCTGCAGGTAGAGACGAATCGACGCGACCGGCGTCTTCAACTCGTGCGTGACCGCATTGATGAACGAATCGTGCTGCTCGTTCCGCCGGATCTCCCGCACCAGGAAGATCGTGTTGAGGACGATGCCGGCGGTGATCAGAACGAAGAAGATCACGCCCAGGAGCCACAACACTCCTTCGCGCCAGTACAGCACCACCCAGCTGACGTTCAGCGTCGTCGCGAGCACGACGAGGCAGATGCCGAACACGCTGAAGAAGATCGCGGACCGACGGCGGCCGGTGATCATGGTTCAAGGATAGCGGAGCGAGCGGCGAAGGGCGAGGGGTGGCGGCGAGGGGTGAGGCCACCCGCGGTCCGCGGCAGGGCGCACCTTCAGGTGCGCCTTCGACCGGCGCGCAGACGGGTGTAGCCGGTCTTCAGGCCCGGCGCTCAGGGACGGGCTGCGGTGATCGTGCGCGCAGCCGCGGGAAAAAACGGCCGGTTGAGCGCATGTAGGTTCGATACGTGTCGCCGAAACGCGCGACGAGATTCGCTTCTTCCCTGGACGTCCTCAAGACGAGGAGCGAGAACACGGCGACCGCCCCGATCAGGATCGCCCAGTTCGCCGCCGTCAGGGCAACGCCGAGCATGAGCAGCGCGACGCAGTCGTAAAACGGATGGCGCACCCACCGATACGGTCCGTGCATGACGAGCGCGTGCTGCCGACGCGTGACGACGGTGTCGGTGAGATTCGGTCCGATCGATCGCAGCGTCCACGTCAGCGCAGCCCCCGCACCGATCGCGAGCGCCACCCCCATCCAGCGGATGGCCGGCGGGAGGTGCATCGACGACCATGACATCGACTCGGGACTGATCATGTAGGCGAACCCCGCGATCCCGAGAAGGATGCCGATCGGCCGAAGCGTCGCGAGGATGAACACGCCCTCCTGGCGCCGATCCAACCGTTCACCCGACCGTGCGCGGATGCGGTGATAAATCCCGATCGGGAACACGATCGCCACGATGGCGATCATGACGACGCGGAAGGTCTGGTCGTCGTGCACGTGCGCCTCTTTTGCGGGCGCTATCTAATCACGAAGAGGGAGCGCCGCGAAGATCCCTCACGTCATCGTGGTCGCGGTCGGGTGGGTCGGTTGATACAGACCGAGATGTCCGCCGCTTGGCAGCGTCAGCGCGGTCCGAATCCCCCAGCGTTCCGTCACGCGCGGCGCGCACTCGACGCGCCTGGCCTCGAGCGCCTTGACCGTCGCTTCGACATCGTCGCACATCAAGTACAACTCGGCCTGAATCGAGACGCTCGATTCCGCCGCTTCGTCCGCGGGATGCACGGCCAGCTCGGACGGTGGCAGCTTGAAGATCAGCCACCCGCCGCCGACGTCGACGTGCGCGAACTGCAGCACGTCCTTGATGAACGCGCGGTCGGCGTCCGCGTCGGTGCTGTAGAGCAGAAGGTGGGCGCCGTTGATCATGGCCGCAGGATACAACGGTTGTTGGTTCTCGGTGGTCGGGCCGCCGCGAAGCGGCGGCAAGCCCGAAGGGCGTCGCGCGAAGCGCGTAAAGCGCGTGGGGGTGGGGCCCCACGCGCATTGAGTAATGCTGCCGGTTACGCAAAAACAAAAAGGCCGGGCGCGAGCCCGGCCTTTTTGCAGCAGAATTCTGAATTCTGCCTTCTGTGTTCTGCCTTCTGTCTTCTGTCTAAGCCGCTTCCTCGACCGGGAGCGGCTGGCGGATCTTGGCGACCTTCATGTCCCACACGAGACCGATCGCGTTGAACAGCTTCAGCGTGATCCAGCTGACGTCGAATTCGTACCACGCGAGGCCGTGACGCGCCGAGACCGGGTGCGCATGATGGTTGTTGTGCCACCCCTCACCGAAGGTGAGGAGCGCCACCCACCAGCTATTGCGCGAGTCGTCGCGCGTCTCGAAGCGGCGCGAGCCCCACATGTGGGTCGCGGAGTTCACGAGCCACGTCGCGTGCAGGCCGAAGACCACGCGGAAGAAGATGCCCCACAGGACGAGCGACCAGCCGCCGATCGCGAGCAGCACGAAGCCGAGCACCGTCAGCGGCACGTAGTGATACGTGTTCAGCCAGCGGTAGAACGGGTCTCGGCCCAGGTCGGGCGCGTACTTGCCCATCAGGTCGGTGTTGTTGTGGTGGGTGTCGCCGAAAAGAATCCAGCCGAGGTGCGCCCAGAAGCCGCCGTCGCGCGGGCTATGCGGATCACCGTCGTGGTCCGACAGCTGATGATGCTGGCGATGGGTCGCGACCCAGAAGATCGGGCCCCCTTCGAGCGTCAGCGTGCCGCAGAGGGCGAGGAAATATTCAAAGGCCTTCGACGTCTTGAACCCGCGATGCGTGTGCAGGCGGTGGTAGCCCAGGCTGATGCCGAAGCCTACCGCCATCCAGTGCAAGGCAATCGCGGCGAGAAGATTGGTCCAGGAAAATGACCAGAACGCGGCTATCGCGAGCACATGGAACGCCACCATGAACCCGGCGGTAACGCAGTTGAGCGTAGAGAGTGAATAAGCTGTCCGAACGGCTGCACGAATCGTCGTCAACGTGGCTCCTCGAGAGCGACCGAGACGACCAAAGTAACAGGTCCGGACAGCCGGATTTGTAAGAGTTCTGTACGCGCCGATCTCGTTGATTTTGCGGGCGGTTCAGCCGTTCTTCCGCTCGAACTCTCGCATGAACTCGACCAACGCGTCGACGCCCGCCTCCGGGAAGGCGTTGTAGATGGAGGCGCGCATGCCGCCAACCGAGCGGTGCCCCTTGAGGCCGTCGAGACCGGCCGCGGTCGCTTCCTTCGCGAACGCCTTCTCCAGATCTTCGCTCGGGAGTCGGAATGTCACGTTCATGCGCGAGCGGCTGTCCTTGTGCGCGTGACCGCGATAGAAACCGCTGCGATCGATTTCCGCGTACAGCTTGTCCGCCTTGCGCCGATTGAGGGTATCGACCGCGGTAAGCCCACCCTGCTTGATTAGCCAGGTCATGACCAACCGCATGATGTAGATCGCGAAGACCGGCGGCGTGTTGTAGAGGGACTGATTCTCGGCGTGCACCGCGTAGTTCAGCATCGTGTGGAGCGACGACGACGAGCGCTTCAGCAGGTCTTCGCGGATGATCGCGAGCGTCACGCCCGCGGGCGCGAGGTTCTTCTGCGCACCGGCGTAGATGAGACCGAACTTCGCCACGTCCACAGGCCCGCTGAAGATGTCGGACGACATGTCGGACACGAGCGGGACGCCGCCGACGTCGGGGAGGTACTGCCACTCGGTCCCGAAGATCGTGTTGTTCGAGGTCATGTGCACGAACGCGGCATTCGGATCGAGGGTGAGCTCCTCCTGCTGCGGCACGCGCGTGAAGTTCTCCGCTTCGGTGGACCCGGCAACCTTCACGGTGCCAATCCGCTTGGCTTCCTTCGCCGCCTTCTGCGACCACGCACCGGTGATGATGTAATCGGCGGACCCGCCGGCCGGCAGCAGGTTCATCGGCACCATCGAGAACTGCAGGCTCGCGCCCCCCTGGAGAAAGAGGACCTTGTAGTTCGACGGGATGTTGGCGAGCGTGCGCATGTCCGCTTCGCAGCCCTGGATGATCTCGTCGAAGGTCTTCGAGCGATGGCTGATCTCGAGGATCGACATGCCGATGCCGGGATACGAGACCAGATCGCGCTGCGCCTGCTCGAGCACGTCGAGCGGCAGAACGGCGGGGCCCGCCGAGAAGTTGAAAATCCGTGCGGTGGTTGTCGTGGCCATATAAGAAGTCCTCTACAGTTTCACTAGCTGCAAATCGAGCACGTCCGCATTGCCGCTCTTGATTGTCTCGCACAGCGTCCCGTTGGGCTCGCCGTCGAGATTGATGCGCGCGACCGCGGCCTGTGCCCCTTCGAACACGATGTTCTCGGTCTCCTGCACGTTGAGGTTCGCCTGGCGCAGATGGCTGAACACGTGCGCGAGGACGCCCGGGCGATCGCGATGGCGGACGACGAGCATGTGCGTCGCCGGGGTGCGGCGCGCGAGATTCACGACGTTGGGAACGTGGCCGGTTTCCTTGTAGCTGCGGATGATGCGGACGGTCTCCGCGGCGATGGCTTCCTGCGCCTGATCGGTCGACGCGCCGATGTGATGCGTGCCGTAGACGCCTGGCAGGCCGACGAGATCGTCGTGGAACGCGCCCGTCGCGCTCCCCGGCTCGTTCGCGTACACGTCGAGGCCGACGCGCAGGCCGCGCTCCTTCACGGCCGCAGCGAGTGCGGCATGGTCGACGACTTCGCCGCGCGCGGTGTTGATGAACATCGCGCCCGGCCTCAGCTTCGCAAGCAGCGCCGCGTTGACCATGCCCCGTGTTTCCGGGCCGAGCGCGACGTGCACGCTGAGCACGTCGGCGCGCGACGCGACGTCGGCCGGCGTCGGCGCCAGCTCGATGCTGATCGCGCGCAGCACGCTTTCGATCCCGAGCTCGCGCGCCTCGAGGTCCGTGATCGGCCGTCGCTCGCCGTCGAACCGGCGGCTCCACAGGACGACGTTCATGCCGAAGCCGGCCGCACGCCGGATCATCTCGCGTCCGATGCTGCCGACGCCCAGCAGGCCCAGCGTGCTGCCGTAGACGCCCTGCGCCTTCGCGTACTCCTTCTTGTTCCAGCTGCCGGCGCGAAGCTCGCCGACGTTGTCGGGGATGCGCCGATCCAGCGACAGGATCAGGCCGAAGGCGAGCTCGGCGACCGCGATGGCATTCTTGCCGGGACAGTTCGAGACGTAGATGCCGCGCGTCGATGCGCCGGCGACGTCGATGGTGTTGTAGCCGGCGCCGGCGCGCACGATCAACGACAGACGTCCCGCGTCGAGCATCGGCGACGTGACCTTGGTGCCGCGCACGACCAGCACGTCCGCCGCCGTCGCGGCGATCGCCTGCGCCAGTGCCTCGTCTTTCAAGTCGGGCTCGTACACGACGTCGCAGCCCGCCGCCTTCAGGCCGTCGATCCCGCTCTTCTCGAACTTGTCGGCGACAAGAACCTTCATGTCGGTTGTCGGTTGCCGGTTGTCGGTTACCGGGCCGCCGCGAAGCGGCGGCCAGCCCGAAGGGCGTCGCGCGAAGCGCGTAAAGCGCGTGGGGGTGGGGCCCCACGCGCAGTAAGTAATGCTGTCGGTTGCCGGACGATCATGGTTGTCATCGGCGTCAGATCAAATGCACCAGCAGCCCATCGCGCAGCTTGGGCTCGAACCACGTGCTCTTCGGCGGCATGATGCCGCCTTCGTCGGCGATCGACATGAGATCGTCAATCGTCACCGGATACATCGCAAAGGCGACTGCCGCCTGTCCCTGATTCACAGCCGCTTCGAGCGCGGCGGTGCCGCGGGCGCCGCCGACGAAATCAATCCGCTTGTCCGTGCGCACGTCGCCGATCTGCAGGTGCGGCTCGAGCACGTGCTGCTGCAACAGCGCGACGTCCAGGCCGCTCGCACGCGCCGAATCCGCCGGCGCGGCCTGCGAGAGATCGACCGTGTACCACCGGCCGGCGAGGTACATTGCGACCTCCCCCTTGCGGCGCGGCGTTGCACTTCCCTCACGCACCGGCACGCTCGAGCCGACGGCCGCCAGGAACTGCTCCGGCGTCTGCCCCGCGAGATCCTTCACGACCCGGTTGTACGGGAGGATCTGCATCTCGTGTTCCGGGAAGGCGACGGCGATGAAGGTGTCGGCCTCTCCCGCATCGCCGCGGCTCCGCAGCTCGGCGCGTGCGCGCGCGGCGCTCGCCGCCCGATGGTGTCCGTCCGCAATGTACAACGCCGGAATGCCGGCAAATGCGTCCACGAGGCAGGCGGACTCCGCCTTCCCGGCCTTCCACACCGTGTGGTGGATGCCGTCCTGCGCGCGGAAGTCGTACAACGGTTCGTCCGCCGTGACCGCCCGCGCGCAGCGCTCGATCTCCTCGGTCGCGCGATACGTGAGAAAGACGATGCCGGTCTGCGCCCGCAGATCGATGATGTGCCGCGTGCGATCGTCTTCCTTGTCGCGGCGCGTGCGCTCGTGCTTCTTGATCAGATCCCGCTCGTATTCGTCGACGGAAAAGCACGCCGCGATCCCGGTCTGCTCGTGCCCGCCCATGCGCAGGCCGTAGAAATACACCGACGGCGTGTCTTCGACGATCATCGGCGCCGACCCACGCAGCGCCGCGAAGTTCTCGCGCGCTTTGGCGTACACCTGGTCCGAATACGGATCGGTGCCGGGCGGCAGATCGACTTCGGCGCGGGTCACGCGGAGGAAGCTCGATGGGTTCGCTGCCGTAATCTGACGGGCTTCGTCGGTGGTGACGACGTCGTAGGGGACCGAGGAGACGTCCGGCGCGCTTTCGCGCGGGGGACGCAACGCGCGGAAGGGGCGAATCACGGCCATCCGGCTATTGTAGCGGTGAACACGGACGGAAGTACGGTACGCTCGGGCGTTCTCTTCTCCGTTACTTCATCATCCCCAGCGGGAGGAATATGCGAAAGCGTTTGCTGGCCGGACTGGTCGCAGCGGTCCTGTCACTCTCTGCGTCCGCGTACGCGCAGAGCGCCACCGGCTCCATCGACGGCGTCGCGGTCGACGCGACTGGCGCCGTGCTTCCGGGCGTTGCCATCACCATCACCCACCAGGCGACCGGCGTCGTTCGAGATGTCGTCACCGACACCGAAGGCCTGTTTCGCGCGCCGGTACTGCCTGTCGGACAGTACACGGTGAAGGCGGAACTGAGCGGGTTCAAGACCGTCGAACAGCGCGACGTCACGCTCACGGTCGGACAGACGCTGACGCTGCGTCTGGAGATGGCGGTGTCGTCGGTCGCCGAGTCCGTCACGGTCAGCGGCAGCACGCCCGTGATTGAAACCAGCCGCAGCCAGGTCAGTTCCACGGTCAGCGAGACGTCGGTGCAGAACCTGCCGGTGAACGGCCGCAACTTCATCGACTTCGCGCTGCTGACGCCGGGGGTCACGCGCGACGTGCGCACCGGCGACATCAGCTTTGCCGGGCAGCGCGGCACGCTCAACAGTCTCGTCGTCGATGGCGCTGACAACAACAACACGTTCTTCGGCCAGACGCTCGGACGCACCGGATCGGGCCGCGCGCCCTATCAATTCAGCCAGGACGCCGTGCAGGAGTTCCAGGTGAATTCGAACGCCTACTCCGCCGAGTATGGCCGCGCCGGCGGCGCGGTGATCAACGTCGTCACCAAGTCGGGCAGCAACGACCTGCGGGGATCCGCGTTCGAGTTCTATCGGGACAAGGCGCTCAACGCCAACGACGCGATCAACGTGCTCAACAACCGCCCCAAGTCGCCGTATCACTACAATCAATTCGGCGGCACCATCGGCGGGCCGCTGCAGCGCGATCGCCACTTCTACTTCGCCAATTACGACGGCCAGCGCAACACGCAGCCGAACGACGTGTTCCTGAACGTGCCGGCCGGCACGCCCAGCGATCCGGCGACGATCGCGGCGCTCGCGCGGCTGCAGCCGCTCGCGACCAGCTGGACGCGCACGCAGAACCAGGATGTGTTCCTGGTCAAGACGGATTCGCAGCTCACGCCCGCGCAGCGCCTGACGCTCCGCTACAACCATCAGAACTTCACGGGCGAGGGATTCGAGAACGGCGGGCCGCAGAACTCGATCGAGCACACCGGCGCGTCGAACGTCCGCACCCGTTCGATCAACGGCGGCCTGACGAGCGTGTTCCGCCCGACGCTGCTCAACGAGGCGCGCGTGCAGTGGGCGCGTGACCGCGAGCCGGGCTTCGCCAACAGCGCGAACCCCGAGGCCACGATCCGTCAGGGCGTCTCGACCGTGCTCATCATCGGCCGCAACAACTTCAGCCCGCGCGAAACGACCATTACGCGCGTGCAGGCAGCCGATACGGTCACCTGGATCGCGGGAGCGCACAAAGTGAAGACGGGGATGGATGTGCAGTTCGATCGCATCCTCAACTTCTTCCCTGGCAACTTTTCGGGTAACTACCTGTTCAACAGCCTTGCGTCCTTCAACAGCGGACGGCCGGAAGGCGCGGGCGAGCGTTACACGCAGGCCTTCGCAGGAGCCGACACCACCGGACCCGAAACGCATCCCGACATCGACGAGTACTCGTTCTTCGCCCAGGACGAGTGGCGCGTGTCGTCGGACCTGACCGCGAACCTCGGCCTGCGCTATGACCTGCAGCGGTTCGCGCAGCCGCAGGTGCGCAACCCCGATGCGCAGCTCGGCAACGCCGGTATCGACACGAGCCGTCTCAACACGGACGTGAACAACTGGGGGCCCCGCATTGGTCTGGCC
>JBKPRU010000257.1:0-6820 GCA_046734675.1 Acidobacteriota bacterium
CGGCTGCACGGCGAGCGCGGCGTGGCGATCGTCCTCTCGACGCACGATCTCAACCTCGCCGCGACGTTGTGCGCGACGGTCGTTCTGTTGCGTGACGGCACGATCGTCGCGGCCGGGCCGACCGCCGACGTGCTGACGCGCGAAAACGTGCGGCGTTTGTACGGCGTCGAGGCGGACGTCATCGATCACGTGTCGGGACATCGCGTCATCGTCCCGCTCGGCCGCGCCGCGGACGGAGCGCGCGGGTGACGCTCGCCCGCCGCTTCGCCACGACGATGACGGGGTTCGGCGCGGTGGCGATTGCCGCGATCCTGTTGACCCCACTGGTCGGATCGACGGCCATCAGCCTGCGGCGCGCGTTCGATTGGTCGGTGCCGTTCGCCGACAACGCCGACGCGCAGATCTTTTTCATCGCGCGGCTGCCGCGGACGCTCGCCGGCGCGTGGGTGGGCGCGTGCCTCGCGTCGGCGGGCGTCGTGTTCCAGGGGCTGCTGCGCAACCCGCTCGCGACGCCGTTCACGCTGGGCGTGTCCGCCGGCGCGGCGCTTGGCGCGATGCTGGCGATCACCTTCAACTGGTCGCTCGCCGTGGCCGGGATCTCGGCGGTGCCGATCGCCGCCTTTGCCGGATCGATTGCCGCGGTCGCGATCGTCTATGCGCTCGCACAGGCGCGGCATCGCGGGCTGTCGACGAGCGTCCTGCTCCTCGCCGGTGTGACGCTGAACGCATTTCTGTCGGCATTGATTCTGTTCGTGCAGTACTTCGCCGACTTCGCCGACACGTATCGAACGCTGCGATGGCTGATGGGGGACCTCGACGTCAGTAGCTACACGCCGCTCCTCGCGTCGCTGCCGCTTGGCCTCGTTGCGTTCCTGGCGTTCGCCTGGCTCGCGCGTCCTTTGAACCTGCTCTCGCTCGGCCCCGACAGCGCGGAATCGCGCGGCCTCCACGTCGCCGCCGCGCAGCGTGCCGCGTTCTTCAGCGCGTCGCTCGCGACCGGCGCCGCGGTCTCGGTCGGCGGCCCGATCGGTTTCATCGGCATCGTCATCCCGCACCTCGTGCGCCTGCTCGTCGGGCCGGATCACCGTCTCGTGCTGCCGGCGTCGGCGCTGTTCGGCGCCGCGTTCCTGGTGTCCTGCGATCTGCTCGCGCGGACGCTGCTCGCGCCGGTCGAACTTCCGGTCGGCATCATCACCGCCCTGATTGGCGGACCCTTCTTCCTATGGCTGCTGATTCGACATCGTTGACCCGTCGCCTCACGCGACCCGTGATCTGCGCGTGGCTGTGCGCACTGTGGCTTGCGTTGGCCACCGCGCACGCGCCGCCTGCCGACCGCGTGCCCCGGCGCATCATCAGCGTGATTCCGGCGGCGACGGAGATGCTGTTCGCGATTGGCGCCGGGCCGCAGGTGGTCGGCGTCGGCAGCTTCGACACGTATCCGCCCGAGACGGCGCGGCTGCCGAAAGTGGGCGCGCTGCTCGACCCGGACGTCGAGCGCATCCTGTCGCTGAAGCCGGAGCTGGTAGTCGTGTACGCGAGCCAGGCGGATCTCAAGCAGCAGCTCCAGCGCGCCGGCATCGCAATCTACGACTACAAGCACGCCGGGCTTGCAGACGTCACCTCGACGATCCGCTCGCTTGGCGCGGCCACGGGACATTCGGCGCGTGCCGCGACGGTCGCGGAGGGGATCGAGCGCGACGTGGAGGAAATCCGCGCGCGCGTGAAAGGTCGTCAGGCACCGCGGACCCTGCTGGTGTTCGGCCACGAGCGCGGCGCGCTCCGCGGCATCTACGCCAGCGGCGGGGTTGGGTTCCTCGACGACATGTTGAAGATTGCCGGCGGCGTGAACGTGTTCGCCGACGTCGCCGAGCAGGCGGTACAGGCGACGACGGAGCAGATCATCGCGCGCCGCCCGGAGGCGATCCTCGAGATACGCGCGAGCAACACCGCGATGCCCGCCGCCGATCGTGCTTCTGAGGTGCGCGTCTGGCAGACGCTCGCGTCAGTGCCGGCGGTCCGCACCGGCCGCGTGCAGTTCCTCGTCGACGATCGCCTGGTGATCCCGGGGCCGCGGGTGGCCGAGGGGACGCGGCTGATGGCCAGGGCGCTCCACCCGGACGCGTTCCGGTGAAGATTCTCGTGTCGTGGAGCAGCGGCAAAGACAGTGCGTGGTCGCTCCACGTGCTGCGCCGCGACGGCTATGGCGAGGTCGGCGGTTTGCTCACGTCGATCAACGAGAGCGTCGGCCGTGTCTCTATGCACGGCGTTCGGCAAGAGGTGCTGCGTGCGCAGGCGACAGCGGCCGGTCTGCCGCTCATCACGATCCCGCTCCCCTATCCGTGTTCGAACGAAATTTATGAGACGCGGCTCCGGGCGGCCGTCGACTCCGCCGTCGCTGCAGGGTTCACGCACGTCGCGTTCGGCGATCTGTTCCTCGAAGACGTGCGCCGCTATCGCGAGGAGCGCTTGTCGGGCACGGGACTCGAGCCGCTGTTCCCGCTGTGGGGACGCCCAACCGCCGCGCTGGCGCGCGAGATGATCGCCGGCGGCGTGCGCGCCCGAATCGTCTGCCTAGATCCGCGCGTTATGCCGCGCGAGGTCATTGGCGCGCAATTCAACGAGCACTTCCTCGCCTCGCTCCCGACCGGCGTGGACCCGTGCGCCGAACGCGGCGAGTTCCACACGTGCGTGACGGCAGGACCGATGTTCGATCGGTCCGTCGCCGTCGAGCCGGGCGAGGTGGTCGAGCGCGATGGGTTCGTGTTCGGTGATTTACGGGTTGCCGGGTCTGAAGACCCAGCCTACGACCGTCGAGGGAGCACTTAGACAGAGGCAGCGAATTCAACCGGCACGGGCTTCGGGATCAAACCCTTCTCGTAGGCTTCACCCATCAGCCGCTCGACGCCGCGGCGGCCGCGGTCGCCGTAACCGAGCGTGAGGTCGTTGACATACATCCCGACGAAGCGATCGGTGCGGTCCTTGTCGAGACCGCGCCCGAACTGCTGCGCGTACTCGACCGCGTCCCTCCGGTGCGACAGCGCGTAGGCGATGCTGTCGTGCAGCAGCTTCGAGACCGTGCGAATCATCTCCGGCCCGAGATCGCGGCGGATGATGTTGCCACCGAGCGGCAGCGGGAGGCCGCCGGTCCGATCGGCCCACCATTCGCCGAGGTCCACCACCTTCTTCAAGCCCTCGTCCGCGTAGGTGAGCTGACCCTCGTGAATGAGCAGGCCCGTCTCCGCCTTGCCATCGAGCACGGCCTGCTGGATCTCGTCGAACGGCACCACCACGTAATCGAACGACGGTTCGTAGAGACGCAGCGCGAGATACGCGGTCGTCAGCGTGCCGGGGATCGCGACGGTGCGTCCTTTGATGCTGCCGTGTCCGGCCGAGGTCTTCTCGAACGCGAGCGACGGGCGCGCCACCACGATCGGGCCGTAGCGATCGCCCATGCTCGCGCCGTGCGGCAGCAGCTGGTACTTGTCGACGAGATGCGCGTAGGCGTGGAACGAGACCGCGGTGACTTCGTACTTGCCCTCGAACGCCGCGCGGTTCAGCGTCTCGATGTCGGCGAGGACCTGATCAACTTCGATCCCGCCGGTGTCGACAGCGCCGCTCGCCAGCCCGTAGAACATGAACGCATCGTCCGAATCGGGACTGTGCGCGACCGTAATTCGTGATGGAACCATCACGTGAGTGTATCGCACAAGGGTCACCCGGTTTGGCCACGGCTGCCGAGGTCGAGTACGCTCGGCGAGATGACTGAGGCGCAGCCGCGCGCGGCGCGCAGCCGCGAGACACGGCTGCTCGTCGTGACGCTCATCGTCTCCGCCGGCATGCTGATGCTGCTCGCGCGATTTCGGTTTCCCGAGCGGCCGCACGCCGAGGAGGTGCCCGCGGCGCCGCTCGAGCGCCTCGCCGCGCGCGCGACGTATGAAGAGCTCAGCGGCATCCTGCGCACCCTCGATCGGCAGATCGCTGCGCAAGTGATCGCGCTGCCGCTCGGACCGACATCCGAGGCGCCGGCGGTCAACGACGTCGAACCATCCTTCGTGCCGGCGATCCGGATCTCCGCGGATCGTGCCGTCGCGCTCGTCGACCCTGAGCACGCGCACGCGACTGCGGCGGACGGATCGGCCTCCGCCGTCGATCCTGCGCGCGGAGTCACGGTCGTCACGGCGCCCTGGTCGAACGTGAACCCGCCGATCGTGGCCGCGCCCGCCGAGCTCGACGCGCCGGGTTATCTCGCGGGTGTGGAAGTCACGCGCAACGGGCCCGTGGTCCGCCCTCTGTATGTTGGCCGCGTCGATGCGATGCCCGATCCGAGATGGGACGAGCCGCTGCTGCGGCTCAGCGGACTTCAACAGATGCTGCCTGACGGCGCGGCGATCTTTACGCTCGATGGACGGTTCGTCGGCCTTGCGCGGCCGGAGCGACGAAGCCTGATCGTCGTGCCCGCCGGCGCGCTTCAGCGGACGGCCGACCGTCTGGCAACGCGGGGACCCGTTGCGGACGCGCCGGCCGTGACCCTGGGCATCGAAGTGCAGGGGCTGGATGCGGCTTTGCGAGCGGCGACCAGCGCGGACGCGGGCGTGATCGTCACCCATGTTGCACCGGATGGTCCCGCGGCCGGCCAACTGCGAATCGGCGACGTCATCCGCCGCGTTGGCGACGCCGCGGCGGGATCGATCGCCGAGTATCGCGCGCAGGTCGCGACGCTCGCCATCGATGCACCCGTCGCTCTCGAGGTTCTGCGCGGTGGCACGCCGGCGAGCATCTCTGTCACGCCGGTCGCGATGACCGCCGCGACGGCGACGCCCGACCTGGGGCTCGAGCTGCGCACCGTACGAGGCATAGGCGCCGCTGTCGTCGCCGTCGCGCCCGGATCGGCAGCCGCACGCGCGGACCTCCGACCTGGAGACATCATCACGTTCGCGGCCGGCAAGGACGGCCCCGACGCGGCGGCAGTCGTGCGTGCATGCCGGGAGCTCGCGCCGGGACGGCAGCTGCTCGTCGGCGTCACCCGCGAATCGCGCCATCTCGTCATGGCGTTGCCGGCACGATGACGTGGCGCGTGCTGCGCACGCGCGCGGCGCTCGGGCTCTCGCCCGGAATCGTGCCGGTGAGTGCCTACGTGCCGCTCGGGTTCCTGCTCGGACCCGCGGTCGCGAACGTGCTCTCCGCGGACGTGCTCGCGCACCTCGACGCCGTCGTTTCGATCGCACTGGCGACGCTGGGTGTCTTCGTCGGACTTGCCGTCGCCAGCCAGTCCCGGTCGTCGTCGCCGCTGTTTGCCGCCGCCGCCATCGAGTCCGGCGTGACGATCGCGGTCGTCGCCGGCTCGCTGATCTTTCTCGCCGATCACTGGCACCTGCCGCTCAGCACCAGCGCCGCAGTCGCTGCGCTCGTGCTCGGCGCCGCAGGCGCGGCATCCGCTGCCGGATCCGCCGAGGGAGGCGAACGCATCGTCGATCCGGTCGCCACGCACGTTGCCGACCTCGACGATCTGCTGCCGATCGCGATCGGCGCGTTCGCCGTTGCGTCCGCGGTTCCGCGTTCCGGCGACGTCACCGTCTCGGTCGCGGCGTTGTGGCTGCCTGCCGCGATCGGATTGATCGTCGGCATGATCGGGTGGCTGCTGTTCGAATCCGCGCTGCCCGTCGAGCGCGGCGTCTTCGTAATCGGCACGCTGGCGATGATCGGCGGCGCCGCCGCGTATGCGGGCGTGTCGCCGCTGGCGGCGGGCGTCGTGAGCGGGACGTTCTGGCGACTGACGCCGGGACGCGCCGACGACATCATCGCCGCCGACCTGCGGAAATTCCATCACCCGCTCGTGCTGCTGCTGCTCCTCGACGCGGGTGCGCAAATCGTCCCGTCCGCACTGGCCGTCTGGTTGTTCGCGCCGTTCGTCGTGTTCCGCTTGACGGGCAAGCTGATTGGCGGCTGGGCGGCCTCGCGGGTCTCGCCGGCGCTGGCCGCCGAGGCTCTCGGTGCGTACCTCGTGCCACCGGGCGTCGTCGGCGTCGCCGTCGCGTTGAATTACCAGCAGGTGCAACCCGCCGACGGGGCAGCGATCGTCTCCGCGGTTGCCGCGGGAGCGGTGCTGTTCGAGTGGATCTCGGCGATCGTGACGCACCAGAGGCCGCCGCACTGATGGCGCGTCCGCTCGCCATCGCGCTGTCGCTGGCGCTCGCGTGGGCGTTGTCGCGGACCGCGGCGTCCGGCGCAGAGTTCCGCGCTACGGCGCTGGCCTTCGGAGTCGCGCTCGTTGCCGCGGCGCTTGCCGGCACGTTTGTCGAGCGGCTGCGCCTGCCGCGCGTCACCGGCTACCTTCTCTTCGGGCTGATCTGCGGACCCTACCTCGCGAACATCATCACGCGCCCGATGGCTCGGGAGCTTCAGATCATCAACGGGCTGGCGGTCACGCTGATCGCGTTCGTCGCGGGGCTCGAAATGAACGCGCGGCACCTCGCGCCCCGATTTGCGGCGATGGTCCGCCTCGGCGGCGCAACCATGGCGGTGATGTATGTGACCTTGTTCGCCGGCCTGTGGCTGGCCTGGCCGTGGCTCGGCATCGCGCCGGCGAGCGGCGTGGCGCGCATCGCGCTCGCGCTCCTGTTGACGACGCTGGTCGCGAGCTTCTCGCCGACCGTCACGATCGCGCTCATCGCCGAAAGCCGCGCCGCCGGGCCGCTGAGCGAGCTGACGCTGGCGGTCGTGATCTTTGCCGACCTCGTGCTGATCGTGCTCTTCACGCTCGTCATGGAGTTCGTGCGCGTCGCACTCGGCGGAGCCGGAGAGGCCGGGCTCGTCGTCAGCG
>JBKPRU010000258.1:0-7007 GCA_046734675.1 Acidobacteriota bacterium
CCCTACCGGGCGTTCGCGGCGACAACAACCGTCGGTGTGTACTGAATTTGAATTTTGTGTTTTGTCTTCTTGGTGTTCTTCGTGCCCTTTGTGGTTGAGCCAAGCCCATGCTTCATATTCCTGTTCTCCGATGGGGCCAGCCCTACGAAAGCCTCGACGCCGACACCGTCGTCCACTTCGCGACCGGCGAGTCAATCGCGAAAGTGAGCCGCGCGAACGGCGGCCTCATCCAGCGCGACGCGCGCAAGGCGCAGCGCGCGCGCGACGTGCTGCGGGAGTTTTCGATCGACGAGCTGATCGCGCGCGTCGGCAAGGCCGGCGAGCTCTACTTCAGCGCGACAGTCCCAATGGGCGATGGGTCACAGACGCCCGACGAGTTCGTGCGCGCGCAGTCGGCCAGCACGGGCCTCCCCGAGCGCCTCGCCCGTGCCAACATGCAGAAGAACGCGTTCGTGCTGAAGGAAATGCGCAGCATCCTCACGTCGCTGACGCGGGGCCTCTCCTTCGACACGCTGTCGCGCGGCTACGGCGAGGAACGTGGCGTGCCTATCAGTTATCAGGTGCAGAGCCCGGTCGTCGGCCTTGTACTGCCGTCGAATTCGCCCGGCGTGCACACGTTGTGGTTGCCGATTATTCCGCTGCAGGTCGGCCTGGTGCTCAAGCCCGGCCCGCAGGAACCATGGACGCCGTACCGAATGGCCGAGGCGTTCTTTCAGGCGGGCATTCCGCGCGAGGCGATCTCGATTTATCCCGGTGAAGGAGATGTCGGCGCTGCGGTCCTCGAGCACTGCGGCCGCACGATGATCTTCGGCGGCACCGCCACGGTGGATCGGTATCGCGGCAATCCGCGCGTGCAGGCGCACGGTCCGGGCTTCTCGAAGATCGTCATCGGCGACGACCAGGTCGATCGATGGGAGCAGCACCTCGACGTGCTGGTCGACAGTGTGTTCGCGAACAGTGGACGCGGATGCATCAACGCGTCGGGCATCTGGGCGAGCCGGCACACGCGCGAGATTGCCGACGCAATCGCGCAGCGCCTTGCGGCCGTGCAGCCGCTGCCGCCGGACCATCCCGACGCGAGCCTTGCGGCGTTCACGGTGCCGGGCGTCGCAGATGCGATCTCGGCGTCGATCGACGAGGACCTGAAGACATCCGGCGTGACCGACGTGACGGCAACCTATCGCGACGGTGCACCGCGGCTCGTCAAGCAGGGACGGGCGGATTACCTGCTGCCGACCGTCGTGCACTGTGCGTCGCCGGATGCGGCGATTGCGAAGAAGGAATACATGTTCCCCTTCGTCACCGTCGTCGAATGCCCGGAAGCGAAGATGATCGAGGCGATGGGACCGACGCTGGTGTGCACGGCGATCACCTGCAACCCGGATTTTCGCGGCAGGCTGCTCGACGCGGTGCACGTCGATCGACTGAACCTCGGGGCGGTGCGGACGACGCAGTTGAACTGGCTGCAGCCGCACGAGGGGAACCTGATCGATTTCCTGTTCCGCGCACGCGCGTTCCAATCGGCGGAGGTGTGATCCGTGTCGGGGGCGGGGGGCCTGGGGTCCGGGGCGAGAAGCGGACGGTGCGAGCGAAGGGCGAGGCGCGACACAGACCCCACGTAGGCCGGGTCTTTAGACCTGGCGGACCGCATGCGAATACTGTCGATTACAGCGGGCGCCGCAGGGATGTATTGCGGCAGCTGCCTGCGCGACAACGCGCTGGCCGTGGAGCTGCTCGCGCGTGGTCACGAGGTCACGCTGCTCCCGCTCTACACTCCAACCAACCCGGACGAAACCAACGTCAGCCGCGATCGCGTCCTGTTTGGCGGCATCAGCATCTACCTGCAGCAGTACTCGTCGCTGTTCCGGCACACGCCGCGCTTCCTGGACCGGCTCTGGGATTCACCGTGGGTGATCAAGGCCTTCGCGAGCCGCTCGATCTCGACGGACCCGTCGATGTTGGGCGATCTCACCGTTTCCATGCTCGAAGGAGACCGCGGCGTCCTGCGCAAGGAGTTCGACAAGCTGCTCGAGTGGATCGCCGACGAGCCCTTGCCGGACGTCATCAATCTCCCGAACACGCTGCTCATCGGGCTCGCGCGGCCGTTGCGTGACGCTGTGCAGCGGCCGATCTGCTGCACGCTCCAGGGAGAGGACCTGTTTCTCGACGGCTTGATCGAACCGTATCGCCAGCGCGCGCTCGATTTGATTCGCGCGCAGGTGCGTGACGTCGACCGCTTCATCTCGGTGAGCGAGTTCTATGCGCCCATGATGTCGCGGCTGCTGGAGATTCCGGCGGAGAAGATGTCGGTGGTGCCGCTCGGGATCAGCCTGAAGGGATATGCGGAGCGATTCGAAGATCTTCAGGCTGAAGCCGGAAGCGACGGGGATCGGACGCCGTACCGCGTCGGCTACTTCGCGCGGATTGCGCCGGAGAAAGGACTGCACGTCCTCGCGGACGCGTACATCCGCTTGCGCAAGCGGACGGCGGGCGCGCCGATGACGCTCGACGCCGCCGGTTACCTCGCACCAGCGCAGCAGCGCTATCTCGACGAGGTGCGCAGCGCCCTGCGAAAGGCGGGGCTCGAGCACGAGTTCACGTATCACGGCGCGGTGGACCGCGACGCGAAACTGACGTTTCTGCGGTCGCTCGACGTCCTGTCGGTGCCGGCGCCCTACAACGAGCCGAAAGGCGTATTCCTGCTCGAAGCGATGGCCAGCGGCGTGCCGGTCGTGCAGCCGCGGCGCGGCGCGTTCACCGAAATCGTCGAGACGACCGGCGGCGGCGTGCTCGTGGCGCCCGACGATCCTGACGCGCTCGCCGACGGCATTCACGGCCTGTGGAGCGACCGCGGGCGCGCCGATGCGCTCGCCGCCCGCGCGTTCGAGGGGGTGCGCCGCCACTACAGCATCGCGCGCTCTACCGATCGACTGCTTGCCGTCTACGAAACGATGATCGCCCGAGCCACTGCCGATCGCACCGAACCCGGTCGCCGCCTTGCTTCAAGCCGCTGAACTCACCAAGTCGTACCCGACAGCACGCGGGCCGCTGACCGTCCTGGCGAACGTCTCGTTCACGCTGGCCCCGGGCGACGCCGCGGCCGTGATGGGACCGTCCGGCAGCGGCAAGAGCACGCTGCTCTACGTGCTCGGCGCGCTCGAGCCGCCGACGAGCGGGACGATGACGCTGGACGGCCGCAATCCATTCACGCTGCCCGCGCCGGCGCTCGCCGACTTCCGCAATCGTTCGATCGGCTTCGTGTTCCAGGACCACTGCCTGCTGCCGCAGTGCACGGTGCTCGAGAACGTGCTGTTGCCGACGCTGGTCGCGCCCAACGGGCCGCGCGACGTTCAGCGAGCGCGCGATCTCGTCGCGCAGGTGGGGCTTGCCGAACGCATCGATCATCGCCCCGCCGAACTGTCGGGCGGTGAACGCCAGCGCGTCGCGCTCGCGCGCGCGCTCATTCGCGAGCCCCGGCTGCTGCTCTGCGACGAGCCGACCGGCAACCTCGATCGGGTGTCAGCCGACACGGTCGCGTCGATGCTGCTCGATCTCCACCATCGGCAGCAGACGATCCTCGTCGTCGTGACGCACAGCAC
Organism: Acidobacteriota bacterium; assembly: GCA_046734675.1. Taxonomy (GTDB): domain Bacteria; phylum Acidobacteriota; class Vicinamibacteria; order Vicinamibacterales; family 2-12-FULL-66-21; genus QHWT01. The sequence continues at coordinate 3,600 of JBKPRU010000258.1, forward strand.
GTCGCTCGCCGAGCGGTTCCCGATCCGTTTCGAGCTGCGTGATGGAGCCTTGCGCCGCGACGCGCCGAGCCACGCCTCGACATGAACGCGCGGCGCCTGGTGCTGGCGGGGGTGCGCCACTACTGGCGCACGCATCTCGCGGTGATTGCCGGCGTGGCCACCGCGGTCGCGGTGCTCGCGGGCGCGCTGCTCGTCGGCGATTCGGTTCGCGGCAGCCTTCGCGATCTCGTCGTCGATCGCCTCGGCCGCACCGATCGCGTCATCTCCTCGACGACGTTCTTTCGCGAGGCGCTCGCCGACGAGCTGCAGCGCGACCCGGCCTTCTCGTCGTCGTTCAGCGCGGTTGCGCCGATGGTTGTCGTGCGGGGCATGGTGACGGCGCAGTCGACGCGGCGGCGCGCGTCCGAGGTGCACGTCTACGGCGTCGACGAGCGGTTCTGGCGCTTTCACGACCGCCCGTCGCCGGATGCGGACGCGACCGGCGCCGAACTGAGCGCGGCACTCGCGCGCGACATCGGCGCGCGCGCCGGAGACACGATCCTGGTCCGCGTCGAGCGGCCATCGGCCATGCCCGTCGAGTCGCTGCACGCGCGCAAGGACGACCTGTCCCGCACGGTGCGGGTGCCGGTGACCAACGTCCTCGAGGCCGCATCGCTCGGGGACTTCTCGCTGCGCCCGCAGCAGGGAGACGTCCGCGCCGTGTTCGTGCCGCTCCGCCGGCTGCAGCAGGAGCTCGAACAGCCGCTCCGCGCGAACGTGCTGCTCGTCTCGGATCGCGCCGGCGGCGCACCGCCGTCTTCGCTCGACGCGCTCATCCGTCAGCACGCGACGCCGGAGGACGTCGGGCTCTCGGTGCGCGTCCTCGATGGGCCGCACGTCGTCGCCGTCGAAAGCCCGGCGGGTCTCATCGATGCGCCCCGGACAGCGGCGATCGAACAGGCGGCCCAGGGCGCGACGTTGAAGACGACGCCGGTCCTCACCTACCTCGCGAACACAATCCGGGTCGGCGATCGGGAAGTGCCCTACTCGCTCGTGACCGCAACTGATCTCGCATCGATCGCGCCGTCGCTCGCGAAGACGAGCGAGGGTTCGCCGCCGCCAATCGTGCTGAACGACTGGGCCGCCAGGTCGCTGCAGGCGAAGACGGGCGACGTCGTCACGCTCGACTACTACGTGTGGGAGGCCCCTGGTGTCCTGCACACGCGGCAGGCGCAGTTTCAGCTCGCGGCTATCGTGCCGCTGGCGGGCGCCGCCGCCGACCGCGACCTCGCGCCGGTGTATCCGGGCATCACGAACGCCGACGACTTCAGCGACTGGGACCCTCCGTTCCCGATCGATCTCCGCCGCGTCCGCCGCGAAGACGAGGCGTACTGGAAAGCCTACCGGACGACGCCGAAGGCCTTCATCGCGATCGAGCAAGGGCAGGCATTGTGGCGGTCGCGCTACGGCGACCGCACGTCGGTGCGGCTGGCGCCTGCGTCGAATGAACCGCTCGCTGACGTCGCCGCGCATTACCGCGAGCGCCTCGACGCCGCCATCGATCCGCTTGCGCTCGGCTTCACCGTGCGCGCGGTTCGCGCCGAAGGGCTCGAAGCGTCACGTGGCGCCACCGACTTCGGCGAGTACTTCACCTATTTCAGCTTCTTCATCGTCGTCTCGGCGCTGGTGCTGGCGTCGCTCTTCTTCAAGCTTGGCGTCGAACAACGGGCGCGCGAGGTCGGCCTGCTGCGCGCGGTCGGCTTCACCACCGCGCGCATTCGACGACTGTTCGCGTTCGAAGGGCTGCTGCTGTCGGCGGCCGGCGCGATCGCCGGCCTCGCCGGCGCGATCGGCTACGGCGCGCTGATGATGTACGGCCTGCGGACGTGGTGGTCCGGCGCGGTTGGGACGTCCGCATTGACCCTGCACCTGTCCTGGTTCGCGCTCGCGGCCGGCGCGTTCGGTGCGGCGCTCGCCGCGATGGCGTGCCTGTGGTGGACGCTCCGGGCACTTTCGCGCGTGTCGGAACGGAGCCTGCTCGCCGGCTCCGCGGCCGAGGACGTGCGCGGCGGTGCCACCCGGGCGCGCGGGTTCGCGATCGCTTCCATCATGTGCGGTGCGGCCGGGTTGTTGCTGGCCTTTGCGGCGATTGCCGGGACGCTCGATCGCGCGGGTGCGTTCTTCGGCGCGGGGTCGTCGCTCCTCATCGCCTGCCTCTGCGCGTTTGCGGTGGCGCTGCGGCGGGCGCCGCAGCATGCGATCACCGGCACGGTGTCGTGGCGTATCGCACGCCTCGGGATGCGGAATACCGCGGTACGTCCGGGACGGAGCGTGCTCGCCGTCGCGGTGATCGCCTCGGCGATCTTCATCCTGATCGCCGTCGATGCGTTCCGCCGGGACGCGCCGGCAGCCACCGATCGCCGCTCCGGCGTCGGCGGCTACGCACTCGTTGTCGACCTCATGGTCCCGCTCGTCGACGATCCGAATACGCCGGCGGGGCGGGAGGCGCTCGGCCTCGAAGACGCGCGCGACGTGTCGATCGATCCGTTCCGCGTGCGTCCCGGCGACGAGGCGAGCTGTCTGAACCTGTATCAACCAACGAACCCGCGGATCCTTGGCGTCCCGCGGCGTCTGATGGACGCGGGCCGGTTCGCGTTCGACGACGTGGCGGGCGCGTCCGCGGCCGAGCGCGCGAATCCATGGCTGACGCTCGATCGCGATCTCGGTGGCGGCATCGTGCCGGTGATCGGTGACGCCAATTCGCTGACCTACGTTCTGCACAAGTCGGTAGGTGATGAGATCGTGCTCTCCGAGGGAGCATCGCCCATCCGCCTGCGGATTGTCGCGGCGCTGCACGACAGCATCTTCCAGGGGGAGCTGCTGATGTCGGAGGCGAACTTCGTGCGGGTGTTTCCCGGCTACGGCGGCTATCGCGTGCTGCTGGTCGATGCACCCGGCGCACGCGCTGACGCGGTTGCCGCCGCCATCGAGGATCGGGCATCGGATCTTGGCGCCGACGCGCGCTCGACCGTCGAGCGCCTTGCCGAGTTCCATCGCGTCGAGAACACGTATCTGGCGACGTTCCAGACGCTCGGCGGTCTGGGCCTGCTGATCGGCACGCTCGGGCTCGCCGCGGTGCTGCTCCGCAACGTGCTCGAGCGGCGCCGCGAGCTCGCGCTGCTCCGCGCCGTCGGCTATGCGCCACGGCATCTCTTCGCGATCGTCGTCGCCGAACACGCGGCGCTGCTCGCGTGCGGCGTGCTGGTGGGCGCGTTGAGCGCGTCGATCGCGATTGCCCCCGCCGCGCTCGATCGCGGCGCGCGTGTGCCGATTTCCGGCGCCGCCGCCCTCCTGCTTGCCGCGGTGCTCGTGGCCGGCTTGCTCTCGTCCGTGCTCGCGACGCGCGCGGCGTTGCGAGCGCCGCTGATG
>JBKPRU010000259.1:0-19565 GCA_046734675.1 Acidobacteriota bacterium
CGATCGGCCCTGCTCGAGCAGGCGCCGCACGATGCGTCCGACGACTTCGTGGGCATCGCGGAACGGTACGCCGCGCGCGACGAGGTAGTCGGCGACATCGGTCGCGAGTAGCAGCCCCGACGCGGCCCGCGCCGACACGCGCGGGTTCGGAGTGAGTCCACGAAGCACCGAGGCCACCGCGCCGAGCGATGCGGTCCACGTGTCCTCCGCGTCGAAGAGCGCCTCCTTGTCCTCCTGCAGATCCTTGCTGTATCCCGCAGGCAACCCTTTCATCGTCGTCAACCATCCCGTGAGATGTCCGACGACGCGCCCGCTCTTGCCGCGTACGAGCTCGAGCGGATCGGGATTCTTCTTCTGTGGCATCAGGCTGCTGCCGGTTGCCGCCGCATCGGCGAGATCGAAGAACGCGAATTCCTCGGCGGTGAAGAGGATGAAGTCCTCGGCAACGCGACTGAGGTGCACCATGCCGAGCGAGGCCGCGTGCAGAAACGTCGCGACGAAGTCGCGATCGCCGCTGACGTCGATGCTGTTGCGCGAGATGCGCGTGAATCCGAGGTCGTCGGCCAGGGCGCGCACGTCGATCGCGTAGCTGGTGCCGGCGATCGCGCCCGATCCGAGCGGCAACTCGTCGATCTCGCGCAGCACGGCCTCGAGCCGCTCGACGTCGCGGCGGAGCGCCGAGGCGTGCGACAGGAGGAAGTGCGCGACCAGCACCGGCTGAGCGCGGCGGAGATGCGTATACGACGGCATCACTGCGTCGCCAGCTCGGTCCGCGAGCGCCGCGAGGGCATCCACACAAGTGGCGATAGCGCGCTGGATGACCGGTACGCGGCGCTTCAGGTACAGCCGCAGGTCGACGGCGACCTGCTCGTTGCGCGATCGTCCCGTATGCAGGCGCCGGCCGGCCTCGCCGATCCGCGCGACGAGCTCGCGCTCGACGTACGCATGGACGTCCTCGTCGCCGTCGCCGTCCGCGACGCCGTGCGTCAGCACCGCCTGGAGTCCGCGCTCGATGGCGGAGGCATCGTCAGGCGACAGCACGCCGGCACGCGCGAGCGCGGAGGCCCACGCGCGGCTCCCCCGGACATCGTCTTCGAACAGCCGGCGATCGAAGCGAAAAGAGGCGCCAAACGCGAACAGCTCGGCGTCGGGGTCCCCCTCGAAGCGGCCCGACCACAAATGCGCCATCACTTCGCCTCGAGCTTCGTCGTCGGCGCGAGGGTGTCAGTGGCCTTGCGCTTGCGCGCAATGGTCTCGATCGGCAGCCCCCAGATTTTGATGAACCCTTCGGCGGCGCCGTGATCGAACACGTCGCCCGTGTCGTAGGTCGCGAGCTCGCGATCGTAGAGGGCGAACGGCGACTTGCGCCCGACGACGCGATAGTCCCCTTTGAACAGCTTCAGCCTGACCGCCCCCGACACGCGCGGCTGAATCGACGCGACGAACGCGTCGATGGCTTCGCGCGTCGGCGAGAACCAGTAGCCGTTGTAGACCGCGTCGGCGTAGACGCGCCCCATCTCCTGCGTCAGGCGATCGAGATCGCGCGGCACGACGAGCCGCTGCAGCTCCTTGTGCGCGGCATGAAGCAGCACCGCCGCGGGCGCTTCGTAAATCTCGCGCGACTTGATGCCGACCAGGCGATTTTCCATCATGTCGATGCGGCCCACGCCGTGTGCGCCGGCAATCGTCTCGAGACTCTCAATCAGCTCGATGAGCGGCATGTCGATGCCGTTCACGCGCACCGGCACGCCGCGCTCGAACTCGACGTCGACGTAGGCCGGCTCGTTCGGACAGTCCTGCGGGGCGCGCGTCAGCGTGTAGATGTCATCAGGCGGCTCCTGCCATGGATCCTCGAGCACGCCGCACTCGATCGATCGTCCCCAGAGGTTCGAGTCGGTGCTGTAGGCGCTGTCGACGGCGGCCGGCACCGGGATGTTGCGCGCCTTCGCATAGGCGACCTCGTCGGAGCGCGACATGCCCCACATGCGCGCCGGCGCAATCACGCGGATCGATGGATCGAGCGCGCGCGCGGACACGTCGAGGCCGACCTGATCGTTGTCCTTGCCGGTGCAGCCATGCGCGATCGCGGTCGCCGCTTCGATGCGCGCGATCTCGACGAGCGTCTTCGCGATGAGCGGCCGGCCGAGCGCGGTCGCGAGCGGGTAGCGCTCTTCATACACCGCACCGGCCTGGAGCGCCGGAAGGATGTAGTCGCGGATGAACTCCTCGCGGACGTCGAGCACGTGGGCCCGCGCGGCGCCAAGCGCGAGCGCGCGCTCGCGGATGTCGGTCAGCTCACGTCCCTGCCCGAGATCGAGCGTGACGGTGATCACTTCCGCGCCGTAGGTGTCCGCCAGCCACGGGATCGCGACTGATGTATCGAGACCGCCTGAATAGGCGAGCACAATCCTCTCCATGTGGGCTCCCGTCAACTCCGCAACCACTGTTCGATCTGCTTCGTGAAGGACTGCGCCTCCCGTTCGCCCCGGCAGATCACGAGGATCGTGTCGTCGCCGCCAATCGTGCCGACGACGTCCGGCAGGCGGACGCGGTCGAGCGCGACGGCGAGCGGCTGTGCCTGCCCCGGATCGGTCCGCAGCACGACCAGCTGCTGAACCGACTCGAAGCGGCGGAGAAACTCGGCGACGGCGCGCCGGAGCACCGATTCCGGCTCGCCGTTGACGGCGGCTTCGCCGGCCCCGGGCCGGCGGTACGCCCCATCGCCGGCGCGTTTCACGAGGCCGAGGTCGCGGATGTCGCGTGACAGGGTGGCCTGGGTCACATGGATTCCCCGGCTGTCGAGCCGCTCCCTGAGGAGGCCCTGGCTGGTGATGGCTTCACTGTCGACCAGCTCGAGCACGAGCGATTGCCTGTAGGACTTCATAACTATTCAGCCGAGCGATTGATTATACACGCATTGCATAAGACATGGACCTTATTTTTCTTGACGTTGGCTTGGGTATCCATGTATATCTAATGATTCTGATGAATAGTTATGCCACGCCTGTACAGGTCGGAGTCGCGGGGGCGACCGGTTATGCCGGCGTCGAGCTGCTCCGCTGCCTGGCGCGGCATCCCGGGGCCCGGATCGCGGCGGCGATGGGGTCGCCCGGTTCGGCCGCGCGACGATTGCCCGCGCTCGCCCGGGTGTGGGATGCACCAATTGATGCGCTCGACCTCGACGCGCTCAGCGCGGCCACCGACGCGGTGTTTCTCGCGCTGCCCGACACGGCATCCGCCGAAATTGCGCCGACGCTCGTCGAGCGTGGCAAGCGGGTCTTCGATCTCTCTGGCGCGTTCCGGCTTCGCGATGCGGCCGAGCGTAAGCGCTGGTATCCGCACACGCCGGAGCCGCCCGCGCATGTCGTGTATGGCTTGACCGAGCGCTATCGCGATGCGCTCGCGGATTCGTCGCTGGTCGCGTGCGCGGGGTGCTATCCGACGGCGGCAATTCTCGCGCTGCAGCCGCTCGTCAGCGCCCGGCTCGTCGACGGCCCGATCATCATCGACGCCAAGTCGGGGGTGTCGGGCGCCGGCAAGACGCCGAGTGAACGCACGCACTTCAGCGAGTGCCACGGCAGCCTGTCGGCATACGGCGTGTTCGGGCATCGGCATGCGGCGGAGATCGAGCAGGAGCTTGGCGTGGCCGTGACGTTCGTGCCGCACCTCGTGCCCATCGATCGCGGGATCCTCGAGACGATTTACGTGACGCTGCCGCAGGGCCGTGGCGCCGCGGACGTCGCGGCGGCATTCGACGCCGCGTACGCGCAGTCGCCGTTCGTGCGGCTCACCGGCTCCGAGCTGCCCGAGATCAAGCACGTCGCGCACACGAACTTCTGCGACATCGGCTGGCGCGTGAACGACGCGACGCGGCAGCTCGTGCTGATCTCGTGCATCGACAACCTCGTGAAGGGGGCGGCCGGCCAGGCCGTGCAGAACTTCAACGTCGCGTTCGGCTTCGACGAAAGGCTCGGGCTGAATTGATTACGGTGCTCAAACTCGGCGGGGAGCTGCTCGACGATGCGGACGCGATGCGGACCGCTGCCTCCGGCGTGGGCGCGCTCGTCGCGGACGGCGGAGCGGTGGTCATTCACGGCGGTGGACGCGCGGTCGACGCGGACCTGCGCGCGCGCGGCCGTTCGCCGCAGTTCGTCGACGGCCTCCGCATCACCGACGAGGACACGCTGACGACGGTGGTGGGTGTGCTGGCGGGACGGATCAACACGTCGTTTGTCGCCGCGCTGGTCGCCGCCGGCGTGAAGGCGGTCGGCCTCACCGGCGCGGACGCGGCAACGGCGGTCTGCCGCCGCGCCCCGGAGCTCATCTCGACGTCGGGTCAGTCGATCAGTCTGGGGCTGGTCGGCCTGCCCGAACAGGGCGGCGCGCCGCTCCTCGAGGATCTGCTGTCGCTCGGGTACGTGCCGGTGCTCGCGAGCATTGGCGTGACCCGCGACGGTGAACTGCTCAACGTGAACGCGGACGTGCTGGCCGCGCACGTGGCGCGCGCGGTGAAAGCAGACCGGCTGATCGTCGCCGGGTCGACGCCCGGCGTGTACGACGCGTCGGGCGAGACCTGCGCATCGCTGGACGTCGGCGCAGCGACCGCGATGGTCGCGGCCGGCACCGCGACAGAAGGCATGGTCGCCAAGCTCGGCGCGTGCCTCGACGCGCTCGCTGGTGGCGTCGCCGACGTCCGCATTGTCGACGGACGCGGCGGGGCGTATCTCGAAGCGAAGGGAACGCGGGTGCAGCATCATGCTCACGACCTCGTCTGATCCGATTGCGCTCGACCAGCAACGCGTCCTGCAGGTGTATCGGCGCCTGCCGGTGGTGTTCGAGTCGGGCCGCGGCTGCTCGCTGTTCACACGTGAGGGTCAGCGCTACCTCGATCTGATCTCGGGTGTGGGGGTCGCCGCACTCGGGCACGCGCATCCCGGGCTGGCGCGCGCGATCGCCGAACAGGCGTCGACGCTGCTGCACACCTCGAATTTGTTCCACCATCCGCTGCAAGCGGAGCTGGCGGCGCGGCTCGCCGATCTCTCGGGTCTGTCGCGCGCGTTCTTCTGCAACAGCGGCGCGGAAGCGGTGGAAGCGTGCCTGAAGTTCGCGCGGCGCTACTGGCACGCGCAGGGACAGACGGATCGCACGGCGTTCGTCGCGCTCGATCATTCGTTCCACGGGCGCACGATGGGCGCGGTCTCGGTCACCTGGGATCCGCATTATCGCGAGCAGTTCGGTCCGCTCGTGCCCGGCGTCACGTTCGTGCCGGCGAACGACGCGAACGCGGTGCGCGCCGCCATCACGAAGTCGACCGCCGCGGTGATCGTCGAACCGATTCAGGGTGAGGGAGGCGTGCGGCCGCTCTCGCGCCTGACCGCCGACGCGATCGCCGACGCGTGCCGCACGACCGGAACGCTGCTCATCGCCGACGAAGTGCAGTGCGGACTCGGGCGCACCGGACGTCCGTTCTACTCGCCGGTGCTGGGCCTGCAGCCGGATCTGATGGCGATTGGCAAGGCGCTCGGGGGCGGCGTCCCGATCGGCGCGGCGCTCTTCTCCGAGACGGTGGCAAGCGCGGCGAAGCCGGGCGATCACGGCAGCACGTACGGGGGCAATCTCCTCGCGTGCCGCGCGGCGCTCGTGTTCTTGAACGAGCTCATCGATCGCGGGCTGGTGGAGCACGTCGCGAAGGTCGGCGCGCACCTCGAGGCCGGGTTGCGCGCGATGGCGTCGCGAGTGCGCGGGATCACCGACGTCCGCGGCGAAGGACTGATGTGGGGGATCGAGCTCGATCGCCCCGCGGCCTCCGTCGTCCAGGCGGCGCTCGATCGGCACCTGCTGATCAACCGCACGTCGGACACGGTCGTGCGGCTGCTGCCGCCCTACGTGATCACCGAGCAGGAGCTCGATGAAGCGCTGCCGCTGCTCGAAGCGGCGATCGCCACGGCGCTGGAGGCGCCGCGCACATGAGCATCCATCTGCGCACGGGAACCGCGGCGGACGCCGACGCGATCCACGGCCTCATCCATGCCAATCTCGCCGCGGGCCACCTGCTGCCGCGATCGATCGAGGACATCTCCGAGCACGCGCACCGCTTCATCGTCGCCGCGGTGGACGATGGGGTGATCGGATGCGCGGAGCTGGCGCCGCTCAGCGACGTGGTGGCCGAAGTGCGATCGCTGGTCGTCGACGAGGCGCACCGCGGGCACCGAACCGGCGTCGCGCTGGTCACCGCGCTTGCGGACCGCGCGCGTGCGCTCGGCTACGTCACCCTGTGCGCGTTCACGCACGCGCCGTCGCACTTCGTGCGTCTCGGATTCTCGATCGTGCCGCATCAGTGGGTGCCCGAGAAGATTGCGCACGACTGCGCGGGCTGTTCGCACTTCCGGCACTGCGGGCAATACGCCGTGTCGCTGTCGCTTCGTGCCGGTTCGGGACTGCGGTTGAGTGACGGGTTCAGCGCCGCGCCGCGCGCGGTCGGACCGCCGCGGGCCAGCGTCGAACGGCTGCGTCTGATTCCGGTCGCCAGCGACGAGCCTGAGCGCGTCCCGGCATGACCGTGGCCGAACTGCAGGTCACGCGCGTCGACGGCAGCGTCTCGGCGCCGGCGGGATTCCGCGCGGCCGGCGTGTCGTGCGGCATCAAAGCGAAGGGACTCGACCTGGCGCTCATCGTCAGCGATGTTCCCGCGTCGGCCGCCGCCGTCTTCACGACGAACAAGGCGCAGGCGGCGCCGGTGCTGGTCGCGAAGGCACGGCTCTCTGCATCGCACGGTCACGCCCGCGTCGTCGCGATCAACAGCGGCTGCGCGAACGCATGTACCGGGCCCGATGGTCACGCGACCGCGGAGGCAATGGCGGACGCCGCCGCGCAGGCCGCAGGCGCGGAATCTGCTCAGGCGCTCATCGCGTCGACGGGCGTCATCGGTGTGCACCTCGATCGCGAGAAGGTGACGCGCGGTATTCGCGACGCCGCGTCGCAGCTGTCCCGCGAAGGCGGGCCGCTGGCGGCCCGCGCCATCATGACGACCGATCCGTTTCCGAAAGAGGAAGCGGTCGTCGCCGAGACGCCGGTGGGGCGCTTCACCATCGGAGGCATCGCCAAGGGCTCCGGCATGATCGAGCCGCTGATGGCGACGATGCTTGGCGTGGTCACGACCGATGCGGCGGTGGCGCCGGCGCTGCTGCAGCGCGCGCTGACGCAGGTGGCCGACGTCACGTTCAACGCCATCTCGGTCGACGGCGAGTGCTCGACCAACGACTGCGTGTTCGCGCTCGCCAACGGCGCGAGTGGCGTGCAGATCGGCGAGGCGGAGCTACCGGTGTTCGTCGAAGCGCTGCGCCGGGTGTGCGAGGCGCTCGCGGTCGGGATTGTCCGCGGCGGTGAAGGTGCGACGAAGCTCGTCACCATCGACGTGACCGGAGCTGTTTCGGCAATCGAAGCGAAGTGCGCAGCCCGCGCGATCGCCAACTCGCCGTTGGTCAAGACGGCGATCCACGGCGCGGATCCGAACTGGGGCCGGCTGGTCGCCGTCGCCGGACGCGCCGGGGTGGAGTTCGATCTGGAGCGGGCGCGAGTGCGCCTTGGCGACGTCGAGCTGTTCGCGGACGGCCGCCCGTTCGACGAGCGGGCGCCGGAGGCATCGCGGCACCTGCAGCAGAAGGACGTGCATGTGCAGGTGGACCTGGGGACCGGTGGCGCAGGGACCGCGCGGATGTGGACCTGCGACTTGAGCGCCGACTACGTGCGAATCAACGCGGAGTATCGAACATGAGCCTTCACGCCGCTTCCCGTGCCACGGCCCGGTGGCAGCCGACGCAGTTCCTGTCGATCCTCGACCTCTCGGCGTCGGAGCTCGAGCGCTGCCTCGATCTCGCCGCGTCGATGAAGGCCGCCCGCCAGGCGCGCCGGCCGCACGCGAAGCCGCTCGACGGGCTGCACGTCGCGCTCTTGTTCGAAAAGCCGTCGCTCCGGACGCGATCGACGTTCCAGATCGCGGTGCGCGAGCTCGGCGGCGACATCATCGAACCGCCTGCGGAAGTGGCGCTTGGCGGCCGCGAGGCGATCGAGGACGTCGCGCGCAATCTCGAGCGCTGGGTCTTCGGCGCGGTCGTGCGCACGTTCGCGCAGGATCGGCTCGAGCGGTTCGCCGCCTCCGCGCCAGGCCTGCGGGTCGTCAATGCGCTGACCAACGAAGAGCATCCCTGTCAGGCGCTCGCCGACTGCCTGACGCTCATCGAGCGGTTCGGCACGATTGCCGGACGCACGGTCGCGTTCGTCGGCGATGGCAACAACGTCGCCGCCTCGCTCGCGCAGGCGGTCGCGATGCTCGGCGGGCACGTCGTCGTCGCATCACCACAGGGCTTCGAGCTGCCCGCAACGGTCGTCGAGTCCGTCGCGCGCGTGGCGCGCTTCGACGGCGGCGTCTCCCTCACGAACAATGCCGCGGAAGCGGTTGCCGCCGCGGATGCGATCTATACCGACGTGTGGGCATCGATGGGGCAAGAGGGGGAAGCGGCCACGCGTCACGCGATCTTCGCGCCGTATCAGGTCAACTCGTCGCTCATGAACGCCGCACCGGCCGGCGCCGTGTTCATGCACTGCCTCCCCGCGCACCGCGGCGACGAGGTCACCGACGACGTGATCGACTCGTCGGCGTCCGTCGTCTTCGATCAGTCCGAAAACCGTCTGCACACGCAGAAGGCGCTGCTCGCACTCCTGACTGGGTAGCGTCACCTCGCGGGTGGCCGGCGGTGCTATCTGATACTGTTCCCCGACATGCGGCAGGTCGTGATCCCGCGGCATGGCGGACCCGAGGTGTTCGAGGTCCGCGATGCGCCGGAGCCCGTGCCCGGTGACGGTGAAGTCCGCATCCGCGTCCGCGCCGCCGGGGTGAACTTCGCCGACGTGCTCGCGCGCATCGGTCTCTATCCCGATGCGCCGAGGCCGCCGGTGGTCGTCGGCTACGAGGTCGCCGGCATCGTCGACGCGGTCGGACCAGGCGTCACGAAGCCGCTCGAGGGCGATCGCGTGATCGCGCTGACGCGATTCGGCGGCTACTCCGACGCCGTCGTCGTGCCGGCGCCGCTCGCGTTCCGCTTTCCCGACGAGTTGAGCGACGCCGAGGCCGCGGCGGTTCCGGTCACGTATCTGACGGCCGCGATTGCGCTCTACCGGATGGCCGCGCTCAGCTCCGGTGAAACCGTGCTCGTGCACAACGCGGGCGGCGGGCTCGGCATTGCGGCGACGCAGCTGGCGCGGCTGCGGCGGACGACGGTGATCGGCACCGCGTCGGCGGCCAAACACGATGCGCTGCGCAGCTTCGGCGTCGAGCACACGATCGACTACCGCCATGCGGACGTCGAAGAGGAGGTCCGGCGCCTGACGCGAGGGCGCGGCGTCGACGTCATCCTCGATCCGATCGGCGGCCGCAGTTTCCTCGCGAGCTATCGCATGCTGGCGCCGCTCGGCCGTCTCGTGATGCTCGGCATCTCGTCGATGGCATCCGAGCGGCGCAATCCCTGGCTCGTGCTGCGCTCGTGGTGGGCGATGCCGTCGTTCAACCCGTTCTCCCTCATCAATCGCAATCGCGGCGTCTTCGGCCTCAACGTCGGCCATCTCTGGGACGAACAGCGCGCCCTGCAGCCGCTGATGTCGCTGCTGCTCACGGAACTGAGCGCCGGACGGCTCCAGCCGATCGTCGCGAAGACGTTTCCGCTCGATCGCGCCGGCGATGCGCACCGGTTCATCCAGAGCCGCGCGAACATCGGCAAGGTCGTCCTCACGACTTGAGATGCGCGCGCGCCTGGCGGCGTTCACTGCCGCTTACGCCGGGCTGGCCGTGGCGTATACGTGGCCGCTGGCGACGCACCTGAACGGCGTCGCGCACGATCTCGGCGACCCGCTCCTCAACACCTGGATTCTTTGGTGGTCCGGCACGCAGGCGGTTCCGCTGAGCGCGACGTGGTGGAATGCGCCGGCGTTTCTGCCGTCGACCGGGGTGCTCGCCTTCTCGGAGCACCTCCTTGGGCTCGTGCCACTGGCAGCGCCCGTGACACTCATCACGGGCGAGCCGCTCGCCGGCTACAACGTCATGCTCATCGCGACGTTCGCGCTGAACGCGCTCGGTGCGCATGTGCTCGCCTTCACGCTGACGCGCCGGCACGATGCGGCCCTCGTCGCGGCGCTGGCGTTCGGCTTTGCACCGTATCGGTTGTCGCAGGTCCCGCACATCCAGGTCCTCGCGTCGTACTGGTCGCCGCTCTGTCTCGCGGCCCTGCATCGCTACTCGGCATCGAGACGGCCGGTCTTTGCCGCTGCCGCGGCATTCGCGTGGCTGATGCAGGCGCTGTCGTGCGGCTACTACCTGTTCTTCCTGTCGACGCTGGTGGCGGCGTGGCTGCTGTGGTTCGCCATCGGCCGATGGCCCGTTCGACGTCTCGCAACCGTCGCCGTGTGTTTTGTCGCCGCGGCAATCGTGCTCGCGCCGTTCCTCTACGGTTACCACTCCATTCTCGAAGGCGTATACGGATTCCGCCGGTCGCTCTACGAGATTCAGTTGTTCAGCGCCGACATCGCAGGACTGCTGTCGGCCAGCCAGGACCTCCTCGTCTGGCACTGGGTGCGGGTGTTCGACCGTCCCGAGTCCGAGCTCTTTCCCGGCATCACGATGGTCGCGCTGGCCGCGTTCGCCCTGGCGCGCGCGCGCCCGCTCGGGCACCTCCATGAGACGGGCCGTGCAATCACGGTTGTGCGCGCGGTGCTGGCGATGCTGCTGGTCGTGCTCATCGTCGCGGCCGCGGTGCCGATCGTGCACGGCACATGGCGGCTCACGATTGGCGGCGTGCGGCTGGTCTCGATCGCCCGCGCGGACAAACCGCTGTCGCTGGCGCTGGTCGCGGCGATCGCGCTCATGGCCGTCCTGCCGCGCGTACGCTCTGCACTCCGCGCGCGGTCGGCGCTGGCGTTCTATGTGCTCGCGGCCTTCGCCACGTGGGTCTGCGCACTTGGTCCGACACCGACGTTCATGGACCAGCGCGCGATCTATCAGGCGCCTTACTCCTGGTTGATGCTGCTGCCCGGCTTCGACGGCCTGCGCGTACCGGCGCGGTTCTGGATGATGACGCTCGTCTGCCTCAGCGTTGTCTCGGCGCTGGCTGTCGATCGGATGCAGGGGCGCGCACGTCAGGTCGCCGTCGCGCTCGCGGCGTTGGGCCTCCTCGCCGACGGCTGGCCGCGGGCCTTTCCGGTGTTGCCCGCTCCGGAGCTCCGTCCCTCTCCCCCGGGCGTCGTCGCGCGACTCGAGCTGCCGATGATCGAGGACGTGGACGCACAGGCGATGTATCGCCAGGTGCACGATCGCGTGCCGCTCATCAACGGCTTCAGCGGTTACTTCTCGCCGCACTATCACGCGCTCGGCACGCTGCTCGCGGCGCGCGATCAGCGCATGCTCCAGGTGCTCGCCGCGAATGGACCGATTGGCGTCGTCATCGATCACAGCGAAGACGCCGACGGCGCCTGGCGCCGGTTCGTGCTCGCGTATAAGGGCGCGGTGCGCGTGAGCGACCAGCCGTCGTGGAGCAGCTATCGCCTGCCACCGACCCCAGACGCGCCGTTGATTGCCGAACCATCGGGGGCGCCGATCCACATTGCCTCGCTCTCGACCTTTCCCAGTCCCCCGCACGCGGAGCGCGCCCTCGACGGCAATCTCCTCACACGCTGGAGCGGCGGCGTTCAGCAGCAGACGGCGGATGCGACGATCGATCTGGGCGCGCCCACCTATGTCGGACAGGTCGTCATCGAGCTGGGCGGGTTCGTCACGGACTTTCCCGCGCGTCTGCAGATCGAGGTCTCCGCCGATTCCCGGGCATGGGAGGTTGCGTGGGTCGGCGACACGGCGCTTCATGCCTACTTCGGCGCGATTCGAGACCCGCGCCGAATGCCGCTCGTCTTCGCGCTCAATCGCGACGGCCTGCGCTTCATCCGCCTGCGCCAGACCGGCTTCGGCACCCACGACTGGAGCATCCCGGAGCTCAAAGTGCTGGGACGATGAGCGCTGGCACGCTGAAACGGCCCACGGCCCTTCTCACAAAGATCACGAAGAGACGAAGATCACTAAGTAAGAAACACAGTTGTTTTGAAGATTGTCTTCGTGGTCTTCGTCTCTTCGTGAGCTTCGTGACGAGCCGTAGGCCGTCACTGTGGCCGGCGCCGAAACGTGATCTCGCGGGGCGCAAGACAACGCGGCGCCGTGCCGGGTGTGAGCGCGACGGGAATGACGTCGCGCCGTGCGGTGGACGACATGTCGTACAGGCTTACACCGCCATGCTCGCGCATGCGCGCGACGAGCGGCCACGGCGGCAACGCGTCCGCAGAGAGCCCGAACCATTCGCGGAACTGCGGCAGCTCGAAGTCCTCGATCAGCAGGTAGGGATGTAGACCGGCGCGCTCGATTTCCTCCACCATGCGGCCGGCCCACGCCCGGTCGATCATGTCCCAACGAATCGTCGGACGGCCACCGTAGTACCGCACGCTGCCGCTGTGCTGAACCGAGAGCACGATCGCCTCGCCCGGCAGCGCGCGCGCCAGATGCGCGGCAACGTCCGCGTAGCGCTGCTCGCTCTGCTGCACCGGCCCGAACAGACCGTGTGTCGCGCTGAAGCGTACGCCGTAGGCGATCTCACCACCGGTCAGGATGACCACGAGAAGCGCGCCCCACGGCGCTGGCATGCGCGCCCCGACGAGTACGATGCCAAGCGACATCAGCACGATGAGCGCGGGCAGTGCCGGCAGGAAGAAGCGCACGTACCACCAGGACTCGAATTGCGCGTATGGCACGTAGCACAGGACTGTTGCCGCGAACATCGCGAGCAGCAGACGTGCGGACGCGTGGTTCGTGGCCCGCCGGAATGGCGGTACGAACGGCACCAACGCGAACAGCAGCAGCGCTGACTGCGATTGCCACAACCACGAGGCGTAGAGCTTCAGGTTGGGGACGATGTTGCCGATCGAGTAAATCTCCGCGCTCGCGCCGTAGCCGGTATTCAGTGGACCGCCGTACCACATCGTGTTGAGCGCCGCGACGATGACGACGACGGGAGCGATCGGCGCGCAGAAGAGCGCCCCGCGCATCAGTGCCGCGCTGCCGCGCGCGGTGGTCGCACGATGTGCGAGGAGGACGATTGGCAGCAGCACGAGGTTCGGACGAACCAGGAGACCCGCCGCGGTGCATAGACCCGCCGCCGCCACGCTGCCTCGTGAATTCCCCAGGGAGAAGACCGTCGCGGCCGTCCAGAACACGCCGGCCGGGACGTCGCTCATCGGCCAGAGCGACTGGAAGACCACCACCGGCGCGGTCGTGATCAAGAGCGCCGCCATCAACGCGGTGCCGGGTCCGGACGCCTTGCAACCCAGCGCGAACGTGACCCACACGAGCGCCGCCGCGCACAGCGGCACAACCAGAAACGGTCCGCACGGTCCGACGACCGTCGCGATTGCCATCAGCCACGGAAGACCGGGCGCATACGTGGGAACGATGGTGTGCGGCGCCGGACCCGGACGATAGCCGAGCGGCGCGAGCGATGCGTCTGACGAGGGCCATGGGAATGTCAGCGGCAGCGGCTCGGCGCGCGGTAGCGTCCCACGCATCCACGCGTACGCCTGACTGATATACCCGTACGCATCAGCGCCGCCGGCCGTGAAAGTGCCGAAGCGCAGCGCCACGAGGAACAGGGTTATCGCGCAGATCACCGCAGCGATCGGCGCCGCGCGGGGAATCAGCGCGGCGAATCGCTCGAGGTCGCGGACCACCTGTGCGCGGTACGCAACCACGTAGATCGCCAGCAGGAGAATCGCTGCGCCGATCGGCCGCGATGCGTCGCGCGATCGGAAGGCGATGCCGGCGATGCGCCAATCGACGCCGCCGGTGGCCAGCACGACCGCCGCCCACGTGAGGAGCACGGCGGAAACCACCAGCAGCGCCCGGCGCACGCGGCGATCGTGCTACAGTTCACCATTTCTGTCGACGGTCGCATGATTGACCTCGACGCGGCGCAGCCGCTAGGGGGCGGCGGGAGAGGCAGGGCGGATTCTGATCACTCGGGGCGTACTACTCAGGCTGTTCGTCATCATTCTCATCAGTCACACACCGGCGGCCGCACAACACAAACCACCGGCCGGATCTCACGACCGGACGGAGCGGGTGCGAATCTTCCTCGATTGCAATCGGTGCGACATCGCGTTCCTCAAGCGCGAGGTGACGTTCATCGACTACGTGCGCAACCGCGAGGACTCGGACGTGCACGTGCTGGTGACGACGCAGCGGACCGGCAGCGGCGGCACGCAGTACCTGCTGCAGTTCATCGGCCAGGCGTCGTTTCGCGGCGTCGATCAGTCGCTGACCTACTCCGCTCCGCAGACTGCGACCGCGGACGAGATCCGCGCCGGCTTCGCGCAGATCTTCAAGCTCGGGCTCGTGCGCTACGCCGCGGAAAGCCCGCTCGCCGATCGCCTCCGCGTCACCTTCAGCCGGCCGCCCGACAGCCAGCCGGCCGCACCGGAACACGATCCATGGAACTACTGGGTGTTCCGCGTCGGCGGCGGCGGAAATTTCGCGGGCGAGGAAACGAGCAGCAGCAAGTCGGTGAACGGCAGCCTGCGCGCCAGCCGGACCACCGAGCAGTGGCGGCATGCCTTCTCGGTGAACGCGAACTACCGCGAGAACCGGTTTCAGGTCGAGGAGGAGGACGGCGGATCCGGCACGGTGCTCAGCGTCCGCCGCGACAACGGCATTGACGGCCTGGCCGTGAGGAGCCTGACCGAGCACTGGTCGCTCGGCCTGTCGGCATTTGCCAGTTCGTCGACTTTCCGCAACTACGACCTGCGCATGCGCGTCGCGCCCGGCATCGAGTACAACCTGTTCCCCTACTCGGAGTCCTCGCGGCGCATGCTCACCGTGCAGTACACCCTCGGCTACGATTCGAACAACTACATCCAAGAGACGGTGTTCGGAAAGATGTCGGAACAACTCATCGATCACCGCCTGGGCCTGGGGCTCGGCCTGCGACAGCCGTGGGGATCGGCATCTGCCGAGGTGAACTACTCGCAGTTCCTCAGCGATCCGTCGAAGTACTCAATCGGCGGCGAGGGAAACCTGAACGTCCGGCTGTTCAAGGGATTCTCGTTCAACGTCTCCGGCGACATCGTCCGCCCGCGCGATCAGATCTACCTGCCGCGTGGCGAAGCGACGACCGAGGAGATCCTGCTGCGGCAGCGCCAGCTCGCAACCGACTTCTCGTATTTCTTTGGCTTCGGCGTCAGCTACTCGTTCGGCTCCATCTTCAACAACATCGTCAATCCGAGGTTCGGGGGGGCGGGAGGGTTTTAGCGGCAACCACTCGTCACGGCCTACGGCTCGACACGAAGATCACGAAGAGACGAAGACCACAAAGAACACAAATCGAAGAAAACACCTATTGGTCTTCGTGAGCTTCGTACCTTCGTGAGCTTCGTGATTAGCCGGCGGCCGTGACAGGTGGCTGTCGCTTCTACGCGCTACCCCTCGCATCAAGAATCGACGGTGGCCCCGACGCGATCACGCGTCCGGCTTCGAGGATGACGACGTGATCGGCGAGGCGGCGGACTTCCTCGCGGTCATGGGAGACGTAGACGATCGGCAGGTGCAGCTCGTCGCGCACCCGCTCGAGATACGGCAGGATGCGACGGCGCAGCGGCACGTCGACGGCGGCAAGCGGCTCGTCGAGGAGCAGTAGCGACGGCCCCGACATGAGCGCGCGGCCGAGCGCGACGCGCTGGCGTTCGCCGCCCGAGAGCGCGCCGACCGCGCGATCGACGAGCGCTTCGATCTCCAGCATCGACACCACGCGCTCGAGCGGCGGTGACGTGCCGGGATGACGTCCGTAGAGCAGGTTGCGGCGCACGTCCATGTGCGGGAAGAGGGCCACGTCCTGCGGCACGTAACCGACGTGGCGATCGTGCGCCGGCACGTTGATGCGATTGGCTGAAGAAAAGACCACGCGATCGCCAAGTGCGATGGAGCCCCGCGACGGCGTTCGCAGCCCGGCGATCGCATCCAGCGTCGTCGTCTTGCCTGCGCCAGAGGCGCCGAACAGCGCGGTCGCGCGCCCGTTGAAGGTCGTGTCGACCTCGAGACGGAACGTGCCCTGCGTGAGCTGGATGTCGACCTGAATCACGCCGCGCGCCTCGCCGCGAGGCGATTCGAATACCACAGCGCGACGAACGCGATGGCCGCGGAGACGACGACGAGGATGGCGGCGTCGCGATCCCGGCCCGTCTCGGTGTACGAGTAAATCGCGACGGCCAGCGTGCGGGTGGCGCCCGGAATGCTGCCCGCCACCACGATCGTCGCGCCGAACTCGCCGAGCGCGCGCGCGAAGGCCAGCACGGCGCCGGCGACGATCGACGGCAGCGCCAGTGGCAGGCTGATGGTGAAGAACACGCGCGCCGGGGGAGCGCCGAGCGTCGCCGCTACCTGCTCGTATCGCCGGTTCACCTGCTCGAAGCCGGCGCGCGCGGTGCGCACCAGCAGCGGCAGTCCCATGACCGCCATGGCGATCACGACTGCCTTCCAGGTGAACACGACGTCGATCCCTGCCGCTTCGAGGAGACGGCCGATCGCGCCGCGGCGGCTGAGAAGCGTCAGCAGCATGAGCCCCGTCGCGACCGGCGGCATGACGAGCGGCAGCGAGACGAGCGTCTCGAGGAGCGCACGCCCCGCGAACCGGCGGCGCGCCAGCAGCCACGCGACGGCGATCCCCACGGGCAAGACGAGCAGCGTGGCCGCGGTCGCGCACGCCACCGTGAACCACGTGATGTGCCACAGATCCATTAGCGCGCTATTGTGAACCCGAATCGTTCGAAGACGGGTGCGGCGCGCGCGCTCCGGAGAAAGTCGAGGAATCGCCGCGCCTCTTCGGGGTGCGCCGACGCCTTGACGATCGCGCCCGGATACACGATCCGGGGCCCCGCCTCGCGCGACACCACCCACGCCACCGTGGCGCGCGTCGACTGCCGCGCGTCGGTGCGATACACGATCGCGGCGTCCGCGCCGCCGGATTCCACCGCGTTCAACGCGGCGCGCACGCTCGCCGACGGCACCATCCGCGGGGCGAGCGTCTCCCACAGCTTTTCGCCTTCGAGATACTCCTTCGCATACACACCTGCAGGGACACCGTCGGGATCCCCGATCGCGATGCGGCGGAATTTCGGGTCGGTGAGGTTCCGAATGCTCGTGAACGTCTGCTGCCGGTCGCTCGGGACGACGACGGCAAGCTGGTTCGTGAGGACATCGACGCGGCTGCCATCGCGCAGCAGCCCGGCTCGGTCGACGACGTCCATCTGCCGCTCGTCCGCGCTGATGAAGAGATCGACGGGCGCGCCGTTGACGATCTGTCGCGCCAGCACGTTCGACGCGCCGAAATTGAAGCGCACCGGCCCGCCGAATTTGTCCGCGTAGACGTTTGCGGCGGCGGTCAGGGCATCCGCGAGGCTGATCGCTGCCGAAACCGTGATCGCGGGATGCTCGGGCACATTCTGCGCGAGGACCGCGACGCTGATGATGATCGCCGCCAGCAGCGGGCGCATCGAGCCAGCTTAATAGAATCCGCGTCCTTGACAAACTTGCGCCGTCAGCACACGTCGCCTCTAAAGTGGCGCCCTACCGCAGGGTGTGGTGTAGGGCGGGTCTTCAGACCCGCCGCGCCGGTTGGCGTCGCAAACGAGATCTGCCCTTGTCGAGCGCCTTCGCGATGCGCTGCGCGAGCGGCTCGCGCATCAGGTCTTCGATCGGTTTGGGCAGCGCGAGCGACCAGTTGGGCCACTCGTCACTGGTCGCCGGCATGTTTGGCCGCTCCTCCACCGCGAGCGCATCGTCGAGCGTCGCGGTCACGAGGCGCGACGGCGCGCGCGACAGCGCTTCGTGCAGACGCGCGATGACGGTTGCCGCGGGCGTTCGTTCCGACGCGCGCGTCAGCGTCATCACGCGCGCCTTGATGCCGTTCGTTCCTTCTTCGTTGGGCGACAGGTGCAGCCGCTTCTGGGTGTCGAGATCGAAACCGGTCCACAGACCGGCGACGGTCGGCAGGTCGTGCGTGGTGACAGCCGCGAGCGCCTGCTCGGGGAACTTGTCGGGCGGATCCTGCTCGAACCACACGAGGCGGTACGAGAGCACGCGGCGCTTCATCAACTCCTCGCGAGCCGAC
Source organism: Acidobacteriota bacterium (assembly GCA_046734675.1). Classification (GTDB taxonomy): domain Bacteria; phylum Acidobacteriota; class Vicinamibacteria; order Vicinamibacterales; family 2-12-FULL-66-21; genus QHWT01. The sequence goes on from JBKPRU010000259.1 coordinate 18,240, forward strand.
GCTTCGACCGTCCCGAGATCCTCGCCGACGATGACCGCCTTCGCCCGGTGGCTCTCGAGCGCGACGATCGCGAGCAGGTCCTCCGGGTAGCCCCAGACGTACGCGCCGTCCTTCGCTTCCATGTCCTTGGGAATCCAGAACAGGCGGAACAGACCCATCGCGTGATCGATGCGCAGGCCGCCGGCATGGCGAAGGCACGCGCGAATGGTCTGCACGAACGGCTCGTAGCCGGCCTCGCGCAGCCGATCGGGAATGAACGGCGGCAGGCCCCAGTTCTGTCCTTTCGTGTTGAATTCGTCCGGCGGCGCGCCGACGCTGATGCCGTCGGCAAGGACGTCCTGGAATGCCCACGCGTCCGCCCCGTCGGCGTCGAAGCCGATCGGCAGGTCCTGCATGACTGGCATCGCACGTCCCGCCCGCGCGAGCTGCCGCTCGATCTGATACTGCAGCCATGCGTGGAAGCGGACGCGCGCGCTGAACGTTCGATCCTGCGAGAGACGGCGCACCCCCGGCGCATCAGGACGACGATACGCGGCGGGCCACGAGTGCCAGCCGCTATCGAACCGTTCCGCGAGCGCGCAGAACGTCGCGTACTCGGCCAGTCCGACGCCCTGCTCTTTCAAATACGCGTCGATGCCTTCGTCGCGGCGGCGGCCAACGCGCGCCCAGATCTTCTCGAACGCGGTCAGCTTCAACTCGAAGATGCGATCGCGATCGATCTGCCGGTCCGCGTTCAGCGCGCGTGCCTGGGCCGCGAGCTCCGCGATGCCGGCCGTCTCGCGCGCGCCGTCCATCTCCTCGACGCGCAGGTAGAGAGGATTCCTGAAGCGGCGGCTGGTCGGGAAATACGGGCTCGGCTGCTGCGGCAGAATCGGCGTGGCCGATGCCAGCGGGTTGACGAGCGCGATGGTCGCGCCGTCGCCGCGCGCCCACGTTGCCAGGCGTTTCAGATCCGCGAGATCGCCGATCCCCCAGCTGCGCCGCGAGCGCGCGGCGTACAGCTGGATCGCCCAGCCCCAGCCCTTGTAGTCGGCCGGAAGGTAGCACGCGCGCGGCGCGACGATGAGACGCGTGTCCTTGCGTGAGCCGCGCCGACGCAGCGCGTGATACCCGAGCGGCACATCCGCGGGCAGGGCATCGTCAATCGTGCGCGACGAACCGTCCTCGAGCCGCAGCTCCGCTCGCCCGACCTGCCGCGCGTCGCGTTGCACGGCGACGATGACGGCGGCCTCCGGATCCTGCGCGCCCTGCGAGCGCCGGCGTGCCCCGGCGCCCGACATCGCAGCCCGAATCGCCTCTATCGTCTTCGCGGGGACCTCGTGGCGC
>JBKPRU010000260.1:0-6999 GCA_046734675.1 Acidobacteriota bacterium
GGCATTCGGCATTAGGCATTCAGCATTGACACGCAGGCTCGTTTTTCATCGGCCTGCTAAAGACCCGCCCTACCGTCAATGGCGCCATTCAATATCCCTGTCCATCCGTGTGCATCCGTGGTGGGTGGCTCACTCCGCCCGCAGCGCGACGAGTGGATCGACGCGCATCGCGCGCCGCGCGGGAACGTAGCATGCGACGAACGCGATGAGCCCCAGCACGACGGCGACGGCCACGTAGGTCGGCGGATCTGTCGGGCGTACCCCGTAGAGCATCGTCGCAAGCAGGCGTGACGCGGCGAAGGCGATGAGCAGGCCGGCGGCAAGGCCAATCGCCGCGAGCTTCATTCCCCGCACGACAATCATCGACATGATGTCGCGGCGATCCGCGCCGAGCGCCATGCGGACGCCGATGTCATGCGTGGCTTGCTCGACCGAGTACGACATCAACCCGTAGATGCCGATCGCGGCGAGCAGCAGCGCGATCCCGCCGAAGATCGTCAGCAGCAGCATGTTGAAGTTCTGACGCGCGATCGACGTCGAGACGACCTGCTCCATCGTCTTGATTTGCGCAAGCGGGAGCTGCCCGTCCACGGCAAGGAACTCCTTCTCGATCTGCGCGGTGAGTCCGGCAGGACGTCCCGTCGTCCGCACGATCCAGGACGCAGGAATCACGCTATTGGCGAGGCGTGTCAGGCCATCGGACAGCTGTCCGACCGGCACATACATCATCGGCGGCGGTCCCTGATCGATGCCGTTGTCGCGAACGTCGGCGACGACGCCGACGATCTCGCGCGTCCCGTCGTCGAATTCGGGTCCGAGGCCCTTCCCGATGGTGAGCCGCTGGTGCAGCGGATCACCGTCCTTCCAGAACTTGATGGCCATCGCCGCGTTGATGACGACGACCGGCGCCGTACCGGGGCGGTCGCGCCGATCGAACACGCGTCCGCGCAGCACGGGAATCGAGAGCGCACGGAAATAGTCGGCTGACACCGACCGCCAGTTCTCGTCGCCGTGATACTGCGAATCCGCCTCGAGCGCCCGCCCTTCGATCCGGAACGGCAGGTCGACGCTGCCCTCCGTGGGGAGCGAGATCGCGGTCGCGACCGCGTCGACACCTGAGAGCGCGCCGATGCGCTCGGTCATCGTGGTGACGAGCTGGTCGACGCCGCGCGTCGTCGCGTAGCGCGAGCCGGCGAGCGAGGTCTTGAAGGTCAGGATGTTGTGCGACTCGAACCCGGGCCGGACGTCGCGAAGCTCCATGAAGGTGCGAATGAGCAGCGCCGCGCCGACGAGCAGCACCAGCGCGAGCGCCATCTCGACGACAACGAGCAGTCCGCGGGTCCGCGCCGCCTGACGGCCGGTCGCGCCGCGGCCGCCGGCAGCCTTCAACGTGATCCCGAGATCGGCGCGCGCCAGATGCAGCGCCGGCGCGATGCCGAATAGCACGCCGGTGACCACCGATGCGGCGAGCGCGAAGGCGAGCACTCGCCAGTCGAGCAGCGACGACCACAACGGCGCCGCGGCGAGATCGTCGACGCGCGGCAGGGTCCCGGGGCTGATCGCAATCAGCGCGCGCGCGCTCCACACGCCGGCGACGACGCCGGCGACCGCGCCGATCGACGAGAGCAGCAGCGATTCGACGAGCAGCTGCCGGACGATGCGGCCGCGGCCCGCGCCAACGGCCGCGCGAATCGCGACCTCGCGCTGACGACTGGCCGCGCGCGCCAGCAGCAGGTTGGCGACGTTCGCACACGCCATCAACAGCACGAGGCCGACCGCCCCGAGCAAGATGAGCAGCGCCGGCCGCACGTCGCGGACGGCAATGTCGCGCATCGAGTAGGCGCTGTGCTGCTCGTTGTCCGACATCCACTTGGGATTGGCGCGCCGGAACTCGGCGCCGAGCAGCTTGATCTCGGCACGCGCGGACTCGACCGTTGCGCCGGGTGCGAGATGACCGGCGACGGCCAAGAAGTGCCCCTGATTCGTACTGTTCGGATCCGCCTGCAGCGGTATGAAGACGTCCGCGTCCGGCTCCGAGCGGAAGCGCTGCGGCAGCACGCCGACCACCACGTACGAATCGCCGTTCAACGCGATCGCGCGCCCCGCAATCGAGGGATCGCTCCCAAACCGTGTCGACCACAGCTGGTAGGACAGCACGGCGACGTTTGCGGCGCCGGGACGATCCTCGTCGGCCGTGAACGTCCGGCCGATGAGCGGCGTGACGCCGAACACGCGGAAGTACCCGGCCGACACGTGGATGCCCTTCACCTGTTCCGGCCGATCGGCGCCGGCAAGGTTCAACCCTGGACCCGCGAAGTCGTACGCCGCGATCGCGTCCAGCGATTTCGCGCGCGCCCACGTCATGTACTTCGGAACCGAGGTGGCGCACTGCGGCGATCCGGAGAAGTCGCGACAGAGCCGCACCAGCCGCGACGCATCCGGGTACGGCAGCGGCTGGAGCAACACGGCATTGACGACCGAGAAGATGGCGGCGTTGGCGCCGATGCCGAGTGCGAGCGCCGCGATCGCGACGAGGGTGAAGCGGGGGTTCTTCAACAGGACGCGAACGGCATAGCGGACATCAGATGCGATCGTCATCGCTGCTCCTTTACGTCCGCGCCGGCTGACGCTCCTGCGCGGTCACCATGCTGACCATGTATCCCGTGGCCCAACAGATCGCGAAGCCGACCATGACATACCACGTCCAGGCGAGCCTCGTCGTCGCCCAGATGACGATCATGGAAGCCGCCGACACGCTCATCCCCGTGATCACCCCGGTCGCGGTTGCGCGGGTCGTGACCACGCCGAGCACGAAGGCGCCGAGCATCGGACCGTAAACAATCGACGCGACGGTCAGGCCGGCGGTGAAGACCGATCCCCACCCACGCGCCACGACCGCGATGACGATGAGGACGATCCCCCAGGCGGCGGTGCACCAGCGCGAGAGCGCGAGCAGGCGTGCCTCGGGCACACGCCCGCCGGCGAGCGGTTGATAGAAGTCGATTACGGTGGTCGACGCAAGCGAGTTCAACGATCCGCTCAGGTTCGACATGGCCGCGGCGAAAATCGCGGCGATGACCAGCCCGGACACCCCGTGCGGCAGCGTGGTGACGATGAAGCGCGGGAAGATCTCGTCGTTCGTGGTGATCGCGGGCGGCGGCACCGACTGGTAGTAGGCAAACAGCATGATGCCGATGCCGAGGAACAGCACGAACTGAAAGAGGACGATGAAGCCGCTCGTCACAATCGCTTTCTGGCTGTCGCGGAGGTCCTTGCACGTCAGCAGGCGCTGGACCAGCAGCTGATCGGTCCCGTGGCTCGCATTGGTCAGGAACGTGCCGCCTATGACGCCGGCCCAGAAGGTGAACGGCAGCGTCGGGTCCGTCGAGAAGGAGAAGACCTGCAGCTTCCCCGCGGCCGCAGCGGTGCTGACGATGCCGCTCCATCCGCCGGGCGTGAGCTGAACCAGCTCGTATGCGGCGAGCAGGGACCCGCCGATGTAGATGACGAACTGGATCAGGTCCGTCCAGATGACGGCGGCGATACCGCCTTCGAACGTGTAAATCAGCGTGAGCACGCCGACCAGCCCAATCGACCACAGCCAGAGATGTGGAATCCCTGAAAAGCTCGAGGCGAGGACCGCCGAGAGCACCAGCGACGCCGCGAACACGCGCACCCCTTCCGCGAGCGCACGCATGACGAGGAACAGCGACGCGGCGACATGCCGCGTCGCGGATCCGAACCGCCGCTCGAGCAGCGCGTAGGCGGTCAGCAGCTCGCCGCGGAAGTACGACGGCAGGAACAGCCGCGCGATGATGAAGCGTCCCAGCACGTAACCGATCAGCACCTGCAGATAAGTCAGCGTGCCCCCCTGCTCGGGCCGCGCGAAGTGCCCGTAGGCGAGCGCGGGCACGCCGATCAGCGTCAGCGTGCTCGTCTCCGTCGCCACGATCGAGAGGCAGATGACGATCCAGTGGGTGTTGCGCGCGCCGACGAAGTAATCCTTGACGCTCTTATGTGTCTTCTTGAAGCGCATCCCGAACACCGTGATGCCCGCCAGATACACAAGGAGCACGATGTAATCGATTGTCGAGAAACCCATCGGCTCGTCACCTTAACACACAGGGATGGGATAATCCGGTGATGGATCCCGAGTACAAGAGGATGATGACGTGGGTGCTGATAGTGCTGGTGGGATCGGTGCTTGCCGCCTTTATCGTCGTGGAGTTGGTGCTGCGTCAGTGGCCTGAGTAGACGCGTCGATCGATGCCGGGTCTAAAGACCCGGCCGACATTCTGTCTCCTGCCTCCTGACTACTGCTTCTGTGGCATCAGGGTTACGACCGTGTAGCGATCCATCGGAAAGTACTTGCGGAACGTGTCGCGCACCATCTCGATCGTGAGCGCGTTGATGCGGTCGGTGCGATGAAGGATGAGCGCGGGATCCTGACCGTACATGTGGACGAACTGCAGGCGCCCGAGCCAGTAGCCGTTCTGCTTCAGTGACGTTTCGTAGTTGCGCCGCGCCGTCTCCTTGGCGCGGTTGAGGAGATCGGCCGACGGCCCGTCCTTCTGCAGCCGCTGCACCTCCTCGATCACACGCTCGGACATCTTCTGGATATTTTCCGGGGCAGCGCCGAAGCTCACCTCGATGTTGCCGCCACCGTGCTGCGGGAAGAGCTGCACGGCGTCGACCGACACGGTATAGGTCTGCCCGAGCTCTTCGCGCAGGATGTCGCGCAGCGAGATCTCGAGGACGTCGGTGGCCGCACTGATCCGCTCCTGCTCCATCGGCTCGACCGGCGGATCCGCGTAGAAGCTCACCACCGTCTGGCTCTTCGGCTCGCGACCCTTTTCGACGGTCGCGCGGTCGATCTTTTCCGGGAAGTGAATGGCGACGTCCTTGTAGTTCGACCGCGTGCCGCCGGCGCCGGGCAGCGAGCCGACATACCGCGCCAGCAGCGGCATCACCTCGTCGACCTTGAACGCGCCGACCATGAAGAAGGCGAAGTCGGACGCGTTGGAGAACCGCTCCTTGTAGAAGGACACCATCTTCGCGCGATCGAGCTCGGCGACGCGCTCCACGGTCAGGGGCTTCGAGGTGTAGTGCCCCGACGAGTTGATCTCCTCCACCTTGTCGGCGAACACGACGCCCGGGTTGTCGAGACGATTGACGACGTTCGCGGTGAGCTGGCGCTTGATCAGCGCGAAGGCCTCGGGATCGTCGCCCGGTTGGGTGTAGCGCGCGTAGAGCAGCTGCAGCGCGGTCTCGAGCTGCGCGGGCGCGGCGGATCCGGAGAAGCCGTGCGTCGACAGGCTGATGAACGGCGCCGCGTTGGCGATCTTCCCGGCGAGCAGCTTCTGCAGGTCGAGCGCTTTCAGGCCGGCGGCACCCGACAGGTTCACATATCCCGCCGCGAGCGAAGCCTCCGGGTAGACCGCCGGGGTCGCCAGCGACGTGCCTCCCTTCGCATACATCGTGAAGACGACCTGATCGTTCTTGAAATCGGTCGGCTTCAGCCACGCTTCGATGCCGTTCGCGAAGGTCACCGACGTGACGCCGACCTCCGGCAGCTCGCGACGCGCCGTCACCGCCGCCGGCTCGGGGACGTGCTCGAGCAGCTCGCGCGTCGACGTCGTGTCGTTCCAGGGCGTCACCGCCGTGCGCTCTGCGGCCGCGAGCGACGAGCGCAACTGCTCCTCCGTCGGGACCGGGATCCCTGCCTTCTGCGGCGAGAGCGCGAGCACGACGCGGCTGTCGTCCGCCATCAGGTCCTTCGCGATCGCCGACACCTCGCCGGCGGAGATGCCGGGCAGCAACTGCTGCACCAGCTTGTACTCGTATTCGATGCCCGGGCTCGGCTCCCCTTCGAGGAAATGATTCAGGTACTCCTGCGCGAACGAGCCGCTCTCGGTCTTGTCGCGCTCGTTGTAGGCGCGTTCGTACGACGCGAGGATCCACTTCTTCGCGCGATCGAGCTCGGCGTCGGCAAAGCCGTGCTCGCGCGCGCGCTTCGCTTCGATCGCCACGGCGGTGAGGCCTTCAGGAATCTTTCCATCCTGCACGTTGGCGCCGAGCGACACGGTCTCGACCTTCGGGCTCAGGTTGCCGCCATACATCCCGGCGCCAAGGAATTTCGCGTCGGGACGACGCGACAACTCGTCGAAGCGATCGTTGAGCATCTGCGAGAAGAAGCGGTGCACGAGGTCGCGACGGTAGTCGCCGACGCGCGTCTCCCCGTCGCGCGGCCGCTTGCGCACGACGCTCACCGACGATCGCGTCACCTCCGGATCGGTCACGATGCTGAACAGGGCTTCCTTGTGGAGGGGCACGTCGGCGTCGCGCGCCGGCGCGGACGCGTTGCGCGGCTTCAACCCGCCGAACGCGCTGCGCACCGCCGCGTCGAGCTTGTCGAGGTCCATGTCGCCGACCGCGACCACCGCCATTCGATCCGGACGGTAGAAGGTGTCGTAGAACGCGCGCAGCCGCTCGGGTTTGAAGTTGCGCAGGATCTCGGGCTTGCCAATCGGCAGACGGTCGGCGTAGCGCGAGTGGTAGTAGAGGACCGGGATCTGCTTGTCGCGAACGCGCGAGCTCGCGCCGAGCCCGCCGCGCCACTCTTCGATCACGACCCCGCGCTCCTTGTCGATCTCCTTCGGATCGAGCGTGAGCCCGCCGGCAAAATCCGCCATCGCGGTGAGCCCCTTCTCGACGATCTCGGTCTTGTCCGACGGCAGGTCGAGCATGTAGACCGTCTCCTCGAAGCTCGTATACGCGTTGACGTGCGGCCCAAGCCGCGCACCCGTCGACTCGAAGTACGAGATGAGCTCACCCGGCTTGAAATGCTCGCTGCCGTTGAACGCCATGTGCTCGAGCATGTGTGCGAGCCCCTGCTGATCGTCCGCCTCGTCGAGCGATCCCGTCTTCACCGCCAGCCGCAACAACACGCGATCGGCGGGCCGGCCGTTCTTCCGCACGTAGTAGGTGAGGCCATTCGGC
>JBKPRU010000261.1:0-33703 GCA_046734675.1 Acidobacteriota bacterium
ACGCACATCGGACGCGAGATGACGCTGGTGCTGCTCGGGTTCTGCGCAGCCGTCCTCACCGTCTGCGCGATCCTGCATCTCGAGCCGTTGATTGCCGCGCTCGCGGCGGGACTGATCGTCGAGAACATCGCGCCGCCCGCCGGCACCGGATTGAGGAACGCGGTCGAACGCGGCGCGCTGCCGGTGCTCGTGGTGTTCTTTGCCGCCGCCGGGGCATCGCTGCAGATCGACGCGCTCGCGATGATCGGCGGCGTTGCCGTGGCGGTCTCGGCGGCGCGCCTGTTCGTAATCTGGCTCGGCGCGCGCATCGGCAGCCGGTTCGCGCGGATCGAGCCGGGACCGCAACGACTCGTGTGGATGGGACTGGTGTCTCAGGCCGGCGTGACGCTCGGGTTGACCTTGATTCTGGCCGCAGAATATCCGACGTGGGGTTCGCGCGTGCAGACGCTGATGGTGGCGCTCATCGCGCTCCATCAACTGATCGGTCCTGTGTTGTTTCGCGCGGCGCTGTCCCGCGCCGGCGAGATCGGCGGCATGGATGCGCGGGTTGGCTGACGTTCGGCAGCGCCGCGCCCATTTACATGATGATCCCCTTGCGCACCGCGTAGAGGACGATCTCGGCGGTGTTGTGAAGATTCAGCTTCAACATCAGGTTCGCCCGATGGGTCTCCACCGTGGACAGCCCGAGATCGAGCTCGGTGGCGACTTCCTTGTTCGATCGCCCTTCGGCGAGCAGCTGCAACACTTCCTTCTCGCGGTCTGTGAGCAGGTGATACGAGTCGGTCAGGCCCCTCGCCTGAAGACGCCGCATGTAATCCTCGACCAGCACCGCGGTCACCGCGCCGCTGAAGAACGGCTTCCCCGCCGCGACGGATCGAACGGCCGGCAGCAGATCTTCATCGGTCGCGTCCTTCAGCAGATACGCGCGCGCGCCGGCGGCCAGGGCGCGCAGGATGTACGACTCGTCGGCGTGCATGCTCAGGATGATCACGCGCGGCGCTCGCGCGAGCTTCTGCACGCGCGCGGCCACCTCGATCCCGTTCATCTTCGGCATCCCGATATCGACGATGAGCGTGTCGGGCGCGTGCTCTTCGCACAGCCGCAGCGCCTCGAGGCCGTCGGCCGCCTCCGCGACGATGCTCAATTCCGGTTCGCTTTCGAGCAGACTCCTCAGGCCGCGACGCACGATCCCGTGGTCGTCAGCCAGCAGCACGCGCAAGACGTTCCTCCATGATGGTCTGCCGGATCGGCAGCGACAGCTTCACGGTCGTGCCCGCATCCGGCGCGCTGTGGACGGTCAGCGTCCCGCGCAATTCCTTGACCCGTTCTTCGATGCCGCGCAGTCCCAGGCCGCCGTGGTGCCGTGCCGACGGATTGAAGCCCTTCCCGTCATCGATGATCGACACGGTGAGCGCGGTGGGCGTCCCCGCGATCGCGATCTCGACCTTCTGTGCGCCGGCGTGGCGCACGCAGTTGGTGAGCGCTTCCTGGACGGCGCGATAGACGCACGTCCGCAGCTGCTCGTCCAGCTCGTCGATGCTGCCGTCCACGTCGAGATCGATCGTGATGAGCGACCGCCGGCTCACGTCGCGCACCAGCCACTCGAGCGCCGGCTGCAGCCCGAAGTCGTCGAGCATCGTCGGTCTGAGACCGAGCGCGAGATCGCGGACGACGCGGACGAGATTGTCGACTAGTTGACGGCACTCCACGACCGCGCCGGCGACGGTCTTGTCGCCGCTCGCGCGCACGCGATCGATGCGCCCGAGCTCGAGCCGCAACGCCGTGAGCAGCTGGCCGACGTGATCGTGAAGCTCGCGCGACAGCTTCTTCCGCTCGTCCTCCTGGGTTGCGACGAGCTGCTGTGAGAGGTGGCGCATCAGGCGCTCGGCGTCCTCCGCCACCTCGCGCTGCGTTTCCGATCGACGCTCGAGGACGCGCAGGCGGAACACCGCGACGATCGCGACGACGAGCCCGAGCAGCAGCGTCCGCCACAACAGGCTATTGAGGTCGCTGCGAAACGCCGCGTAGCGGCGGTCCACCTCGACGCGCTGCGCCTTCAGGTTCTCGTTGTTCAACTCCTCGATTTTCGAGGCGATGTCGAGGACCGCTTCACGGCGCGGCAGGACCTGGCGGCGAAGGAAGACGGCGCTCAGATTCTGCTTCTCCGCCGGCGTCCAGTCGAACAGCGGCTCGAACGCCTGCCAGTACTCTTCGAGCTTTCCCTGCAGACTGATGAACGGCTCGTCGTTCGGCTCGTCGTCGCCGCGGGCGAGCGTCGCGAGCTCGCGCGCGGTGGCCAGCGTGCTCGATCGGAACTTGTTCAGCTCTTCGAGGAACTCGGGCGCGCGCTGTTTCTCGCTGTCGAGGAGATAGTCGCGCACGAAGATGCCCGACAGGTGCACGTCGGCGCGGAGGCGGCGCAGCTTCGCATCGACGTTGCGATGGTGCGTGTCGAGTTGGTCGAGCTGTGTGTAGATTTCCTGCGCCTTGCGCGACGTGGTGAGCACGGACAGGAAGACGAGCACGAGCAGCCCGCCGAGCCCGAACGCCGCGACCGGCCACGTTCTGAAACGCATGAGGTCCCTGTTGGTTTCTAGCAGGTGGCTGAATGCACCGCCTGAAGGTAGGGCGCCTCTTTAGCGGCGCCGTCGTGCAGGCGCACCTGAAGGTGCGCCCTACCGCAAATCCGCCCTCTAAACGCGCCCATAGCAAGCCTATGCCAACTTTCACTGGGCGGCCATCCGGCAAACGGGGTAGGCCCAGCTCGACTGCGACTCCCCCCTCAAAGTCGCCGATCTCCCCGATTCACCCGATGGGCGGAGGCGGCGTGCTTTGGTCTACTTGTCCGTGGACGAGCATTCCGACGAGGAGACGCTGCATGCACGACCTCAGACGATTTGGCAACACCGGGCTGGAGGCACGCGGTTCGTTCGACGCGGTTCCGCCGCGTGCGGACTCCGGACGCGTCATTGTCCTCGCGAACCGGCAGCCGTTCAGCCATGAGCACGGGCCTGACGGAGAGGTTGTCGTGAAGCGATCCACCAGTGGCCTCGTCACTGCGTCGGAACCGCTCGTCCGCCAGACCGCCGGCGTCTGGATCGCGCACGGCGCCGGCAGCGCCGACCGCGCGGTCGTCGACGCGTGGGACGGCGTGATGGTGCCACCGGAGGACCCGGCGTATCGCCTGCGTCGCGTATGGCTCACCGAAGAAGAGGAGAACGGCTACTACTACGGATTCGCCAACGAAGGCCTGTGGCCGCTCTGCCACCGCGCGCACGTACGCCCGGTGTTCCGGTCGAGCGACTTCGATACGTACTGGTCGATCAACGCGCGGTTCGCGGCCGCCGCATGCGATGAAGCGCAGCACGAAGCGCCGATCGTCTTCGTGCAGGACTATCACTTCGCGCTCGCCCCGTTGATGATCCGCGACCGCATCGGCGGCGGCGCGATCGTCGCGTTCTGGCACATTCCGTGGCCGACGCGCGAACGGATGCAGATGTGCCCGTGGGCGTCGTACTTGATCGAAGGGATGCTCGGGAGCGATCTCGTCGGCTGCCAGACGCACGAGGACTGCGTGCACTTCCTCGACGGCGCCGAACACGTGCTCGGCGCGGCAGTCGATCGCCGGCTGATGACGGTGACGTATGCCGGGCGCACGACCTACGTGCGCGCGTATCCCGCGTCGGTCACGTTTCCGCCCTCGTGCCTGAACGAGATCGGCGACATCGATCGATGCGCGCGCGACGTCCGCCACGCGTTCCGCGTGCGCGAGACCGACCGGCTGATCGTCGGCGTCGATCGCATGGATTACACGAAGGGACTCGAAGAGAAGCTGCTCGCGATCGAGTACCTGCTCGAACAGCATCCGCAGTTCGTCGATTCGTTCGTCTACCTGCAGGTCGCGCAGCCGAGCCGCCAGCGCCTCGCGCCCTACCGCGACCTGGGCGCACGCGTGCGCGCGCTCGCCGAGCGCGTGAACCGCCGCTTCAGCACTTACGACTGGACGCCGGTGCGCCTCGTCGAACAGCCGCTGGAGCCACCCGACGTGTACCGGCTGCTGCGCGCCGCCCACGTGTGCTACGTCGGCAGCCTCCATGATGGGATGAATCTCGTCGCCAAGGAGTTCATCAGCGCTCGCGACGACGAGCGCGGCGCGCTGGTGCTCAGCGGCTTCACGGGCGCGGCGGCGGATCTCTGCGGCGCCGTCACGATCAACCCGTACGACATCGAGCAGACCGCCCACGCGCTTGCCGGCGCGCTGACGATGAGGCCGGAGGATCAGCAGCACCGGATGCGGCGCATGCGGGCGAGCGTCGCGGCGTGGGATGCGGACCGGTGGGGCGCCGCGCTGCTGCACGACGCGGCGACGCTGTGCCGCCTCGATTACCGCGAGCGCGCGACCGCGTTCCTGAGCGAGGTGACCACCGTCGAGACGCGATCGATCGCGTAGTCGATCTCGTCGGCGGTCGTGGTGCGACCGAGGCCGAAGCGAATGGATGCGCCGCCGTTTTCGCCGACGGCGCCAATCGCCTGAAGGACGTGCGAAGGAGCCTGCGATCCGGAGCTGCATGCGGATCCGGTGGACACTGCCAGGTCGCCAATCGCCATCAGCAGCGCCTCTCCCTCGACCCCGTCGAAGGTGACGTGAAGGTTATGCGGCAGCCGCCGTTCCATCGTGCCGTTCACGGAGACGCCGTCGAGCCGCGCGCGCAGGCCCTCGAGCAGACGGTCGCGCAGCCCGCGGAGCCGCGCACTCTCGGCCGGCATCTCTTCCCGGCAGATTTCCGCGGCGCGTCCGAGACCGACAATGCCGGGCACGTTCAGCGTGCCAGACCGCCACCCGTGCTCGTGGCCTCCTCCGTCGATCTGCGGCGCGGGCGCGACCTTCGGTTTCCCTTTTGCCACGAACAGCGCGCCGGCCCCTTTGGGACCATAGAACTTGTGCGCGGTCAGCGACAGCACGTCGATGTTCATCGCCCGCACGTCGATCGGCACCTTGCCGGCAGCCTGGGCCGCGTCGGTGTGGAGCAGCGCCCCGTGCTCGTGCGCAATGGCGCCGATCTCGTCGAGCGGCTGCAGCGTCCCGATCTCGTTGTTGGCCGCCATCACGGACACGAGGATCGTGTTCGGCGTCACGGCAGCGCGAAGCGCCTCGAGATCGACGAGCCCGTCGCGGCCGACGCCCAGCACGGTGACGTCGTAGCCGCACGTGCCGAGCCGCTTGCACGAGTCGAGCACCGACTTGTGCTCGGTCGCGACCGTGATGATGTGGCGGCCGCGCTCACGCCGGGTCTCGCACAGCCCTTTCAGCGCGAGGTTGTTCGATTCGCTCGCGCCGCTCGTGAAGATGATCTCGCCCGGGGCCGCGTTGATGAGCGCGGCCACTTGCCCGCGCGCGCGCTCCACCGCCTTTTCCGCGTCCCACCCCCACGCATGCTGCCGGCTCGCGGGGTTGCCGAATCGCTCTGTGAAGTACGGCAGCATGTCGGCGAGCACTCGCGGATCGACAGGCGTTGTGGCGTGGTAATCGAGATAAGTCGGTCGGCCGGCCATGAGCGCGCGAGCGTCCTTACTTCCGTAAGCCGCGGGTGAGCGACACCGGCATCGCGGTCTCTTCCGCCGGCACGTCCGCGGCAATCTCCGCGAGGGAACAGGTGGTCAGCGCCGAGATGATGCGGTCCTTGATGCGCCAGAGCGGATCGCGGACGTTGCACTTGGCGAACTGGCCGCACTGCTCGTCTTCGACCGAGCACGCCGTCACGGTCAGCGGACCGTCGATCGCCTGGATGATGTCGGCGACGGAGATGGCGGCGGTCGGCTTCGACAGCTGGTAGCCGCCGCGCGTCCCCTGGTGCGAGGTGAGCAGTCCGCGGCGCGCCAGCTGCTGCAGGACTTTCGCCATCAGCTCGATCGGGATGTCGTACTGCTCCGCGATCTCACGCGCGCTCGCCGACGCCGTGTCGGGCCGCACCGCGAGGTGCTTCATCGCCATCAGCGCGTAGTCAGCCTTCTTGGAGAGTCGGAGCATTTACCACATCCCGAGTTGGAGCTTGGCCACGTCGGACATGCGGTCCTTCGACCAGGCGGGTTCCCAGACCACGTCCACTTTCGCGTCGCTGACGCCGGGCACGCGCCGCGCCGCGTCGGCGACTTGCCCGGGAAGCACCTGCGCCGCCGGACACGCCGGCGCCGTCAGCGTCATCTTGATCGCCGCCACGCCGTCCGACGTCACGAACACGTCGTAGATGAGCCCCAGCTCGTAGATGTCGACGGGGATCTCCGGGTCGTACACGGTCTTCAGCTCGCGCTGGATCGCGTCGCGCAGCGCACCCGTTTTCTCCGGGTCCGCGACGAGGCCGTCGGTCTCGTGCGTCGCATCCGGCGCCGGCGGCTGGTCTTGCGGGATCATGGTCAATGGTTTCATCGGAGTTGCCGTCGGCGGGTCTAAAGACCCGCCCTACACCTGTCCGGAGACATTCCACGCAGGCCGGGTCTTCAGACCCGGCATCTCCTATTCCGTACTAACTCGTTGCTCCTGCGCGAGGGCCGCTTTCAGCGTGTGCCAGGCGAGGCTCGCGCATTTGATCCGCACCGGGAACTCGCGCACGCCCGCGAGCGACGTCAACTTTCCCAGGTCCTCGACCGCCGCGTCGGGCGGCGCCGTGACCATGCGATGGAAGCGATCGAACAGCGCCTGCGCGTCGGCGATCGACCGACCCTTCAGCGCGTCGGTCATCATCGATGCGGACGCCTTCGAGATCGCGCAGCCGCTGCCCTCGAATCCGACGTCGGTGATGAGGTCGCCGTCCACCTTCAGATACAACGTCAGGCGATCGCCGCAGAGCGGGTTGTAGCCTTCGGCCTTGTGGCTCGCGTCGGTGATCGCGTGGAAGTTCCTCGGCCGCCGGTTGTGGTCGAGGATGACCTCCTGATACAGCTCGTTCAGATCGCTCACACGCCGAATACCTTGCGCACGCGCTCGAGCGCACGGCCCAGCGCGTCGAGCTCCTCACGCGTGTTGTACATCGCGAGCGAGGCGCGCGCGGTGGCCGGCACCTTGAAACATTCCATCACCGGCTGCGCGCAGTGATGGCCCGTCCGGATCGCAACCCCTTCGAGATCGACGACCGTGCCAATATCGTGCGGATGCACGCCGTCCATCACGAACGACAGGATGCTGGACTTCTGCCGCGCCGTCCCGATGATACGCACGCCCGGGATATCCGCCAGCAGCGCCGTCCCGTACTCGAGCAGCTGCCGTTCGTGCTCCTGCACCCCGTCGCGGCCGACCGACTCCAGGTAGTCGAGTGCGACGTGCAGACCGACCGCCCCGGCGATGTTCGGCGTTCCCGCCTCGAACTTGTAGGGCAGCACGTTCCACGTGCTCTTCTCGAAGGTCACCGAGCTGATCATGTCGCCGCCGCCGAGAAACGGCGGCATCGCCTCGAGATGCGCCGTCCGGCCGTACAGGACGCCGACGCCCGTCGGGCCATACAGCTTGTGTCCGGTCGCGGCGTAGAAATCACAGCCCAGGGCCTGGACGTCGACCCGCATGTGATACGCGGCCTGCGATCCATCGAGCAGCACCGGAACGCCCTGCGCGTGCGCGAGGCGCACGATGTCCGCGACCGGGTTCACGGTGCCGAGCGCGTTCGACATGTGCGTAACGGCGAGGATCCGCGTCTTCGGCGTGAGCAGCCGCTCGAGCGCGTCGAGGACCAGCTCGCCGCGGCCGTCGATCGGGACGACGCGCAGCGACGCCCCCGTCGCTTCGCAGGCGAGCTGCCACGGGACGATGTTCGAGTGGTGCTCCATCGCGGTGATGAGCACCTCGTCGCCCGGCTTCAGCCGTGGCCGCGCGAACGACTGCGCGACCAGGTTGATGCTCTCGGTCGCGTTGCGCGTGAAGACGATTTCATGCGCGTGGGCGGCGTTGAAAAAGCTCGCCACGCGCTCGCGCGCGTCGTCGAACGCCTTGGTGGCCCGCTCGCTCAGCTCGTGCACGCCGCGGTGCACGTTGGCGTTGATGTTGGTGTAATAGCCCGCGATCGCGTCGAGCACCGCCTGCGGCTTCTGCGTGGTGGCCGCGTTATCGAGATAGACGAGAGGTTTGCCGCGAACGGTCCGCGTCAGGATTGGGAAGTCGGCACGGATGCGCTGGACGTCGATCTTGGCGCTCGGCGCCGCCGCTGCGCGTTCAGATCCGGCAACCCCTGGCGTCACGTGCGTGCACCGTCCACTTCCGCGAGGTCGCGCGCCAGCTGTTCGAAGAGCTCGGCTTCGAGCGCCTCGCGCAGCGGCTCGATCTTCACGCGGTCGAGGATCTCGGCGGCGAACGCGTGGATCATCATGTCGCGCGCTTCCGCGTAGGTCAGCCCGCGCGCGCGCAGATAGAAGATGGCGTCATCGTCGAGCTGCCCGATCGCCGCCCCGTGCGTGCACTTCACGTCGTCGGCAAAGATCTCGAGCTGCGGCTTGGTGTTGATCGTGGCGCCGTCGGTGAGGAGCAGCGCACGGTTGGTCTGCTTCGCGTCCGTCTTCTGCGCGTCCTGGCGGACGATGATCTTGCCATTGAAGACGGCGCGCGCGGTACCGCCGAGGATCCCCTTGTAGACCTCGTGGCTCGGGCAGTGCGGCTTCGCGTGGTCGATCGTCGTGTGATTGTCGATCAGCCGCTCGCGATCGGCCAGATAGAGGCCGTTGAGCGTGCACTCACCCCCTTCGCCGTCGAGGATGGCGAGGGCGTCGTTCCTGACGAGTTTTCCGCCCAGCGAGAACGAGTGCGACGAGAAGGTCGCGCTGCGCGCGGTGTGGGCGTGCAGGCTCGCCACGTGGAACGCATCGAGCGACTCCTGCTGCACCTTGTAGTGATCGACAACCGCGTTCTCGGCGACGAACACTTCGGAGACGCCGTTGGTGAAATACGTCTGCCCAACGCTCCCGATATAGCTCTCGACGATGCGGCACTGGCTGCCGGCGCCGGCGACCACCAGCGTGCGCGGGTGCGCCATGACGCGCGCCGCCTCGGCGCCGGTCACGAAGATGATGTGAATCGGCGTCTCGACGATCGCGTTTTCCGGCAGGTAGACGTAGGCGCCGTCCTGCACGAACGCCGTGTTCAGCGCCGCGAAGCTGCGGTGGGTGAAATCCGCGAGCTGGCCGAAGTAACGCTGCACCACGTCGGCGTGATCGCTCATCGCCTGGGCGAGCGAGCCGACGCGGACGCCCTTCGGCAGCCCCTTCGTGCGCGAGAGGGTCGCGTCAAACCGGCCGTTGACGACGACGAGACGGATCGGCGCGTCCGTATAGGCAAAGCCGGCGAGCTGCTCGGCGACGCCGGAGACCGGCTCGGCAAGGCTGAAGTCGACGGCGCCAATCGGCGCGACGTTCGTGAAGCGCCATTCCTCGTCGCGCACCGTCGGCAGGCCGAGCGCGGTAAACCGCGCCGCGCCGCGCGCGCGCAGATCCTCCAGCCATCGAGGCCCGCCCTGCGGGCGCTTCTCGAAAGCAGAGGCAAACGGCACCAACTTGGGTTTTTCTGCGAGCTGGGGAGTCATCGCGTTCAGGCCGCCTCGATCCATCCGTAGCCCTTCTGCTCGAGCTCGAGGGCCAGCTCCTTGCCACCCGACTTGACGATCCGGCCGCCGCTCAGGACGTGCACGAAGTCGGGGACGATGTAGTTCAACAGACGCTGATAGTGCGTGACGACGATGAAGGCCCGCTCGGGCGAACGCATCGTATTGACGCCGTTGGCCACGAGCTTGAGCGCGTCGATGTCGAGACCCGAGTCGGTCTCGTCGAGGATCGCGAGCTTCGGCTCGAGCAGCGCCATCTGGAAGATCTCGTTGCGCTTTTTCTCTCCGCCGGAGAAACCCTCGTTCACGGCGCGGCTCAGCATCGACTTATCGATCTCGAGCAGCTTCGCCTTGTCGTTGACGAGCGACATGAATTCCATCGCGTCGAGCTCGGGCACCCCCTGGTGCTTGCGCTTCGCGTTGAGCGCCGCTTTCAGGAAGTAGGCGTTGTTCACGCCGGCGATCTCGACGGGGTACTGGAACGCCATGAACACGCCCTCACGCGCGCGTTCATCGGGATCCATGTCCAGGAGATCGTGCCCTTCGTAGAGGACCTGGCCGCCCGTCACGGCGTACTCGGGATGACCGGACAGCGCGCGCGCCAGTGTGCTCTTGCCGGAGCCGTTCGGCCCCATGATGGCGTGCACCTCGCCCTTGTTCACCTTCAGATCGATCCCCTTCAGGATCTCCTTGCCCTCGGCCGTGACCTGCAGATTCTTGATTTCCAGCATTCTGTCCTTCTTAACCGGGGCTCCGCCCCGGACCCCGGCTCCTCGCTGGCGGGGCCATTTCGCCCCGCTCCGCTCGTCGCGGGCGCGCCGTGCGCGCCCACCGCCTGTTGTTTCTCCCACTGAACCTTCGAGCGACACGCTCAGGAGCTTCTGCGCTTCGACGGCAAACTCCATCGGCAGTTCGCGGAAGACTTCCTTGCAGAAGCCGCTCACGATCATGTTCACCGCGTCCTCGGTCGGGAGACCCCGCTGACGGCAGTAGAAGATCTGGTCCTCGCCGATCTTCGACGTCGACGCTTCGTGCTCGACTCGAGCGGAGGTGTTGCGAATCTCGAGATACGGGAACGTGTGCGCGCCGCACTTGTCGCCGATGAGCAGCGAGTCGCACTGCGAGTAGTTGCGCGCGTTGGTCGCGTTCTTGCCGACACGCACCAGACCGCGATACGTGTTCTGGCCGTGGCCGGCGGAAATCCCCTTCGAGACGATCGTGCTGCGGGTGTTCTTCCCGAGGTGAATCATCTTCGTGCCGGTGTCCGCCTGCTGCCAGTTGTTGGTCGTGGCGACCGAATAGAACTCGCCAATCGACCCGTCGCCCTGCAGGATGCAGCCCGGATACTTCCAGGTGATCGCCGAGCCGGTCTCGACCTGCGTCCACGTGATCTTCGAACGGCGGCCCTGGCACAGGCCGCGCTTGGTCACGAAGTTGTAGATGCCGCCCTTCCCGTCCTTGTCGCCGGGATACCAGTTCTGGATCGTCGAGTACTTGATCGTCGCGTCGTCGTGCGCGACCAGTTCGACGACGGCGGCGTGCAGCTGGTTTTCGTCGCGCATCGGCGCGGTGCAGCCTTCGAGGTAGCTCACATACGACCCTTCGTCCGCGATGATGAGCGTCCGCTCGAACTGCCCCGTCTCCTTCGCGTTGATCCGGAAGTAGGTCGAGAGCTCCATCGGGCAGCGCACGCCCTTGGGCACGTAGACGAACGAGCCGTCGCTGAAGACCGCCGAGTTGAGCGCGGCGAAGAAGTTGTCGGTGTGCGGCACGACCGAGCCGAGATATTTCCGGACGAGGTCCGGATGGTGCTGCACCGCCTCGGAGAAGGACATGAAGATGATGCCCATCTTCGCGAGCTTCTCGCGGAACGTGGTCGCGACCGACACGCTGTCGAACACGGCGTCGACCGCCACCCCCGCGAGGAGCTTCTGCTCTTCGAGCGGGATCCCGAGCTTGTCGAACGTCCGCTTCACCTCGGGATCGACTTCATCGAGGCTGTTGAGCGCCGGCCGCTTCTTCGGCGCCGAGTAATAGACGATGTCCTGGTAGTTGATCGGGTCGTACTTGACGTTCTGCCAGGTCGGCTCTTTCATCGTGAGCCACAGGCGGTACGCCTTCAGCCGCCACTCGAGCAGCCACTCAGGCTCGTTCTTCTTGGCCGAAATCAGGCGGACGATGTCCTCGTTGAGGCCTTTTGGAATCGTCTCGCTCTCGACGTCGGTGACGAACCCGTACTTGTACTCGCGAGTCGCGAGTTGTTCGATGGTTTCGGTGGATGTACTCATTTTCGAATGTCTAGACGCTGAACGACGTGCCGCACCCGCAACTGCTCTTTGCGTTGGGGTTGTTGAAAATAAAGCCTTTGCTGACAAGGCTCGTGTCGTAATCGAGCGTCGTGCCCTTCAGGAATTCGTAGCTTTTTCTGTCGACGAAGACCTTCGCGCCTTCGGGACCGTCGAACACAAAATCGCTGTCGCGCGGCGCCGGCTCCCAGGCGAACGTGTAGCTCAACCCGGAACAGCCGCCGGCTTTGATGCCGATGCGGAGGCCGCCGTCGGGCACGCCTTCACGCGCCGTCATTTTCTTGATGAGTCTCGCTGCGTTTTCGCTGATCTGAAGCATGGGACCCTTGTGCGACCGGCAACTACGACCAGAAGAGTCCTATTTTATAGCCGCCGTCCTGCGAGGTGCAAGTTGGTTGCGAGAGGTCGGTAAGCGATAACAATCTCTTGAGGTTACCCGCGGTTTCGCCTAAACTTCGGTCGACGTGCTGTTCGCATTGATCGTCGTTGCGGCGCTCGCCGCCGCTGGCGGCGCGTGGGCGCTGCTCGCGGAACGCCGTGCCACCCGCCTCGAAGTCCTGCTCGACGCCGAACGCCGCGCGGCCACCGAGAAGCTGGCCACCGTCGAACACGCACGCGACGCGTTGAAAGACACCTTCGCGGCGCTCTCTGCCGATGCGCTCGCCACCAACAACCAGCGGTTCCTCGAGCTCGCCAAGCAAAAGCTCGGAGAGTTCCAGACCGCCGCGGCCGTCGATCTCGATGGTCGTCATCAGGTACTCACCGATCTCGTCCAGCCGCTGAAGGAGTCGCTCGGGCGCGTGGATTCCAAGCTGCAGGAGGTCGATCGCGAGCGCGCGACGTCACACGCGCGCCTGACCGAGCAGCTCCGCTCGCTGACCGCGGCGCAGGCGGCGCTGCAGACGGAAACCGGACGGCTGGCGCGCGCGCTGCGCTCGCCGAACGTCCGCGGGCAGTGGGGCGAGCTGCAGCTGCGACGTGTGCTCGAGGCTGCCGGCATGCTCGAAGGCAGCCACTTCGAGCTGAAGGAGTCCGTCACGGCGGAGGACGGCCGGCTCACGCCGGATGTCCTCGTCAAACTGCCGGGCGGCAAGCACGTCGTCGTCGACGCCAAGGTCCCGCTCAGCGCGTTTCTCGACGCGCACGAGTGTGAAGACGACGGGGCGCGTGAGCTGAAGCTCCGCGATCACGCACGTCAGCTGAAGGATCACGTCGTCAGGCTGTCGGGAAAATCCTACTGGGCGCACTTCCAGCCGGCGCCGGACATCGTCGTCATGTTCGTGCCCGGCGAGGCGCTTCTGAGCGTCGCGCTGCAGCAGGACACGGCCTTGCTGGAATTCAGCATGAAGCGTGGGGTGATGCTGGCGAGCCCGCTGACGCTGATCGCGCTGCTGCGGGCCATCACGTACGGATGGCAGCAGGAGAAGATCGCGCAGAATGCGATGGAGATCAGCGAGCTCGGGCGCCAGCTTCACGAGCGCATCGCGAAGCTGGCCGAGCATTTCGAGAACGTCGGCAAGAGCCTCGCGAAATCGGTGACCGCGTATAACAGCGCGGTCGGGACGCTGGAAAGCCGAGTGCTGGTCACGGCGCGCCGGCTGAAGGACAAAGGGATTGCGACCACCGAGGAGCTGCCCGACGTCGAAACCATCGACCTCGCGCCGCGTCCGCTCGGCGCCCCGGAGTTGACCGGCCTCTTCGATGAAGTGGTCGAGAAGGCTTAGTCGGCAGGTCTAAAGACCCGGCCTACCTGATGTCGTATTTGAAAGGTTCCACGTAGGCCGGGTCTTCAGACCCGGCGATCACTTGATCGCCGCTGTCATCGAGACGGTGACGCGGATCTCGATCGCGCCCGCCTCGATCGGCACGGCGACCTGCTGTTCGGCCATGCCTGCGCGCATCGCGGTCATCATCGGACGCGGCGGCGGCACGAACTCCCGCTGCTCTTCGATCCGCACCACGCGATCGACCTGCATGCTGGCGCCGCGCGCCGCGGCGTCGGCGCGCTTCCTCGCGTCGGCGACGGCGAGCCGCAGCGCCTCGCGCTCCGCGGCGTCGCGGTCCTTCAAATCGAATCGTACGCCGCTCACGTTGGTGGCGCCGCTCCCCACCGCTGACGCGATGATCTCTCCCAGCTTCGGCAAGGCATCGACGCGCACCTGCAGCTGGTTGCGCGCGACGTAGCCGCGCAGCGTCTGCTTCCCGTTCGCGTAGTCGAACTCCGGCTGCAGATCGAACATCGTCGTCTGCAGGGCGTCGCCGGTGACGCCCGCGGACTTGAGACGGTTGGTCACCGCGTCCATCGCTTCGGCGTTCTGCCGCTGCGCGTCCTGCGGCGTCCGGGCGCGGCTCTCGGCCGCGATCGTGACCCACGCGCGATCCGGCGCCTGCCGCACCACCCCTTCACCGCTCGTGACGACGATCGGTTCGTCAGTGCGCTGCTGAACCGGCTGCGACAGGATCGGTTGCTGCGCGCCAAGCGGCGCGGCCGCGAGCGACACGAGCAACAGCGACACCGCGACGCGAGTCATGCGGACCGTCCTTTCGTCAGGATGTGCACGCGACCCTGAAGCCGATCGCGTACGAGTAGGTGTCGGGCGGCACCTTGTGGCGGTGGCTGCACGAGAGCATGCGGACGTCGACCACCAGCCATCCACCGCCGCGCAGCACACGCAGGTGGCCCGACGGCGGCCCGTTGGGATTGCGCGCGGGCGAGCGCCCGTAATACGTGGGGTCGTACCAGTCCTGCACCCATTCCCACACGTTGCCGGCGATGTCGAACAGTCCGTAGCCATTTGCCGGGTAGAGGCCGCATCGCGTCGTACCCTGCGTCGCCTTCATCGCCGGATCGGCGAGGAAGTTCGACATGTTGCGGTCGAGACGATCGCCCCATGGATACCGTTTAGACTCGACGCCGCCCCGTGCAGCCTTCTCCCACTCCGCTTCGGTCGGCAGTCGAAAGAGACGGCCGGTCGATGCCGAGAGCCACGCGCAGTACGCGACCGCATCGTCGTAGCGGACGAGCGCGACCGGATGATCCCCGCGTCCGTCGGGCGGCGTCACGTCGTCCCAGACGTAAGGCGCACCGCTCTGGCGGAACGCGTTCTCGCGATCCGCGCCGCCGGCGGTGACGACGAGCGGCAGTTCGTAGATGGCGGGCGGGCGGTGCCCCGTGTCCCGAACGAAGCGTGCGTATTCGGCGTTCGTGACGGGCTGCACCGCCATCAAGAAGTCGTCCACGTGCACGCGGTGCACCGGGCGCTCGTCTTCTTCGGCATCTTCAGAGCCCATCAGGAACTCGCCGCCGGGAATCAACGCCAGCTCCGGCAGGAGATCGGTCGACATCAAGCGTCCCAAAGGATAGCGCATGCAGGTTTTCGACTACACTGCCTGCATGAAGCTCGAACCGTTCGCGCTCGAGCGCTATCAGTCGATCTGGGAGAACCGCGTCGCGTGGAACCTCGCGGAAAGCGGCGTTCATCCGCTGCGCGTGGCCGATCTGGTCGACACGCCGGAGCTGCAGGTCGCGATGTTCGAGCAGGAGCTCGGCTATCCGCAGACGAACGGCACGATCGAGCTGCGATCGTTCATCGCGTCCATCTATCCGGGCGCGACCGCGGATCACGTCGAGGTCACCAACGGCGGGTCGGAAGCGAATTACGTGCTGCTGACGCGCCTCCTCCAGCCCGGGGACGACGTCGTGTTCATGACGCCGAATTACCTGCAGATGCGCGGCATCGTCCGCGCGCTGGGTGCGAACGTGCGGGAGTGGCAGCTGCGGGAGCAGCATGACGGCTCGACGCCACGATGGATCGCGGACGTCGATGCGCTGCGCGCGCTGGTAACGGAGCGGACGCGCGCCATCCTGCTGTCCAACCCCAATAACCCGACAGGCGCGCGGCTCGACGACGAGACGCTCGACGCCGTGTGCCGCGTGGCGGCATCGGTCGGCGCATGGGTGGTCGGCGACGAGATCTACCGCGGCGCGGAGCGCGAGCAGGACGACACGCCGAGCGTGTGGGGCCGCTACGAGCGTGCGATCGTCACCAGCGGACTCTCGAAAGCGTACGGCTTGCCGGGCCTTCGCATCGGATGGGTCGTGGCGCCGCCCGACATCGTCGCGGACCTCTGGGGCATTCACGACTACACGACGATCGCGCCCGGCGCCCTCAACGATCGCCTCGCGCGCATGGCGCTCGAGCCCGCCCGTCGCGCGACGCTGCTGGCGCGCACGCGCGGCATCATCCGCGCGAACTACCCCGTCCTCAAGCGTTGGATCGAACAGCGAGACGGCCTGACGCACGCGGCGCCCGACGCGGGCGCGATCGCGTTCGTGAAGTACTCGCATCCCATCTCGTCGACGACGCTGACGACGAGGCTGCGCGACGAAGCCGGCGTGCTCATCGTCCCCGGCGATCATTTCGAGATGGACGGCTACGTGCGCATCGGGTTCGGCACGGATCCAACCTACCTGTCGCGCGCGCTGGCCGTCACCGGCGAGTTCCTCGATACCATCCTGATGAATGCGCGCTGATCTCGCGCTGGTCGGATTCGGCCACGTCGGTCGCCGCTTCGCAACGCTGCTCGAAGAGCGCCGCGACTGGCTCTCCCTCGACTACGATCTCGATTGCCGGATTGTGGGGATCGCGACCGCGCGTCACGGCTGTGTGGTGGCGGAGCACGGTCTCGATACAGTTGCCGCGGCGAACCGCCGGAACGGCGATGTCATGGTCAACGGCGCGGCCGCGGCACACGACAGCTTCGAGGTGATTCGGCATCTCGCCCGAAGCGACAGCCCGCTGCGCGTCCTCATCGAAACGACGACGCTCGATATCGGCGCGGGACAGCCGGCCATCGATCACGTGCGCGCGGCGCTGCAGGCCGGCTGCAGCGTCGTGACGGCAAACAAAGGGCCGGCGGCGTTCGCGTATGAAGAATTGAACGCGCTGGCCGCCGATCGCGGCGTGTCGTTTCTGTTCGAGGGCGCGGTGATGGACGGCGTGCCGGTCTTCAATCTCGTGCGCGAGACGCTACCCGCCGTCGACATCCGCGGCTTCCGCGGCGTCATCAACAGCACCACCAATCACATCCTGAGCGCCGTCGAGGACGGCGAGAGCTTCGATACGGCGCTGGCGCGCATGCAGGCCGACGGCATCGCGGAAGCGGATCCGTCGCTCGACGTCGACGGCTGGGATGCGGCCGCCAAGACGGCGGCGCTCGCCAACGTGCTGATGCGCGCGCAGATCACGCCGCTCGGCGTCGATCGCGAGGGCATCGGCCAGGCCACCGCGCGGCTCGCGATGGCGGCAAAGAGCCGCGGCGCGCGCGTCCGGCTCGTCGCCGCCGCGACGCGCACGTCCACGGGCGTGCTCACGTCCGTGCGCCCGATCGAGCTGCCGGAAGACGACCTGCTCGCGGGGCTGCGCGGCATGGCGAACGCGCTCATCCTGCAGACGGATCTGCTCGGCGAGATCGCGATCACGCAGCTTGGGGGAAGCCTGACGCAGACGGCCTACGCGCTGCTCAGCGACCTGGTGACGGTGGGCCGGCGGCATCGGCGAGCGCCGAGCGCAGCTTCGCCGGGTCGAAGCCGGTGACCATGCGTTCATCAATCAGCGTGACCGGGACCGAGCGCGCGCCAAGCGCGATCAGCTCGCGATAGGCGTCATCATCCTCCTCGATGTTCTTCGTCTCGAACGTGTGTCCTGCGCGTGAAAGAAACTCCTTCACCTGATCGCAGGCGCGTCAATGCGCGCCGGAATAGACCGTAATCTTCATTCAGCGATTATGGCGCAACCTCTCGACGGGCTGACCGTGCTCGACTTCAGCCGGGTGCTGTCGGGCCCGTACTGCACCATGCAGCTGGCCGACCTCGGCGCGCGTGTGATCAAGATCGAGCAGCCCGGCCGTGGCGACGACACGCGCGCCTGGGGACCGCCGTTCGTGGAGCGAGAGAGCGCTTACTTCCTCAGCATCAACCGCAACAAGGAGAGCCTCGCGCTCGACCTGAAGCACGCCTCGGCACCGCGCATCGTCAGGGCACTCCTCGAGCGCGCCGACATCGTCGTCGAGAATTTCCGTCCCGGCACGATGGCGCGCCTCCGCCTCGACTACGAGACCGTGAGCGCCCGCCATCCCCGCATCGTGTATTGCTCGATCTCGGGGTTTGGTCAGACAGGTCCGCGCCGGGCCGAGCCGGGCTACGACGCGATGATCCAGGCAGAGGGTGGGTTGATGAGCATCACGGGCGCGGCGGACGGCCCGCCGTTCAGACTCGGCGTCGCGATCGCGGATATCGCGACCGGGCTCTTCGCCGCGCAAGGAGTGCTGGCGGCGATTTACGCGCGCGAGCGCACCGGGCGCGGGCAGCACGTCGACATCGGGATGCTCGATTCGGTCACGGCGCTCCTGACCTACCAGGCGGCCATCGCCTTCGCGACCGGCGCCACGCCGTCGCGGATGGGGAACAGGCACCCGTCGATCGCGCCGTATGACACGTTCTCCGCCGCGGACGGGGACTTCGTGCTGTCAGTCGGCAACGACGATCAGTTCCGGCGGATGTGCGGGCTGCTTGGTCGTCCCGAGCTGCCGAGCGACGCGCGGTTCGCAACCAACGCCGCGCGCGTCACCAACTACGACGCTCTGCGGCCGGCGCTGCTCGAGGCCTTCGCACCGTGGCAACGCGATCCGCTGCTGCGCGCATTGACCGACGCCGGCGTCCCGTGCGGCGCCGTCCGCAGCATCACTGAGGCGCTCGCCGACCCGCAGCTCGCCGCGCGCGACATGATCGTGGAGCTCCCGCACCTGACGGCCGGCAACGTTCGCGTGCTCGGAAGTCCCGTGAAGATGTCCGACACGCCCGCGCGCATCTCGAGCGCGCCGCCTGCTCTCGGTCAGCACACGCGTTCTATCCTGCGTGACGATGTGGGATTGAGTGATGAGGAGATCCGTGCGCTGGTCGACGCGGCAGCCATCCAGCTGTAAAGGGCTTGTTGCCGGGTCTGGAGACGGCCTACGTGGAACGGTTGTAGCGCCGCAATGACAGGTGTAGGGCGGGTCTTTAGACCCGCCGCAGTGTAGGACGGCCCGCCACTGTTCAGCGCTCGAGGAAGGGCACGAGCTCTTCGAGGATGGCCGACACCAGCTGTTCGTCAGTGATACCGCTCGGACCGCCGATGACTCGCTCGGTTTCGACGTTGCGGCGTCCACGGCCACGGCTGGTGTGCAGCACGACGGAGGGCACGTCCCGCTCGGTATCGAGCGACAGCTCCAGATAATCGTCGGGCGAGAACTCGGCCCCGAGACGCACGGTCTCCCCCGGCGTGGTCACCTTGTAGCGATGCCCTTCGCCAATCAGCGCCTGCGCAATCGTCTGCAGCGTGGGGACGGCGACGCCGGCAAGGAACTGCTCGTAATCGCGCGACGCCTGGTCGGTGCGCGCGCGACGCTCGGCGGCGCGGCGCTTCGCCTGATCGATGGCGCTGCGCAGCTGCCGCCGGACGTCGGAGACTTCCATCAGGCGAGCTTCTCGGCGAACGACGTGTCGATGCCGTCGCGGCGAAGCGCCGTCAGGAGCGCCTGCTTGTCGAACGCCTTCCGGTAGGCCTCGGTCACGTGCACGGTGCCGTCACGCACGAACGCGGCAAGCGCGTCGTTGAGTGGCATCATGCCGTGGCGGCGCCCGCTCTCGATTGCGAGCGGCAGCTGCGCCGTCTTCGCTTCCTGAATCAGACTCGCGACAGCGGCGGTGTTGAGCAAGACTTCGCGGGCCGCGACGCGGCCGCCGCGGATGCGGCGCACGAGCACCTGCGCGACGACGCCGCGCAGCGACGCGGCGAGCGACGCCTGCGCCTGCGATCGACGCCCGGCCGGCAGCAGTTCGAGCATGCGATCGACGGCGGCGACGGTCGACGCAGCTGGCAGCGATGCCACGACGAGCCGTCCCGATTCGGCCGCTTCAACCGCGGCCGAGGCGATTTCCGCCGACCGCAGGTCGCTGATGAACAGCACGTCCGGATCCTCGCGCAGCGCCCCACGCACGCCGCTGGCGACCGACTCTCCTTCGCGCACTTCGCGCTGGCTGATGAACGAACGCCGGCTCTCGTGCACGAACCCGATCTGCGACTCGATCGTGACGACGTGGTCGCTGCGGGTGCGGTTGATCAGGTCGACGAACGACGCCATCAGCGTCGACTTGCCGCTCGCGCGCGGCCCGGTGATCAGCACCAGACCGTCGCTCTGCGCGCAGAGCGCCTGCACCTCGGGCGTCAGACCGAGCTGGTCGGCCGAGATCGCCTGCGGCGGGATCATCCGGAAGATGAGTCCCGGGCCGCGGTGATCGCGGAACGTCATGCAGCGCACGCGGCCGACGTCGTCGAAGTCGCACATCCACTCGGCGGTCTGCCCGCGCTGCCACGCCTCACGGGCGGCGGCGGGCGCCATGTCGAGCATCAGGCGATCGATGTCTGCTTCCGCGAGCGGCGTGCCCGGACCGATCTCGAGCACGTTGATCTCGCCGTCGGCCCGGACCATCGGGCGCGACTGCGCGACGATGTAGACGGTGGACGCGCCGCGGGCGGCGGCGACGCGCAGCAGCTCGTCGATCGAAAACACCGGCGACGCGTGTGGCGCCGTGGTGGTCGGCGGCTCGTGGCGAGTTGCTCGCCGCGAGAGCGGCAGTACAACCGCGCGCTCGACGGCAGGGTCCTGCGCGAGCGTCACGGGTTGAGGTTCGGCTTCGGCCACAACAGGGACGGGCTCGGGTTGTGGCGGTTGCGTATCGAACGTCACGGCTGGAATGGGCGGTGTCTCTCTTTCGACAACGTGAACGGCTTCCGGCTCCGCCGCGGCCGAAGGGGATTCGGCGGCAGCCGCAACCGGTTGCGGTTCGGTTTCCGCGACGGCCGGACTGGGTTCCGGCTGTGGAGGCGGGATGATGTCGATCGTCTCGCGCGCGATCGCACCCGATTCTAGATCGGCGAACGGGTCCGAGGGAACCTGTTCCTCTTCGATCTCCGCCGCGAGTTCAATTTCCGGCTCCGGCTCCAGCGCCGGAGCGAGTGGTTCGGCGAGGTCCGGCTGCGGCTCCGGCTCCGCCGCGATCGCGTCTGCATCGGGCGCGAGCGGCGCGCCATGCAGCGCGATGGAAAGTTCGAGCTCCTCGCGAGAGATGAACGGCTCCGGTTCGGCATGCCCGATCGCCGCTGCCGCCGCCAGCGCGCTTTCGAGATCGAAGGCGAACCCGAGTTCCGGCGCTTCGTCGATCGTCGGCAACAGCCCGTCACCGATATCGGCAGGCGCGTGGGTCGCCGGCCCGCTCTGCAGCAGCGCAGCGGCACTCGCGGCGAGCAGCGCGTCGACATCGTCGTCGGTCGGAGCGTGCTGGCTGACCTCGTGAACGATCTCGAACGGCGCGTCTCGTGCTTCGTCCGCGTGCGGCGCGACTGCTTCCGTCATGGACGGCGACGTGAGGCCGAAGGTGAGCTCGACGTCCTCGTCGTCTTCTTCTTCGATTTCAATCGCCGCGACTTTCGAGAGCGGCGCCTCGAACTCGAAAGAGGACTCGACCGGGATTACCGGTTCGTCCTCCGGAGGACTGACGTACTCGATCGACGCCGGCTCGTCGGCATGCAAATAAAACGGTTCTGCGATTGACGGCTCGTCGGGCTCGACATGAACCGGTTCTAACGGTGAAGGCTCGTCGACGTCGAGCTCGAACGCGGCGGGCTCCTCCGCATACTCCTGAACGGCTTCAGCCAACGCCGTATCTTCGAAGTGCACGGCGGGAACGTCGACCGGCATCGGTTCTTCAAAGTGCGATGCCGGAATTTCGAATGGTTCCGGCGCGTCCATGTGCGCGGGCGGCACGTCGACGGGCGCGGGCTCTTCAACCTGCTCTACATCCGCCGGAACAAACGGCGCGGGCTCGTCGACGTGCTCCACGTGCGACGCAACAAACGGCGCGGGCACTTCAACCTGCTCCACGACAGGCGCGACGAACGGTACCGGTTCTTCCACGTGTTCCACGTCCGTCGTGACGATCGGCGCAGGTTCTTCCCTGGATGCGGGCGCAGACCGGAAGTCTTCGACTTCCTCGATTGCACCAGTTGGAGCATCGGGCACGGTCGACGCGACTGGCGTCGCGACTTCGGCCTCCGTGGTCTCCGTGGGTGCGGGCGCGGCTGCTCCCACCGCGGCCTCGGGCGCCACCTGGTGCCGCCGGAGTTCGAGCCAGACGTCGTCACCGCCGCGAGCCGCGATGACGGTAAAGCGTCCTGTGGTGTTGTAGGAATGGATCTCGTGCTCGACCGCGCCGTATTCCTCGAGCGCGTGTCGCTCCGGCAGCGGCAGGATCTGCCCGAGCATGCCGAGCACTGCTTCGGGCGTCAGCACGCGCGACGACAGTTCGACCTGTCCCCACGCGAGCGGGCCGCGGAACTCGTTCATCGCCGCCGACGTGGTGACGACGTACGGCTTCTCGCCGACGTGCATCACCAGCGCGTCGCCATCGAGTCGGACGAGCGCATCCAGCAATGAATCGAGCAAATTCACGCCACTATCCCACCTGACTGTCGGATCCGCTACGCTCACGCTTTAAGCTGCCCGTGCCGGAACTGCGCACCGTTACCCGAATAATTCCCGCCGCCTTGCCACGCCGTAGCCTCGGCGAAGGCGGGCGCGCGGCGGGGAGCTCGACGCGCGCTGCTCATCGGGACGCACACGGTCCTCGCACACGGACGGCTGCCGCGCCAGTGTCGTGCACACGTTTCGATGAGCAGTTGTGTAAGGATTCCACGCGATTGCCGTCGCGTGGGACGCCTCTGATCGTAGCAGGCTATGCAAGTGTCCGGCCCACCTCACCGATCTGTGATCGGACGGTGGGCCGCCGTTCGAATCCGTCGTGCGGCGCGAACGGCACGGCCGCCGTGTCGCTGTTCAGAAATGTCACCGACTGACAACTTTGCAATCCGTGCGGTCGCCGAGGCCATGCAGGCAGCGTCCCTCTGAAGAGGCGCTGATGCGCCTCCACTGCGGCGCCTCTAAAAAGAGGCGCCCTACAGTGAGGCGCCAGCTTTTTCAGCACCCTGCTAGAGGAACGCGATCGCCGAGCCGCCGCGCCGCCTTATTCGACCGTGATGGCGCCGCGCATCGAGACGGGATGGGGCGTGCAGTTGTAGGTCGCCTCACCCCGCGCGTCGGGCACGCGGAAGGTGATCTCGCGTCTGCCGCGCCCCTCGATCGGAGGCACCGCGACGCCCCACGCGCGGATCGCGAAATCGTGGCGCATCCCATCGTCCTCGTTTCGGAGGACCAGCCGCACGCGTTCGCCGGCCCGTAGCGTCAGCGTCGGGTTCGCCTGCGTCTGCCCTTCCAGATAGAAGGCGCGATCGATCACGACGACCCGCAGCTCGCGTTCGCTCTCGCGCGAGAGCGCCATGATCGGAATCAACGCGGCAAGGCCGACGATGATGGCGCCGAGGACGGCAGCGCGTACGCCTCTGTTCACTATGGACATGGCCTCACCCGACCAGCATTCCGGTGACGTACATCACCGCGAAACCCGCGGCAAGGCCCGAGAGCACCGGACCTGACGCGAAACGCTCGACCGCCGCCTGTGATCCCGCGATCTGTTTCGCGATCTGCAGGACGACCTGTGCAATCGCGCCGGCGCCAAGGCCGAGGAACAAGACGCCGAGCACCGGCGAATAGAACAACCCACCGATCCACGCGCCCAAGATCGTGGGGACGCCGCCAAGCAGTCCGAGCCGCAGCAACGTCGTCACCCGCGGCTGTTCGCGCGCGAGCGGTGCAACGATCGCCAACCCCTCGGTCGTATTGTGCAGCGTGAAGCCGACGATCAGCAGCGTGCCGAGCGCGGCCTCGCCGAGCGTGAACGCGGCACCAATCGCGAGTCCCTCGCCAAAGTTGTGGAGCCCGATGCCGACGGCGACGAGCAGTGCCAGGATCGCGGCGGACGATCCAGCCGTCCGCTCCTGCGCGCGCCGCGCCCGCAGCACCGCTCCAATCCACTCGAGCACGAGATACGCGGCGGCAGCGCCGGCCATCAGCAGCGCGACACCCTGGTAGGAATCCGGCAGCTGCCCGGCGGCGTCGAGCCCTTCATGCATCGTGTCGACGAAGAGAAACACGAGCAGTCCGACCGTCAGCGCCAACAGCACGTCGAGGCCGGTTACTCCGAGCCGCCGCATGAACGGGAACCAGAGCAGGCCGGCGGCGACCGGAATCACGCCGACGTAAAGGCCGATGAGCGTGAACGTCGCGAAGTAGCGCGCGTCGGGCAGCGGCGTCGTCCTCGCGACGGCGATCTCGTGTTCGAACGCGGTGCCCGTGGATGTCAGGATCTTGATCGCGTGCGCTTCGCCGTCCACCCAGGGATACGGAATGCTCAGCTCCGTGCGCCCCAGATGCTTCAGGACCTTGCCGCGATCGGTCGTGAACGACCAGTACGCGTCGTCGACGATGACTTGGGCGATCGTGACAGGGTCGGGGCCGTCGTTGAGGACCGAGAGCACGATGCTGCCGGGACGAAGCACGGTGCGCTCGATGGCGAGCCGTTCGACCGGCGGCACACCCTCGCCGCGCAGGCGATCCGCCGGCCTCAGGAAGACCAGCGCGGCAAGGAGCACGGCCAGCGCGGCGATGGGCAGCAGCGCAACGGCCCAGAGCCGCTGCTGGACCGGCTGCGCCACATGCGTGGTTTCAGGTATCACGACGCACCCCCACCGCTTCGAAGAGGCCCATCCATCCGAGTTCGGCGAACTCGCTCTGATGGGCGTGAAACATGAAGAGACCCGGGTACCGAAAACGCGTTTCGACGATCGCGCGCTCCCCCTGGCACAGCATCACGGTGTCGGTCGTCTCGCTGCCGGTCATGCTGGTGCCGGTGCGATTCACGCTGAAGAACATGCCGTGCAGGTGCAGGCTGTTGATCAAATCGAATTCGGTCACGTTGACGACGTAAATGCGGACGAGCGCGCCGACGTTTACGACGATGGGCTCGTGGGTGTAGTGATGCGCGATGGTGTTGACCGCATACACCTCGTTATCGGCGTCGAAGTTCGTGTCGAACGCGTTCATGACCATGACGAGCTCGTCGGCCTGCGGACGCCCCTCGCGCGGATCGACGATGAACACGCCATACAGCCCCTTGTGGATGTGCCGCTTCAGCGGCACCGCGTGGCAGTGATACAAGTGCAGCCCGAACGGTTCGGCGTCGAACTCGTAGACGAACTGCGCGCCCGGCATCACCTGGTGCTCTGGCAGCGACCCGTCCATCTCCGGAGGATGCCAGCCGTGGAAGTGGATCGTGTGCGGGTGCGTCCCTTCATTGATGAACGTGACGCGGACGCGATCCCCTTCGGTGGCGCGCAGCGTCGGCCCGGGAACCTGGCCGTTGAACGTCCAGGCCGGAAAGTAGACCCCCGGCGCGATTTCGATCTCGCGATCGACGGCGACCAGGCGGTACTGGCGCAACAGCGATCCGTCCGGTCTCGGCGTCTCGCGGTAGTACTCGGTACGCGTGTCGGCCGGGAGGTCCGCGAAGTTCCAGGTGCGGAGAAACCGCGTGGGATTGATCGCGTCCGAGGTGACGCGCCCGACCGGCCCCATGGCGTGGTCATGCGACATCGCCGCGTGCGCGCCGGCGCTGGTATCCTGCGCGGCGGCGCTAAAGCGTCCCCGCGCGAGCGGCGCAGCGACCGCGGCACCGGCGCCGACGAGCCGCATCCACGCGCGGCGGGTGAGACCAAATGTCGGCGCCATACATGCTCCTTCGTCGAATGCAGTGATTTTGACTAGTCAAAATTTAATCTTAGACTAAGATGAAAGTCAAATGGCTGCCAGTCCAACAGTCGAGAACTATCTGAAAGCGATCCTGCAGGCGCAGATCGCCGGTGGCGACACGCCGCCGCTCGTTCCGATGGGACAGCTTGCCGCGGCGCTCGGGGTGACGCCGGGTACGGCGACCACGATGGTGAAGACGCTGGCCGAGTCCGGGCTGGTGCGCTATGAGCCCTACGCGGGCGTCCGCCTGACCAAGGCGGGCGAGAAACTCGCCGCGCTCGTCGTGCGGCGCCACCGGCTGATTGAGCTCTTCCTCGTAAAAGTGATGGGCATGAGCTGGGCCGAAGTGCACGACGAGGCGGAGCACCTCGAACATGCCGTGTCCGATCGCTTGATAGAACTGATGGACGAAATGCTCGGACGGCCGTCGGTCGATCCGCATGGCGATCCCATTCCGGATGCGGACGGCACCGTCACACGGCCGGAGTACGACACGCTGATGACGTGCCCGATGCACGAGCCGGTGACGATCCGGCGCGTCACCGACC
The DNA here is from genome assembly GCA_046734675.1 of Acidobacteriota bacterium. Lineage (GTDB taxonomy): Bacteria > Acidobacteriota > Vicinamibacteria > Vicinamibacterales > 2-12-FULL-66-21 > QHWT01. The sequence continues at coordinate 26,233 of JBKPRU010000261.1, forward strand.
AGGACAGCGAGTTCCTCCGCTTCGTCGAACGCCACGACCTCAAGCCCGGTCAGCGGGTCAGCGTCGAAGAGCGCGACGACGCGGCCGACAGCGTGCGGTTGCGCGGCCGCGGCCGCCGCGAGGTCACCATCGGCGCGCGCGCGGCCTCAAAGGTGCTGGTCCAGACGGTCGGTGTGTTGTGTCTGTGGATCGCCAGCGTGATGGGCGCCTCGGCGCAGACGCCGGCCCAGGAACCACGGGACAAGCCGTTCGAAATTGTCGACAACTCGTTCCTGGTCGAAGAAGCGTTCAACCAGGAACCGCGCATCTTTCAGAACATCCTCAACTGGTCGCACCAGGACGGCGATTGGTTCCTGACGTTCACGCAGGAGTGGCCGGTCACCGGCATGCGGCATCAGTTTTCTTACACGCTGCCCTTTTCCTCGATCGGCGGGAGCGATGGCTTTGGCGATACGCTTCTGAACTATCGCCTCCAGGTCGTTGAAGAAGGACCAGGGCGTCCCGCGTTCGCCCCGCGCATCAGCGCGATCGTCCCGACCGGACACCTCGATCGCTCGAGCGGCGTCCAGTTCAACCTGCCGTTCAGCAAGCAGCACGGCGACTTCTACTACCACTGGAACAGCGGCATGACGTGGGTGCATCGCGCCGACCGGCCGACGCTCGTCATTCCGCAGCTCGCCGGGAGCGCCATCTACCGCGCCGCCCCGATGCTGCACGTCATGCTCGAATCGGTGCTGATTTTCGATCAGAAATACGTAGACCAGAACGGCACGCGCGCAACCGAGCGGGACCGGACGTTCACCCTCTCGCCGGGCGTGCGAGGCGGCTGGAACCCGGCCGCCGACACGCAGATCATCATCGGCGCCGCCGTGCCGGTCACGTGGAGCGAAGGGTCGGCGAGCGCCGGGATCTTCGGCTACTTCTCGTACGAGTTGCCGTACAAGAAGTAGCGCCTGTCGTTGATGCCGGGTCTAAAGACCCGGCTTACGCGAAGAGGGTGCTGGCTGTCAGGTGTAGGCCGGTCTTTAGACCCGGCGTCGTCGATCGCCGCCAGTGTCACGACTCCGAGTACGACGCGAAGGAGGTGGGCGTCTCCCAGATGCGCACCGTGACGATGTCGACGCCCAGTTCGCGCCCCTTGTCGTAGATCAACTTCGCGAGTCGCTCGACGGTGGGGTTGCTCTCGAGCAGATACATCGGCTCGCCGAGCTCCTTGAGCGGCTTCACCAGCGGATCGTCCTGCCGCAGGATCATCTTGTGATCGAGCTCGCGATCGATCCACCCTTTCACGATGCGCTTGATGTCGCTGAAGTCGGCGACCATGTTGCGCTTGTCGAGGCGGTCGGTCCGGACCTCCACTTCAACCGATGCGTTGTGGCCGTGCGGGTGCTTGCAGACGCCGTCGTAATCCAGCAGGCGATGTCCGTAGCAGAACTCGATGCGCTTGGTGACGAGGTACATGGAATCTCGTGAGCGGTGAACGCGTGACTGTCGATCCTGCGAATTATACCGCGGTGCTTTTCTCGGGCGGGCTCGACAGCGCGGTGCTCGTCGCCGTCGCCGCCGAACGCGGCCCGGTCGCCCCGATCTACGTCAGCGTCGGCTTCGCGTGGGAGAACGAAGAGCGCGCGATGGCGGCCCGCTTCATCGACGCGCTGCCGGCGCGCGATCGCGTCGCCTCGCTGGTGCATCTGCACTTCGATATGCGCGACGTGTTCGCGCCGACCCACTGGGCCGTCCGCGGCGAGCCGCCGGCATTCGACACCCCCGACGAGGACGTCTTCATCGACGGACGCAACGTGATCCTGTTGTCGAAGGCGTCCGTGTACATGGCCCGCGCCGCCATCTCACGCGTCTGGATCGGGCCGCTGGCCGGTAATCCTTTTCCCGATGCCACGCCGGAGTTCTTCGACGCGATGGCGCGCGCGCTGTCGCTCGGGCTCGCGCATCCAATTGCGATTGACGCGCCGTTTGCCTCGCTGCACAAGGCGGACGTGATCCGGAAGGCAGTCAACCTGAACGTGCCGCTGCAGCTGACGCTGTCGTGCATGCAGCCGCTCGAGGGCCAGCACTGCGGCCGCTGCAGCAAGTGCCGCGAGCGCCGCGACGCGTTCAGGGAAGCTGGTGTGGTGGATCCGACGCCGTACCGGCAGGCGCCACTGCGTTAGTCGAGGGCCGTCATGCGACCCGTCATGTATCCGCACAACGGCGGCGCGCACAGCGCGCCCGCGACCCTTCGGCAGGCTCAGGGTCGCCCTGAGCATCGTCGAAGGGCGACGAGCGGAGCGGGGCGAGGGGTCCCCGCGAGCGAGGAGCCGGGGTTCGGGGCGGAGCCCCGTTTGAAGAAGCTAGCTCGCTTTCAGTCGAATCGAACCGTCGGAAGTACGAATCTTCAGCGTTCTGCCACCCGCGCCGAGGCGGCCGCGCAGCGAGCGGCGTTCGTGATCATCGCTGTTGCCACCGGTGATATCGAGATCGCTGCGGATCGCGCCATCGCCGGTATGCGCATCGACCTCGGCGGCGAAGTCCGACGGCAGGTAGAGCGTCACTCCGCCGTCGCCCGTCGAGACCGACCAATCGTCCTTCATCTGGGTACCCTGATCCGCGCGCAGCGTGATCGATCCGTCGCCGGTTTTCAAACGCAGCGCGCCCGGCTTACCTGACACCGTGACGCTGCCGTCGCCGGTCGTCAAATCGACGTCGCCGTCGACGCCGTCCAGCACGACCGAGCCGTCGTGCGTGTCGAGGACCACCTCGCCGCCGACGTCGTTCGCTCGGATGCTCCCGTCGCCGGTGCGCAATTCGAGTCGCCCGTGCACCGCGTCGATGCGGATTGAACCGTCGCCGCTTTTCGCCACGATGTTGCCGTGCTTCGGCATCGTGACGATCAGCTTGGCGGTGGGAGACACGTGATGGCCCATGCCGAAAAAGGCCGCGTCGCCGCCCGGGCGCTTCACTTCGACATCGATGCGATTGCCGTCCTGAGTGGCGTCCACCTGCAGCCGCTCGACCGTCTCCTTCGACGGACCGCGCTTCTCGATTTCCACGATGACGTCCCGTCCCTCGCCGGCGCGGATATCGATCGCGCCGTCGAACGTCGTAAGCCGCAGGTCAGGCGTCCCGGTGACGCGAAAGCGCTTTTCTTCGCGGGTGATATGCCCCTGCGAATCGACGACGACGCAGGCGGTGGAGAGACACACGGCCGACACGCACACGATGGCCGGGAGGGCAGATCTCATACAGGAGTAGACGGGGCGCCCCACGCGAGCGTTCCCGCGATCCACGTCTGGACGACGCGCAGGTCGCGGTCGAGGACCGCGAAGTCGGCGATCGCGCCGGGCGAAATGATGCCGAAGCCCTGCAGCCCCAGGGCACGCGCCGGCGTCGTCGAACAGACAGTCGCCGCGTCGCTGAGACTGAGACCCACCTCGGCGGTCAGCTTCGCAAACGCGCGATCCATCGTCAGCACGCTGCCGGCGAGGGTCCCGTCATCGAGATACGCGGCCTCCGCGATGCGGATCGGGCGGCCGCCGATGGCAGCGCGCGTGCCGGACGCGAGCCCCGATCCGGCCGTTCCATCGGTGATCGCCATGATGCGGTCGGGCCGCTTCGCGGCGAGCGCGACGCGCATCATGGCCGGGTGCACGTGCACGCCGTCACAGACGAGCTCCGCGACCACGTCGTCCGATTCGAGGACCGCGCCGGCGAGGCCCGGGGCGCGATGCCCGACCGGAGGCATGCGATTGAAAAGGTGGGTTGCCTGCCGCGCGCCGGCCCGGACGCCCAGCATTCCCTGTTCGTAGGTCGCGCCGGAATGCCCGAGCGACACGTGATGTCCATGGGACGCGAACGATTCGATGAGTGGGATGCCGCGTTCGAGCTCGGGCGCCACCGTGATGATGCCCACGTCGGGACGGGCGTTTTCGATCTCGCGTAGGATGTCGCCGCCGGTCCACTGCCCCTTGCCGCGAGTCTCCGGCGCGGTGCCGGAGCCGGGCGGGAGTCGCAGACATTCGAGCGGCTGCGCCCCCTTGAACTCCGGGTTGATGAAGTTGCTCTCGAGATGCGCCGGGAGCACGCGGGCGCCACCCGGTGCGCGTGTCGTGCGCGCGTCGCGGACCGCTTCGAGCATCATGCGCAGCAGGTCCGGCGCGCAGGCCAGCGACGTCGGGCAGAACGCGGTGACGCCGTACTTGGTCAACCGTCCCGCGATGTCGCGGATCGCGTCACGGCTCTCGAGGGTGTCGAGTCCTTCGACGCCGTGCACGTGCACGTCGATGAACCCGGGAACGATGTAGTGCCCGGTCACATCGAACGCCACCGACGAAGGGGCGCCGCCTGTCTGCGGCGACGGCGTCTCGCGCTGCGCGGACATCACGTCCACGATCCGATCGCCCTCGAGAACGAGCGTGCCGCCGGCGAGCACGCGATCGGGTAATACGAGGTCGGCGCCTGAAAGAACGATCATCGGATCATCGCAAGTCGTGCGGCGCCGATCGCGACGGCATCGTCGCCGAGGGTGGAGAATTCGATACGCACGGAGTCCATGGTGTGCGGGGCCAGGCGCCGCGTGCATTCCTGGCGCACGGCGTCGGACAGCACGTCGTGGGCGGCCGCAACCGCGCCGCCGACGACGATCACTTCGGGATCGAGCGCCGCCGCGAAGTTCGCGATCGACATGCCGATGTAGCGCGCCGTGTCACGGACGACCGAGATGGCAACCCCGTCGCCGGCGCGCGCGCCATCGAACACGTGGGCCGCGGTGATGGCCTCGAGATCGCCGACGCGCTCGAGCACCGCGGAGTGGTCGCCGGCCTGGATGCGCCACGCGAGCCGGCGCGCGATGCCCTTGAACGCGATTTCCGCGGCAAGCCCACCGAGCTTGCGATAGTCCTGGCGCTCGACCGGGTTGAGCGCGAGCCACGCCACGTCGCCGGCGCGATTGTGCGCGCCCGCCCAGACGCGGCCGTCCAACCAGAGGCCCGCGAAGACCTGTTCACCGATGCTCAGACAGACCGCGTGCTGCGCACCGCGCGCGGCGCCGACCCATACTTCGGCGGCCACCGCGGCTGGCCCTGGCGCACACCGCGTCACGTTGGTGCCGACGATTGCGACTTTCCGGGGGTCGTGTTCGGGAACCGCGACGCCCACGAAGCCGACGCGCGGATCGTGCGCCGCCTTCTCGAGTGCGTCATCGCTGCCGCTCTGCTCGCGGGACGTCACCGCGCCGCTGCCGTCCACGAACAGCGCGCGCGGCGGGCCTGTCAGGTCAACACCCAGCGTCAGCATCGGTGTCGTGCATGCCGCCGATATGCCACTCCACTTTCCGCCGCTCGAGGGGCAGCGCGCGCGCCCCGTCAGCGCGGAACAGATCGCGATCCATCTTCTTCAACAACCGGCGCAGCCACCGTTCGTCCGGCGCCGACAGCACCATCACGCCGGCGCCTTCATCCGGCGGGAACCCGCGATCGTCGAGGTAGTCGTGATCGAGCGTGACGAGCGTGCGCCCCAACTGACGCGCCAGGCGATAGTGCTCGATGTCGCGCGCGCGGCGGAGATCGTCGTGCTCGAGCACGAACAGCACGTCCCAGCCGAGCGTCGCGCGCATGTAGGCGACGACGCCGGTCGGGATGTTCGCGTCGGCATAGACGCGCGGCTGCCCGTTCGTGCGCTCGACGAGCGGTCCGAGCTCCGATGACAGTGTCCCCACGCTCTGTCTTACCGGTGACGATCGATCTCTGCGGGTTCCGCGGTGATCTGCTTGGCGTCTTTCGCGGCCTTCGCCTGGCGCAGGAGATCGGCGACCAGCGCATCGCGCTTCCGCACCAGTTCGCGGCGGGTGCGGCGGCCGTTCGGCGAGCCGACCGCATACTCGCAGAAGAGCGGAAACGCGATCGTCGAATCGCAATAGGCGACGACGGTGTCGGGCAGGACGCCGGGATTCACCTTGCCCCAGCTCACGGCCTCGGCGGGCGTCGCGCCCGAGAGCCCGCCCCACACGACCTGATCGGTCGTGATCTGGATGAAGAAGTCGTTGCCGCCTTTCGGGATACCGTAGACCTCCCACAGCGTGGGCTGCCCTTGCAGATAGAAGTTTTTCGGCGAGCCGCCGCCGAGAATCACGCAGCCATTGTGGGTGCCCGCAAGGATGATGGCGCACACCTCGTTGACGTCCCGATTGGGATCGATCATCAACGTGCCGCCGTTCATCAGCTCGTGATACGCGATGTTCATCCCGATCGAGCTGTCGCCCGGCGACGACGTGTAGATCGGCACGCCGCACTGCGCGGCCTTGGCGAGGACGGAGTGTTCGACCGAGCCGGGCTGCCGCTCCAGCAGATCCTGGCCGAGGCGGAAGTGGAACTCCGCCGTCGACATCGCACCCGCGAGCTTCGCGCGCACGAGGAAGTCACGGATGTAGGCGTCGGTCTCGAGCAGCACCGTCGCCGGAAACAGCACGTCGTAGATGCGGATGATGCCCTGCTCGTACAGCTCGACGTCGTCGAGGAACGGCGAGCCGCGGTGCAGTGAGAAGTTCAGCGCGTAATGAAGATCGTGATAGAGGTTCGCGCCGGTGCTGATGACGAAGTCGATGAGGCCGCGGTCCATCATCTCGATGACGCAGCCGCCGAGTCCGGCGGGCGTGAGCGCGCCGGCGACGGTCAGGCCGATCGTCGTGTCGTTCTCGGGCGCGAGCATCTTGTCGCTGAAGATGTGGCACGCCTCGGCGAGCCGTCCGGCGTTGAAGGCCTGGAAGCCGCCGTCGATGAGCGCGCGCACTTCGGCGCTGCCGCGGGGCCGGTAGTAGCGAATCTGTTTGCCCTGGAGGTAGTGGGAAGGACCGTGACCCGGCGAGCCCGGTGCTCGATGCGGCATAAGGCGAGGATATCAGAAGGAGCGCTCGCGCGCGGCGCGCTTCGCGTGAGGATGGGGGGATGACGAGACGCCAACGCGCACGCTACGCGCGCGTTTTCCCTTGACAAACATACCTCATCAGAGCGAACGTATTTTGCCCCAGCCAATTTGGACACGATGAGCGACACGAGCTCGCTGGTACTGTGGATTGCCGGCGCGGGGGTCGCCTTCGTCGGCGTGTTGATCCTCGCGATGGTCGTGGTGCGCGGCCGGCGCGTTCCGGGAGAGCATGTCTTCCGTGCGAGCCGCTGGAGCCGTGGGAATCACCTGTTTCCGACCCAGGTCGCGGTCACACCGACGAGTGTCGTGCATTACACGCCGGAGTGGTTCGGCCGGCGTGAGCAGTCGATTCACATGGCGCACGTCGCGTCGGTGTCGATCGATACGAACCTGTTCTTCTCGAACGTGCTGATCGAGTCGAGCGGCGGCGCAAGCCCCGTGCGGTGCCACGGGCACCGCAAGCGCGACGCGATTCGCATGAAAGAGTTGATCGAACAGTTTCAGACCGCGTACTACAACGCCTGTCTCTTATACACATATCCGAGCCCACGAGACT
>JBKPRU010000262.1:0-10702 GCA_046734675.1 Acidobacteriota bacterium
AGGATGTTCGGACCGCCGGCTATGGCGATGAACTGGCGGCCGTCGAACGTATAGGTCATCGGCGAGGCCTTCCATTCCTGGTTGGTCGGAAAACTCCAGAGCAGCTTCCCGGTCGCGCCCTCGACGGCGATCAGCGATCCATCCTCCGCGCCCGCGAACACGAGGCCCGTCGCCGTGGCGAGCGTGCCGCCCCAGGAATCCGCCGGGCCGGGCTGCGGCAGCGTCCAGCGAATGTCACCGGTCCGAATGTCAATCGCCTTCAGCACGCGCTCGGGGACGGGATCGTCGGCGGTGCGCTGCGATCCGCCGAGATACGACTTGCCCGACTGCCAGTCGCCGCCATCGGTCTTCACGTAGATGCTGCACTTCTCGAACGTCTGCACGAAGTACAACCCGGTCGCGGGATCGAACGACGGTGAGAACCAGTTGGTCGCGCCGTCCTGGGACGGGCACACCTTCGTGCCGTCCTTCGTCGGCGCCTGGTTTGGCGCCTTGATCGGCCGGCCGTCCCCGCCGATGCCCGTGGCCCACGTGAGCCGCGTGACGAACGGCTTGGTCAGCAGACGCGTGCCGTCCCGCCGGTCGAAGACATAGAAGAAGCCGTTGCGATTGGCGTGCAGCATCAAGCGACGACGCTGCCCCTGCCACTCGGCGTCGACGAGCACCGATGTTTCCGTCGCGTCCCAGTCCCACAGGTCGTGCGGCGTGAACTGGTAGTACCACTTCAGCCGCCCGGTCGCGCGATCGAGCGCGAGGATGCTGTCCGCATACAGGTTGTCGCCGGAGCGATCGTCGCCGTTGTATTCCTTGCTGGGATTCCCGGTCGGCCAGTAGATCGTGTCGAGCTCGGAATCGTAGCTGCCGGTGAACCACGTCGGCGCGCCGCCGTGCTCGATGTCCTTGCCCTGCCACGTCTCCGACCCGGGGTCGCCCGGCTTCGGCACGGTCCAGAAGCGCCAGACCTCTTTGCCGGTCGCCTGATCGTGCGCGGCGACGAACCCGTTCGCGCCGTGCTCGCCACCGGCGACGCCCGAGATGATCAGGTGGCCCGCGGGCAGCGGCGCAGAGGATGCCGAGTAGTTCTTGCGCCAGTCCGCGAGCTCCGTGTCCCAGAGCAGCTCGCCGGTGAACCGATCGAGCGCGAGGATGTGCGCGTTGTCGGTCTGCATGAACACGCGATCGCCGGCCACCGCCACGCCGCGGTTCGTATTCCCGCCCGTCGACATGTCCTTCGTGCGCTGCCGCTGAAAGCGCCAGATCTGGCGGCCGGACCCCGCGTCGAGCGCGTAGCACTCGTTGATCGACGCGACGTACATGATGCCGCCGACCACCACCGGCGTGACCTGCAGGTTGCCGGCGCGCGGGACCGTGAACATCCACGTGAGGCCGAGGCGCGGCAGCGTCGACCGATCGATCTCCGTCGCGGTGGTGTACCGGTTGCCGCGCGGATCGCCGTTGTAGGTCGGCCAATCGACCGTGGATGTCACTTCGCGCACGCGGTCGCCGGTCCGGCGCAGCAGGTGCACCCGGCGATCGTCGGTGCGCACCTGCAGATCGACGAGCCCTTCGGCGAGGAGCAGGCCATCAATCTTCGATCCGGCGTCGGTGTCCAGCGTCACGCGCGGGAGCGGCTTCGCCTCCTCGGGGCGTTCGAGCGTGCGGAGGTACTTGACGAGTGCGGCCATCTCGGCGTCGACGATCGGGCTTGGCGGCATGCCGCGCTCGGGACGGCCGCTGCGAATGAACGCGGCGAGCTGCTGATCGTTGTGGGCAGGCAGGCGTGATGCGATCGGCGGCCCCATTTCGCCGCCGCGCGCGTCCGCGCCGTGGCAGCGCACGCAGTAGCTCTCGTAGGTCTTGCGGCCCGGGTCGTCGGCCTGCGGCAGCAGCGCGATTGTCAGGAGGATGAGGAGCAGCACGCCGCGTCAGATCCTTCCGAACTGCTTCACCCGCGTCATTTCTGATACCCCTTTCGAATCTCGTCGAGCCGTTTCTTCAGATAGGCCTCGTATTCCTGCTTCAACGCGGGATCCTTTGGCGAGCCGTAGATCTCGCTCGACTTGTATTTCCCTTCGTCGAACTTCATGCGGGTCCATTCGTCGTGGATGTGGACGATGTCGGCGTTGTCGACGACCGGCTGCACGAGCGCGGGCGGGATGAAATACACGCCTTCGCTGTCGCCGAACACGAGGTCGCCGGGCATGACCGTCGCCTTGCCGATCCGCACCGGCACGTTGATGCCGGTGATGATCACGTTGGTCAGATAACTGGGATGCACGCTCCGGAAATAGGCCGGCATCTCCATCCCCGAGATGCCGTCGAGGTCGCGAATCGCACCGTCGACGACCAGCCCCGCTCGTTTCGTCGCCTTCATGATGTAGTAGAACAGGTTGTCGCCGACGATCGTCCCGCCCTCTTGCTGGCCGAAGAGATCCACCACCAGCACGTCGCCCGGCTGCAGCATGTCGATGGCCGTCTGATTGTTCATGCGATCGAGGCCAGCCGCCTTGGCCTTCGCGGCGATCACGCCCTCGAGGTCCGGGCGGAGCGGCATGAACTGCAGCGTGAACGCGCGACCGACGAGGCGCTTCGAAGGGTGCAGCACCTGGAAGCCGTCCGCGTACTGATTGCGGAAACCTTTGTTCGGCAGGATCGCGAACACTTCTTCCGCCGACAGGCCGCGGGCTCGCTCGATCAGCGCGTCGGGCACTTTCGGCCGGCCGTCGGGAAAGCGATCGAACGGGTTCTCGGCCGTGTACTCGATCAGCTGGTCGCGGCTCAGGGAGAACAGCTGCGCGGACGGCGCCGCCTGCGTCAATAGCGCGGCCACGGCCATGACAAGCAATCCGGAACGCATCCTCGTTCGCTCCTGTGAAACAGCTCTCAGCTGACCGCTGACAGCTAACTCCCATTTGCCGCTTGCAGCATCGCGCGCGTGTAGCCCACATTGAACGCGAAGCCCGCATAGCCGCCGCCGCCGGGATACATCGAGCGGAAGTCCGGGCGATCGCGGTCGTAGTCGATGGCGCGCGGGTGCTCCGGGTAGATGAGGCGCGCATACTTGTGGCGCACCAGTGCCTTCATGACCGCGAACATGTCGTTCTGCCCTTCGTCGATGAAGACCTCGGTGTAGCGCTCGTAAGGCTTCTGCACGATGACGTTGCGGAAGTGCACGTGATTGATGCGATCGCGGCTCGCGAACCAGCCGCAGACCTCGACGGGGTCGCCGCCCATCTCGCGGGTGACGCCGCAATCGAACGTGATGCCGTTCGACGGGCTGTCGACGATGGCGACCAGCTTCTTCCAGCCGTCGATCGTGCCCATGATCTGCTGCGAGCCGCGGCTGATCGGCGCCGGCGGGTCGTTCGGATGGAGCGCGAGGCGCACGCCTGCCTTGTCGGCCGCGGGGACCACCGCCTTGAGGAAGTAGGTGATGTTGGCCCACATCTCGTCGAGCGTGTGGGCTCCTTCCTCCGGGAGCGGCGGCAGGTCCTTCATCCGCGCGTAATCGAACCCTGTCCACCCTGCGCCGGCGCGGCCGGTCTCTTCGAAGTAGCCTTCCATCGCCCGGTGCGCGTACCAGTTGTATTCGACGACCGGCAGGCCGACGTTGCCCGCAGCGCGAATCGACGCCATCACCTTCTCGATGTCGGCGTCGCGATCGGGGCGGTTGTAGATCGCGTTGGGGAATCCGGCGATCATCAGGTTCGCCAGCGTGAGGCCGTTCGCCTTCAAGCGCGTCATCATCTGCGAGAGCCGCGCCTCTTCCCACGGGATGCGGCCGCCGCCGCCAATCACATGTTCGACGCCCAGCTGGCGAATGCGCCGCGCCGCCGCGGCCGCTTCCTCTGCCGACTCCCCCATCGCGGCGCCCGCTTCCAGGCAGATGTTCGGCGTCATGACACGCGGACGGTCTTGTGCGTCCGTGCGCACCACGCGCGTGCCGAGCGCCGGCGCGAGCGCGGCGGTGCCCGCCATTTTCAGGATCGCGCGTCGTGAGTGTCTGTGGGCCACCGATCCTCTCCTCGTGGTCGAGACTGTGCCTACTCTACTTCTTCCCGCGGCGTCCATCTAACTTGCGATACCGGTGAACTCGCGTGTACGGGGAGCTCGTGGATCAGGCCACTTGGATCTGAAGAACTTGAGTCGATCGGCGGGTCTGAAGACCCGCCCTACCTGTCGTCAGTTGACCGGCGTCACGAATCGACGTCGGGGCTGTCGCTTGACAAGGCCCGAGCCGCGGTGACAGGCTCCGCCGCAATCGTGGAGGCAAACGATGACATACGCACGCGTCGTGATGCTGATCCTGACCGCCGCCGCCAGTTCGATGACGGCAACACTTGCGACCGCCCAGGTCACCACCGGCACGCTCGTCGGCACGGTAAGCGATAACAGCGGCGTGGTGCCGGGCGCCACCGTCACGATCCGCGAAACCAACAAGGGCACCGCTGAAACCTATGAAACGGACGCCAGCGGTACGTATACGGCGCCGTTCCTCGTGCCCGGCACCTACTCGGTCGAAGTCAGCGTGCAGGGCTTCAAGAAATGGATCCGCGACGGCGTCGTCCTCCAGGTGAATCAGCGCGCACGCGTGGACGTGATGCTCGAGGTCGGAGGCATCGAAGAAACGACATCGGTCGTCGCATCGGCGCCGCTGCTCCACACCGACTCGTCGGAAGTGGGCACCGTGATCGAAGAGCGCGCCATCAAGGAACTGCCGCTCAACGGACGGAATTTCGCGACGCTCGTCTACCTGACGCCGGGCGTCACACCGGGGCAGGCCGGCGAAAACCTCTCCGGCGCCAGCACCTTCAATCCGCGGGGCGCATCCAACTTCAACGCGCTCGGTCACCAGGCCAACGCGAACGCGTGGCTCATCGACGGCATCGACAACAACGAATACACGTTCAACACCGTCATCGTCTCGCCGTCGGTCGAGCAGGTCCGCGAGTTCAAGGTGCTCTCCGGCGTCTTCTCCGCCGAGTTCGGCCGCGGCGCCGGCGTGGTGTCGGTCTCGACGAAATCGGGCACCAACACGCTTCATGGCACCGCGTTCGAGTACCTGCGAAACGAAGCGTTCGACGCGACGAATTTCTTCGTGCGAAAGGTGCCGCAGCCCGACGGGACGCTCAAGGTCGATCCGAAGCCGCCGCTCGACCGGCATCAGTTCGGCGGTGCGGTGGGCGGCGCGCTGGTCATTCCGGGACTGTACGACGGGCACAGCCGGACGTTCTTCTTCGCCGACTATGCGGGTCTCAAGGAGACGCGAGGGCAGGTGTTCGTGAATACCGTCCCGACGGCGCTGACGCGCAACGGCGATTTCAGCGACTTCCGCGATGCCAACGGCAACCTGATCCCGATTTACGATCCGTTCACGACCCGCCTCAATCCGGCGTTCGATCCGACACGGCCGGTCAGCGCGTCCAATCCGCAGTTCCTCCGCGATCCGTTTCCCGGCAACGTCATCCCCCAGGATCGGATCAATCCCGTCGGACGCAACGTCGCGAGCATCTATCCGTTACCGAACGGCCCGGGGGACTTCAACAACTACACGTCCACGGTCAATCGACAAGTCACCGACCACGCGTTCTCCGGACGCGTCGACCATCAACTCTCGGCCAAGCAGTCGTTCTTCGTCCGGTTCAACTGGGGACGGTTCAAGCTCGATGCCCCGCAGGGGCAGGCGGCCTGCTGCCTGCCGACGCCGGCGAGCGCCGCCTCGCGGTTCGATCTCGGCCCGTTCGTCGCCGGCATCCAGAACACGCGTCTGACGACGCACGGGGCGGCGTTCAACTATTCGCGTGTGCTGTCACCGCGCTTCGTCAACGAGCTGCGCCTTGGCTACGCGAAGACCGTCCCCTTTACGTTCCAGTCCGACTTCGGCACGCGCGCGGCCGAATCGCTCGGCATCCAGGGCATCAACGTGACGGAGTTCACGACCGGTCTTCCCAACATCAACGTCGCAGACTTGACCGGACTCTCCGGTGGCCCGGCGTTCCTGCCGGTCAATCCCAAGCAGTTTCACTGGCAGGTCGAGGACGCGCTGGTGTGGCTGCGCGGACGCCATCAACTGAAATTCGGATACCGTCTCGTTGATCGCTACCCGTCGCCGTTCACGAACACCGACACTCGCGGCACGATCAACTTCGGACGGAACTACACGAACAATCCGGTCACCAACAGCGGCGGCTCCGGCCTGGCGTCGCTGCTCACCGGCTACATCAACAGCGCCGCGCGCGGGTTCCTGCTCGAACCCTACACGCTGCGCACGCAGGAACACGCCGCGTTCATCCAGGACGACATGAAGCTGTCGGCGCGGCTGACGATGAACGCGGGCCTGCGCTACGAGATCTTCGGCGCCGAAACCGAGGAAGACAACAAGATCGTCAACTTCGATCCCGTCAATCTCCGGCTGGTCTATGCGGGCGAGGACGGCGCCAGCCGATCGGTCAACAAGAAGACGCAGTACGGCAATCTCGCGCCGCGGCTGGGCCTCACCTATGACCTGTTCGGCAACGGCTCGACGATCCTGCGCACCGGCTTCGGCATCACGTACTACCCGGAACAGCCGTCCGCGTCGAACATGATCGGCCAGCAGGTGCCCTACACGATTTCGCAGAATGTCAACTTCGCGACCAACCCCACGGATTTCACCGCCGTGCGCACCATCGAGGATCCCTTCCCGCCGATCGTGCAGGTGAAGCCGCGCACCACCGCGGAGCTGCAGGCCGCCAACCCGAGAGTGCTGGGTCACTCCTTCGAAAACGAGACGCCATACGCCGAGCAGTGGCACTTCGGCATCGAGCGGCGGCTCTTCGCGGCGACCGCCGTGGAGCTGACCTACGCGGGAAGCGCCGGGAAGCACATCGTGTTCTGCTACAACCCCAACGAGGTGCAGCCGGGCATCGGTTCGCAGGAATCGCGGCGCCTGATCCAGCCGCTGAATCGCCTGAACAACATGGTGCAGTGCGATCCACGCAACAGCTCCATCTATCACAGCGGTCAGCTGAAGGTGACGCAGCGGTTCAGCGGCGGGCTGCAGTTCCTCGGCAGCTATACGTACGGGAAGGCGCTCGACTACGGCGGGTCGGCCGCGAGCGGCGGCGGCGCGGTGGGCAACCCGCAGACGGTCACGAACCTGAAAGCGGGACGCGGACCGGCCGGCTTCGACGTGCGGCATCGCGCCGTCATCAGCTGGGTCTGGGAACTGCCGTGGGGCCCGGGCCGGCGGTGGCTGCAGGACGGCGGCCTCGTCGGCGCGCTGGCGGGCGGGTGGCAGCTCGCCGGCATCTCGACGATGACCACCGGCCGGCCGTTCACGGTGTTCATGCAGAACGGCGTGAACAACGGCGCGCCAAGCTGGCCGGATCGGATCGGATCCGGACGCCTCGATCATCCGACGGTCGATCTCTGGTACAACCCGAAGGATTTCGTCGCGCCGCCGCCGAACACCTACGGCAACACCGGACGCGGCATCCTGTATGCGCCGGGACACGTGAACTTCGATACCTCGCTCTCGAAGCGTTTCGCGGCGATCGGGCGCACGAATGTGGAATTCCGGTGGGACGCGTTCAATCTGTTCAATCATCCGGGCTTCGGCTTCCCGAATCAGAACTTCGATTCGCCGACCGCCGGCCGCATCACCACCACCATTGTCGACAATCGATCGATGCAGTTCTCGCTCAAGTTCAACTTCTAGGGGAAGGGATCGAAGGACGGCGAAGGGTCGAAGGAACGAAGAAACACGAAGGAATCGAAGGAGCGTTCATGAAAGGGCGAGTTCGCAACCTGCTGGATGATGCGTCGCACGCCGTCGATCGTCGTTCCTTTTTCAAGACGCTCGGTCTCACCGCGGCGGGCACGATAGCGCTCGGCGGCGAGGCGGCCGCGCAAGCCGCCGCCAACGTCGTGAACGCGAACGTCAAGCGCGCGTCGGAGCCGTCGGCGCTGAAGATCACCGACCTGCGCGTCGCGGTCGTGACCGGCGCGCCGATGACCTGCCCGCTCATTCGTATCGATACCAACCAGGGGCTCGTCGGGTGGGGCGAGGTGCGCGACGGCGCGAGCGAGACGTATGCGCTCTTCCTCAAGAGCCGCATCCTTGGCGAGAACCCGTGCAACGTCGACAGAGTGTTCCGCAAGATCAAACAGTTCGGCAGCCCCGCGCGTCAGGCCGGCGGCGTGTGCGGGATCGAGATGGCGTTGATGGATCTTGCCGGCAAGGCGTGGAGCGTCCCGTGCTGGCAGATGCTCGGCGGCAAGTTCCGCGATCGCGTGCGGCTCTATGCGGACACGACCGAGCGCGAGACCGCAACCGAGCAGGGGCAGATGCTGAAGGCGCGGATGGACCGCGGCATCACGTTCCTCAAGCAGGATTTCGGGATCGGCCTGCTCCGCAACGTGCCGGGCGCGCTTTCGATGCCGCTCGGCACCGACATCGGCGGCGGCCAGCGCGTGATGCACCCGTTCACCGGCATCACGATTACCGACAAGGGTATCGAGTGGTTATCGGACTGGGTCGGCCAGATCCGCCAGGTGATCGGGATGGAGATTCCGCTGGCCTCCGATCACTACGGGCACATCGGCGTGAACAGCTGCATCAAGCTGGCGCGCGCGATGGAACGGTGGAACCTCGCGTGGATGGAAGACATGGTGCCGTGGGAGTTCGGCGAGCTGCTGAAGCAGATCAAGGACTCCACCACCACGCCGGTCCTGACCGGCGAGGACATCTACCTGAAAGAAGATTTCATCAAGCTGATCGACATGGGCGCCGTGGACATGATCCATCCGGACCTGGCGAGCGCGGGCGGCTTGATGGAGACGAAGAAGATCGGCGACTACGCGATGGAGCACGGCGTCGCGATGGCGATGCACTTCGCGGGCACGCCGGTCTCGTTCATGGCGAACGTGCACTGCGCGGCCGCGACCGAGAACTTCATCGCGCTCGAGCACCACTCGCTCGACGTGCCGTGGTGGGAAGACCTGGTGAAGACCACCAGCGGACAGCCGCTCGTCGAAAAAGGGTTCGCGGTGGTGCCGGACGCGCCCGGCCTCGGCGTCGAACTGAACGAAGAGGTCGTGAAGCAGCACCTCCGGCCCGAGTCCGGCTTCTTCAAGCCGACGCCCGAGTGGGACAAGGAACGCAGCAACGACCGGCACTGGAGCTGACGTGAAGCGACGGACCTTCCTGAAAGCCGCCGCCACCGCGCCGGGGCTCGCACTGGTTCGTCCGTCGAACGCGGCGGCGGCGCTGCCGAAGACGAAGATCACGCGCGTCCGGATCTACCGTCCGCCGGATCTCAACCCGCTGTTCAACCAGAGCAACATGCTCGTGACCGTCGAGACCGACGCCGGGATCACCGGCATCGGCGAGGGCGGGTCGAAGGACACGATCGAGCAGTGCGCCGGCACGCTGATTGGCAAGAATCCGTTTCAGACGGAGGCGATCTGGCAGGAGGCGTACATCGCGTGGTTCTATCCGCCGGGGCGTGAAAAGGCGCACGCGCTCGGCGCGCTCGATCTCGCGCTGTGGGACATCAAGGGCAAGGCGCTCGGCGTGCCGGTGCATCAGATCCTCGGCGGCGCGGCGCGCGACTACTGCGAGTGCTACGCGACCGGCGGCGCGACGCCGCCGAACACGCCCGCGGGCGCGAAGCTCAGTCTCAAGGAGCGCGCGCGCGCGACCATGGAGGCGGGCTATCGTGCCTTCCGGATGGCGCCCTCTGATCAGCCGATCGGCGGGACCTACGACACGCGGGCGGTCGTGCAGCGCGTCGCGCAGGATTGCCGCGACGTACGCGACGCAGTCGGCCCCGAGGGCAACTGGTGCATCGACTTCCACCAGCGCTTCGACTTCAACGACGCGCTCCGCCTCTGCAAGGCCATCGAAGCATCCGAGCCCTTCTTCGTCGAGGACCCGGTGCGCGACGAGCACGCGCTGCAGGACATCCCGAAACTGCGGCAGATGACCTCGGTCCCGCTCACGCACGGTGAAGAGTGGGGCTTGCGCTGGGACTTCAACCGGCTCGTCGAGAGCCACGACGTCGACTTCGTCCGCTGCACGCTGCCCAACGTCGGCGGCATCACCGAGCTGATGAAGGTCGCGGCGATTTGCGAAACGCACGCCGTCGGCATCGTCCCGCACTTCACCGGCCCGGTCGCGACCGCCGCGCTCGTCAACTGCCTGTCGACGTTCTCCGGCCCGGTGCTGATGGAATACAACTACGGCGGCCGGCCGATCGCGTACTTGCCCGAGTGCCTGGATTTCAAGAACGGAAAGGCCTATGCGAACGAGCGGCCCGGCCTCGGCGTCACCGTCGATCTCACGCAGTTGACGATGATCGGTGAGGTCACCGAGCCCGGGCGGCGCAATGTGTACCGGCGTCCCGATGGTTCGTTGACCCATTGGTGACGCAAGCGCCTGCGGCCCGCGCGAGGCGACGGCGTGAAGCGCCGCGCAGCGGCGCCGCCGAGCGCGAGCGCGTGGGGGTGCCCGCCTTCGCCAAGGCTACGGCGAGGTCTCGCCGAAGCGCGGATGCGGATTGGCGCGCGGAGGCGGAGGGCCCCACGCGCATTGAGAAATGCTGACGTGTCCGCCCGGGTCTAAAGACCCGGCCTATGTGGGACAGAAGGCCGCCGCGCAGCGGCGGCAAGCCCGTAGGGCGGGGCGCGGCGCGCGGGTTGCGCGGGGGGGTGGGGCCCC
>JBKPRU010000263.1:0-15341 GCA_046734675.1 Acidobacteriota bacterium
GAACGTAGAAGGCGGACAAAGAATGACGAGGATGACCTCGTACTTCCGCCTGACCTCGTACTTCCGCCTTCCGCGTTCTGTCTTCCGCCTTTCAAGCTTCCGTCATTGGCGCGCCCGGAGGGATTTGAACCCCCGACCTACGGGTTCGAAGCCCGGCGCTCTATCCAACTGAGCTACGGGCGCGCGAAACCTTACGAGTCTACCAGATCGGGCAGCGGATTCCGCGCGAAGCAGAGGTCGTCGACGATGCGTCCGCCGATGAGGTGTTCCTGAATGATGCGCTCCACGTTCTCCGGCGTCAGATCCCGATACCACGTACCTTCCGGATACACGACGCCGATCGGACCGCCGGTGCAGATGCGCAGACACTGACACTTGGTCCGGTAGAACGGACCGTCGGGCCCCGTGAGGTTCAGCTCCTTCAACCGCTTCTTGATGTACGCCCACGACTCTTCGCCGCGTTCCGGGTCGACGCAGTCGGGTCCGAGACAGATGAACAGATGACGTGTGATCTTCCCGACGCCGAAGGCGGCCGCCGCGAGCGCGGGCGTCGCGAATGCTTTCTTTCCCACCACCCCAGCTTAGCGCGGCGGCACCCCCTTTGCTCCATTCGTGCGCAGCACTTCCGTCGAGGTTCAATATTCAAAGGAGCGTGTATGGCGGACCGTGGCAATCGCAACCCGAATCGCGAAGCCGACGACCTGACGCCTGGCAGCGCCGACGAGCAGATTCGCGGCGTCGCCGACGAATCGGACGACGAGTTCGATGACGCGGAGGACATGGACGACGAAGAAGAGGAAGACGAGGAAGGCACGATCTGAACCGAAGCACTCCTGAAGTCGTGGTCGTCACCGGCGCATCGGCCGGTGTCGGGCGCGCCGTCGTGCGGCGTTTCGCACGCGACGGCGCGCGCATCGCGCTCCTGGCGCGTGGCCACGACGGCCTCGAAGGCGCCCGCCGCGACGTGGACGCGGCGGGCGGCCACGCCCTGCCGCTCGCCGTCGACGTCGCGGACTGGGCCGCCGTCGATGCGGCCGCCACGCGCGTCGAACGCGAGCTCGGTCCCATCGACATCTGGATCAACAACGCGATGGCGTCGGTGTTCTCGCCGGTCCGCGAGATGCGCCCCGAGGAGTATCGCCGCGTCACCGACGTCACGTATCACGGCACCGTCTACGGCACGCTCGCCGCGCTACAGCGCATGCTCCCGCGCGATCGCGGCACGATCGTTCAGGTGGGATCGGCGCTGGCGCACCGCGGCATCCCGCTGCAGTCGGCCTACTGCGCCGCCAAGCATGCAATCGACGGCTTCATGGACTCGCTCCGCGCCGAGATGATCCACGACGGCTCGCGCGTCCACGTCACGATGGTGCACCTGCCGGCGATGAACACGCCGCAGTTTCGATGGGTGAAGAGCCGTCTGCCGCGCAAGGCGCAGCCGGTGCCGCCGATCTTTCAGCCCGAAGTCGGCGCGGAGGCCATTCACTGGGCCGCGCATAACCGCCGCCGTGAATTGTGGGTGGGACTCCCGACCGCGGCCGTGATTATTGGCAACCGAATCGTGCCCGGCGCGGGCGATCACTACCTCGCGCAGACCGGCTATGACGGGCAGCAGACCGCCGAGCCCGAGGATCCGAACCGGCCCGACAACCTGTGGGATCCGGTCGACGAGCGCGAAGATCGCGGCGCGCACGGCGTGTTCGGTGACCGCGCGATCTCGCACACGCCCCAGCTGTGGGCGGCCACGCACCGCGGCGCGACACTTGGCATCCTCGCGGCGGCCGCCTTCGTCGGCACTGCGCTGTTCCGCTCGCGGCACCAGACAACGTGATCCACCACGGATGGACACGGATACACACGGATAAGGCAACTCAATATCTATTGAGGACTTGGTGCTTCAAACAAATTCCATGTAGGGCGGGTCTTTAGACCCGCCGGAGCACGAGGCGCGACAGCAATTCGATGCCGGGTCTGAAGACCCGGCCTACGTGGAATGCCGCTCGTTTATCCGTCTCCATCCGGGTGCATCCGTGGTGGATCTATTTCGTGGCGCCGTACTTCCTGAACACGCGCGTCAAGTCTGCGGGCTTGGCGGTGCGAAACGCCTCCCAGAGATCGCCCACGGATCGGAATCGCGCCGGCGCGCTGTGGATGGTGAAGTCGCGCGGGTCGAACGGCTCGTCGAGTTCCTTCCACGTCAGCGGTGTCGAGACGCCCGCGAACTCGCTTGCGCGAGCGCTGTAGACGGTCGCGAGCGTCTTGCCGAGGATGTTCTGCAGGAAGTCGACGTAGACGGTACCGCGCGGACGACGAGAGACGGTGCGCTCGACGGTCGCGACCTTGGGATGACGCGTGGCCACGAGCGTCGCGACGATCTGGCAGAACAGCATCCCCGACTCGTAGCTGGTGTGCGGCGGCAGCGGGATGTAGATGTGGAGGCCGCTCGATCCCGACGTCTTCGGCACGCCGGGGACGCCCAGCGACGCGAGCTCGTCACGCACCCAGCGCGCCACGTCGAGCACGCTCGCGAACGTCGCGTGATCGGTCGGGTCGAGATCGAGCGCGACATAGTCGGCGTCGAGCGGCGACTGAACGCGCGAGAACCACGGGTCCTGCGAGATCGCCGCAATCTGCGTCATGTAAACCAGCGTCGTCAACGACCCGCCGATGAAGCGTGACGCGTCGGCTTCGCCAATCGGATCGAGATCCTCGGGAAGCGTCTCGACGCGGACGCCGCTCGGCGGCTGTTCGAGGCGGCGGCGCTGCTGATAGAACGCCTGGCCGGCGATGCCGTTGGGGAAGCGTTTCATGACGAGCGGACGATCGCCGACCGCCGGCAGCAGAAGCGGGGACACCTCGACGTAGTAGCGGAGCAGATCCCCTTTCGTGAATTTAGGACCGGGCCAAAAGATCTTCTGCAGGTTCGTGACGCCGACGCGATCGCCGTTGGGCAGCTCGAGGGTGCCGTCTTTGCGCGCGTCCTCGAGCGCGCGCAGCTGATCGATCACCGCGCCGAGTTCCTTCCGTTCGTCTGAGTTCTTGCGCGCGCCATCGTTCTTCGCTCGAGGTGCGGAGACTCGGACCGCCGCGCGCTTTACTCGGCGGGACACCGCGCTCACCGCGCGTTCGCGCACGACCTCGCGCGGGTCCTTGTCGTCGCGGAGCCCGAGATAGACGGGATGCCGCAGCTTGTCGTCGGCGGTCCACTCGGTGAAGCGGATCTGCGCGACGAGCTCGGGGCGCGCCCAGTGCGCGGGCTCGTTCGTCTTGAAGGGCGTCGAGAAAGGGGAGCGCGGGATCTCGCGTTCCTTCAGCAGCCGCCAGACGCGCTCGAGCTCCGCGTGGTCGAAGCCGGTCCCGGTGTGACCGGCATAAACGAGATTGCCGCCGTCGTAGACGCCGAGGAGCAGCGCGCCGAAAAACGTCCGCGTCTGCCGCGGCTCGGTCCATCCGCCGACGACGAACTCCTGTTCCTGCAGGACCTTCAGCTTCCGCCACGCCGGCGATCGTCGTCCGGCGTGATACGGAGACGAGGCGTCCTTGACGATCAGCCCTTCCCACTGTTCTTCGATGGCCCGCGCGTAGAGGGCGCGGGCGTCACCCGCGACCTGTTCGCTGAGGCGAATCATGGATTCTTCCGCCTTTCCTCTCCGCCGTAGTGCGGAGCGCGAAGGTGGAAGGCGGAAGACCTGCGCGAACAACCGTTCCAGTCGCGCGCGCCGCTCGGTCAGCGGCAGCTTGCAGAGATCGTCGTTCCCCTCCTGCAGCAGATCGAAGGCGATGAGCGCGACCGGCTGGTCGCGATCGACGCGCTCGACGTCACGCGCGCCGAGCAGGTGAATGCGCCCCTGCAGCCGCTGAAATCCCGCCGGACGTCCGCGCTCGTCGAGCGCGACGATCTCCCCGTCGAGGATCACCGGGCCGCCGAGCCGCGCGCCAGCGCGCTGCAGCGCCTCGACGATCGAGGGGAACTGTTTCGTCTTGTCGTTGCCGTTCCGCGACCAGAGGGTCACGTTCGGGCGGTCGCGGCCGGGCGTCAGCTCGACGATCGCGCGGATGCCGTCGTATTTCGGTTCGTAGACGGCGCGTGGGTTGGTCAGATCGGACGAATCGGTCAGCGTCGCCAGCATCGGGCGGGGCAGCACGCCTCTAGCGTACTCGCAGCGCGTGGTGGTCTGCAGCGCGGCAGATATCTGCTGGTGTAGGCCGCGTCTTCAGTAGTCGCTGAAAAGCCTAGCGACGCTCGGTAGGGCGCCTCTTTAGAGGCGCCGTTGTGGAGGCACCTAAAGGTGCGCCCTATCGCGCTAAAGACCCGCCCTACGTGTGATCTGGCCTATGGCAGCGATCGGACAATCGCCTCGATGGTGTGGTGGAGCGAGGGGGCGAACGCGAACGTGGCGACAATTGCGCCGGCGGCGCACGCGAACGCGGTCGTGACGACCGGCACTCCACGCGGCACGTTCGCGGACGACCGATCGAGCAGCCGGCGGACGCGGGCGTCGATGCTGCCGCCCGAGTAGAAGGCGGTGGCGGCCACCGGCATCGGCGCGTTCACGGCAAGCCGCGCGACGCGGATCAGTGCCTGCGCCAGATCGACCGAGAGTTCCGGCCGCGAAGCGGCGGCCGCGGTGTCCGCCGCCTCCTCCGCTGCGCTGGCCCACAAGGCGTCGAGCGCGCGCGTGCCGGGCAGCGCATCGGTCGATGTGCGCAGCGCAAACCGTTTGAGATTGTCGCGCGCGGCCACGTGCGCGCACTCGTGCAGCACCATCGCGCGCAATTCATCCTCGGAGCACGCCGCGAGGACCGCGCGCGAGATGAACAGCTCCGGACGCCTGAAGCCGACGACGGCGACGATCGGGTAGCGGTGGCCGATCGCGTAGACGGGCAGCGGCGCATCGATGGTGTCGAGGCGTTCGCCGTGCGCGCGCCACGTCTCGGCCAACACGCGCGTCGCACGCCAGGTGCGGGCCGCACGGCGAATCGCGCTCACCGCCAGCCACGCACCGGCAACCGCCGCGACGGCGAGCGACGGCGCGATCGCCTCGCGCGTTTCCGCGGGCTCGAACCAGAGGAACGTCGGCAGCACGATCGCGAATGCGGCAAAGGCGCCGCCGGCGATCGGCAGCATGCGGAGTGCGAAGAACCACGAGGCCCGGCGCGACGGCGTCAAGCGCGCCACCGCGCGGACCAGCGGACGCGCGACGAGCGCGAGGGCGACAGACGCGGCGACCGTCACCACCGCGAAAGCCGCAAGCGCGAGCGCCGCCGCCAGCGACCAGTAGATCACTTGCGCTCCTGCTCGCGCCGTTTGGCGCGGACGAGCCGTTCGAGATCGTCGAGCAGCCGCGCGTCATGATCGCCCACCGCATCGACGAGACACGACAGTATGGGCTGGTCGTGCCCCTGGCCGAGGAGCGATCCCACCGTGCGGGCGGCTGCGCCCGTCTCGAGCTCCTCGCGCGAGTAGCGCGGCCGATACACGAACGCCCGCCCCGTCTTCTCGCGATCGAGCACACCCTTCCGATGCAGCCGCTCCATCGTCGTCATCAGCGTGGTGTAGGCGGCGGACGGGAATTCGGGCTGCAGATCGCGGACGCTTGCGCCGGAGGAGCGCTGCCAGAGCGCCTCGAGCACACGGAGCTCGAGCGTGCCGAACATGCCGGGCAGGCCCGAGGGGCGAGGGAGGCGGAACATCCGCGCAGCGTAACACGGTTGCCGGTTGAGCGTCCTCGGCAGAAGGCCGCCGCGAAAGCGGCGGCAAGCCC
Organism: Acidobacteriota bacterium; assembly: GCA_046734675.1. Taxonomy (GTDB): domain Bacteria; phylum Acidobacteriota; class Vicinamibacteria; order Vicinamibacterales; family 2-12-FULL-66-21; genus QHWT01. The sequence continues at coordinate 5,766 of JBKPRU010000263.1, forward strand.
GAAGGGCGTCGCGCGAAGCGCGTGTAGCGCGCGGGGGTGGGGCCCCGCGCGCACTAAAGATGCGGAAAGAGCCGCCAACTCCGATGGCTGGTAGTAGCTGCGCCGCGCTACTAAACTGCGACATTTACAGGTCTTGCGGTGACCGCTGCTTTTTCTGACAGGCCGTCCTCCGACATCCGTCATCCGTCCTCCTCGCCGGCAGCGCTCGTCCGTGTGCATGCGCTGACGAAGACCTACGGTGCTCTCCGCGCCCTCACCGACGTCTCCCTCACCGTCCGTGATGGCGAGGTCCTCGGCCTCATCGGCCCGAACGGGGCCGGCAAGACGACGCTCTTCGAGTGCCTGGCGGGCGTGCTGCCCGCGAGCCGCGGACGTGTGGAGCTGCGCGGCGCCGAGGTACCGATTGCTGATCGCGGCCGTCACCTCTTTTATCTCCCCGACGCAATCGCGCCGTGGCCGTCCGAGACGGTCCGGTGGGCGCTCGACTTCACGGTCGGGTTCTTCGGCGGATCGCGCGAGCGGATTCCCGCGGTGATTGCGCGGCTCGGCCTCGAGCCGCTGCTGGCCCGTCCCATTGGCGCGTTGTCGAAGGGGCAGCGCAAGCGCGTCGTGCTGGCGATCGGCCTGCTCACGCCTCAGACGGTGCTCCTGTCGGACGAGCCGTTCGAAGGGCTCGACCTGCGGCAGACGCGCGATGTCGGCGCCGCGCTGCGCGAGCACGCGGCGGCGGGGCGCACGCTGTTGCTGTCGATTCATCAGATCTCCGATGCCGCGCGGGTCTGCGATCGGTTCGTGCTCCTGAGCGGCGGGCGCGTGTGCGGGGAAGGCACGTTCGACGAGCTCGCCGCGATCGCGGGACGATCGGCGTCGCGGCCGCCGGTCGATCTCGAGGATGTGGTTCTTGCGCTCACCTGACGGCGCATGGTGGTGGCTGCTCCGCAAGGAATGGCGCGAGCTGCTCGCGTCGCGCGCGTGGTGGGTGATGCTCGTGCTCATCGGCCCGCTCGTCGGCGTGTCGTTCGTCAGCGCGGTGCGCACGTATGCGGAGCTGAGCGGACTCAATGGCACGGCGGCGGGCGTCGGCGAAGCGTTCTCGCCGCTCATCGGGATCTGGGCGCCGACGTTCAGCGCCTGCGAGCTCGCCGCTGCGTTCCTGCTGCCGTTCGTGGGCATACGGCTGGTCGCCGGCGACCGGCAGAGCGGCGCGCTGAAGCTGGAACTGCAGCATCCGATGCCCGCGGTCGCGCGGCTCGGCGCGAAGGTGGTGGTGCTGCTCGCGGGCTGGGCGATCGCGTCGCTTGCGCCACTCGTCGCGATCCTCTTGTGGAGCACGTACGGCGGACGGATCTACGTGCCGGAGCTGGTGAGCGTTGCGGCGGGCCACGTGCTGAACGCGGGCCTGACGATCGCGCTCGCCGCGGCCACCGCGTCGCTGACCGAGCATCCGTCGACCGCGGCGATCCTCACGCTGAGCGTGACCGTGGGCACGTGGGTCCTCAACTTCGTCGCCGCCGTGCACGGCGGGGTGTGGGAACGCGCCGCCGGATATACGCCGACCGCGATGGTCGCGGAGTTCCAGCACGGGCTCGTACGGCTCGACACCGTGCTGGTGGCGCTCGCGCTGGTCGCGGCGGGCCTTGCGGTTGCGGCGGTCTGGACGCGGCTTGGCGTCGCCGTTCGCCGGCGGGTCGTCGAGTCGATGGCGGTGGCGGCGATCGCGATGCTGGTAATCGGCGCGGCCACGCGGGTGACGGCGAGCTGGGATCTGTCCGAGAACCGCATGAACTCGTTCGCCGAAGCCGATGAAGACGCGCTCTCGCACATCCGCGGACGGCTGCGGATCGAGGCGCACCTCGCGCCCGAGGACCCGCGGCGCGTGGATCTCGAACGGCAGTCGCTCTCGAAGTTGCGGCGTGTGCTGCCGGACGTGCGGGTCGACTACGTGTCAGCGACGTCGGTGGGGCTGTTCGAGCAAACGAGCGAGCACTACGGCGAGATCTGGTACGAGCTCGACGCCCGCCGCATCATGAGCCGTGTGACGACGGTCGAGGGCGTGCTCGAGGCGATCTATGCCGTCGCAGGGATGACGCCGCCGGCGGAGTCGGGCACGTCCGTGTTTCGCGGCTATCCGTTGGCGACGCCGCCGCGATTCGCGTCCGCGATTTTTTACGGCGCCTGGCCGGCAGTCGTGGCCGCCGTCGCCGTCGTGCAACGGAGGAGACATCGATGAAGGGATTCGTGCGTGCGCTGCTCGTCCTCGCGCTCGTGCCGCTCGCGGCGGCCGAGACGAAGGTCGATCTGAGCAAGGAGGACGTCGGGAAGCCGCCGAAGACGTTCGAGCCAATGGTCGGCACGTGGCTGATCGCGCAGGACGGCGCCGACAAGGTCGTGATGGTCGACGGCCGACCGTGGGTCGCGAGCAAGGACAACCCCACGAAGCTGCTGGTGCAAAGCGCGCGCAAGCTGTACGGCACGTCGAACGAAGAGCTGATGGACAACGCGAAGCAGTTCGCCTACTACCCGGTCGCGGTGCTGAAGAGCGTGCCGCAGTTCTCGAACGGCACGATCAGCGTCAAGTTCAAGACGATCGCCGGCGACGCCGATCGCGCGTCGGGGATCCTCTTCAACGTCAAACCGAACGGCGACTGGCTGGCGGTGCGCTACAACGACACCGAGAACAACATCGCGCTCTGGGAGTTTCATAACGGCATCCGCCGGCCGGTCCGCTTCAGCGATCGCAACCACAAGTTCATGCTCGACCGCCGCGAGTGGCACGAGCTGAAGATGACGGTCGAGGGCGCCGACTTCAAGGCGTGGCTCGACGGCGCCCCCGCACTCGAGTACACGCTGGGCAGCGAGCCCGGTCCCGGACGCAACAACGCGGCGCCGCACCCGGACCTGTTTCCCGCCAACAACCCCGTCCTCCGGCCGCCGGTGTCGGGACGGATCGGGCTGTGGGCGAAGACCGACAGCACGAGCTATTTCAAGGACTACGTCGTGGCGCCGAAGTAGCGGCGCCGATCAGCGCGGCGGGTCTAAAGACCCGCCCTACGTACGAGGTTCCGACAGGTGTAGGCCGGGTCTTCAGACCCGGCGACGAGGATGACAGGTGTAGGGCGGGTCTCTGGACCCGCCGTGATCGGGGGGAGATATTGAAGAAAGTTCTGGCCGTCCTACTAACGCTCTTCTGCGCGATCGCGCCCGCCGCGGCGCAGTCGCCCGACAACGCCTCGGTGGCCGTTGTCGTCATTGACCAATCCGGCGCGATCGTCAGCGACGCGCAGGTGACGGTGTCCAACACGGAGACTGGCGCGGTCCGCGAAGGCGCGTCCGGCACCGATGGACGCGTGACCTTTCCGGCCCTGCCGCTCACGGGCACGTACACGGTTGCGGTGGAGAAACAGGGATTCGGACGCGAGGAGCGGAGCAACATCACGCTGCGCGCGGGTGAAACTGCAACGCTGCGGGTGAAGTTGCTGGTCGGCACCGAGAAAGCGGAAGTCACGGTGTACGGCACGAACCAGGGCGTGCGCGCCGACCCGCAGATCGGCCGCCGCATCGACAGCGCGACCGTCGACGAGACGCCGATCCTCGGCCGCAAGCTCACCACGCTGCCGCTCTTCAACTCCGCTTTCCGGCAGGGGAAGGGCACCGGCGATCTCTTCGTCAACGCCACGTACTTCATCACCGGCGCGGGCAGCCGCCGCACCACGACGTTCATGCTCGACGGCGCCAGCAACGACGAGAGCTGGGGGCGGCAGACGATGCTGGCGACCGTGCCGGTGAGCGCGGTCCAGGAAGTCTCGGTGCTCTCGAATGCTTTCTCGGCGGAGTTCGGCTGGACGTCTGGTCCCGCCATGAACATCGTCACGAAATCGGGTACGAACGCGCTCCACGGCGAGGGACTGTACCTCGCGCGTCCCGGCGGCATGCAGGCGAAGACGTTCTCGACCGACGGCTTCTGCGCGCCGTCGGTGCCGTCGTGCACGACGCCGAACACGCTCGCAGCGATCAACCCGGCCGACGTGCCGGACGAACTGCACCAGGTGTCCGGCTCGATCGGCGGTCCCATCGTCAAGGATCGGACGTTCGTCTTCGGAGCCGCCGACTACACGCATCAGGATCGGACGACGTTCCTCTCGCCGACGCTGCCGTCGTTCGTGCTGCCGGCGGACGGCAGCCTCGAATACGTGGGCAACTATCAGCAGAAGCTGTTGAACGCGCGCGTCGATCACAAGCTCTCGCAGCTGCAGACGGTGATGGCGCGCTTCAACCTCGATCGCATGTTCGATACGAACCCCAATGACGCCGTGGTCGGGACGAACGCGCCAACCGTGGCCCGCCGCTACGAACGCGCGTCGTGGTCGGCGCAGGCCAACCACACGGCGGTGCTGCGCGCCAACATGCTGAACGAAGCGCGCGTCGCCTACCTGCACGGCGATCCCGTGACGCGGTGGGAAGCGCAGTCGCTCTCGACGACATACACGCGCGCCGGATCGGTGCCGTTCACGATTGGCGAGTCGCGGTCCGCGGATCTCTGGGGACATCAGCTGCAGTTCGCGGACACACTGTCGTGGACGCACGGGCGCCACAATCTGCGCATCGGCGGCAGCGTCATGCGCCACACGACCGGCGGCTTCGGCAGCGAACCGGGTCAGGCGATCCTCGGCACCTTCACGTTCCTCAACACGACGACCGCGCCGTTCGAGCAGCTGACGCTTGCCGACGTGCAGCAGTACTCGCAGCCGGTGAGCTACGGGATCACGAGCTACACGATGAAGCAGTGGATGTCGGTCGCGTTCGTGCAGGACAGCCTGCGGGTGGGGAACGATCTGACGCTCGATCTCGGGCTCCGCTACGACCGGCAGACGCTGACCGACGCGACCAACAACATCGCGCCGCGCGTCGGCTTCGGCTGGCATCCGGGCGGCAACGCGCGCGTCGCGATCCGCGGCGGCTACGGCATGTATTACACGCAGATCCGCGCGAACGCGCTCGCCAGCGCGTTGACCGGGGGTCTCGACGGCATCACGACCTACACGGCGACGCCCGGGCAGACCGGGTTCCCGACGTGCCTCGAAGCGCCCTGCGTCCCGGTGCCGCTCGATCCGCGCACGCTCCCGACCTCGCAGCAGCCGGCGCGCAACATCACGATCCGCGCCGGCGACCGCGAGTTCTATCGATCGCAGTTCGCGAGCTACGGGCTCGACTTCGACCTGCTGCCCAACTATCCCGACGAGTTCGTCAATCCGCGCAGCCAGGTGCTGTCGATTGGCGCCGAACGCGAGATCCTGCGCGGCCTCTTCGCCGGCGCCGATTACGTGCATCAGCACTGGACCGATCTCGATCGCACCGTCGATCTGAACGCGCCGGCGCCGTTCGATCGCACCGCGCCGGGCCAGACGCGCAGCGTCGGGGCCGCGAATGCCACGCGACCGCTCGTGCCGGTCAACGGCGGCGTGCGCGCGGTGAACGTGCTGATGAACCTCGGCACCGCCGACTACGACGGCCTGCAGGCGCAGGTGTCCTACCGCGGGAGCTCGAAGCTGTACGCCGCGGTGAGCTACACCTTGTCGAAGGCCACGAACACGACCGAGCCGGATGGCAATGGCATCGCGCCGAACGACTCCAACATCGCGCGGCTGGGTGATCCGGAACGTGGCCCGAGCGTCGTCGATCAGCGCCATCGCGCGGTGATCACGGTCAGCTACACCCTCCCATATGAGTTCACGCTCGGCACGTTCACGCAGCTGGCGTCGGCGCGTCCGTTCAATTCCACTACGGGCATCGACAACAACGGCGACACCGCGAACAACGATCGGCCGGTGATCGACGGCGCGGTGATTGGGAAGTCGGCGTTCCGCGGGACGGGGACGCAGGACGTCTCCGCCTTTGTCGAGAAGCGGCTCCGGCTTGGCCGACAGAGCGTGCTGCTCCGCGCCGAAGGGTTCAACCTGTTCAACCACGGCAACCTGCTCGGACGGGCGCAGACGATCTACGGCGACACCGGGACGCCGAACGCGACCTTCGGCCAGCTGGTCGCCGTCGGGTCGGCCACCAACGCGCTCCCCAGCCTCGCCAACATCGATCCCCCGAGGATGGTGCAGTTGCAGGTCCGCTACATCTTCTAACTGTGCCGGGTCTGAAGACCCGGCCTACGACCGTCACGTCTGGCGACGCGGCACGCGTGACAGGTGTAGGGCGGACTTTCAGGTCCGCCCCCCACGGCATTCGGCATTCGGCAGACGGCATTCGGCATTTGGCATTGAGTCGGGCGGCGATTTCCTGCCGCCCGAACATCAGCTATGATCCGCGCCGTCCAAGGCCCCGGAGGCATGTGCCATGCGACGAGCAGCGACGATTCTCCTCATCCTGTGTTCTGTAGCCGCGGTGTCCGCGCAGTCGAAACCGACCGCCAAAGGGCGGGCCGACCACTCGGCGGACGAAGCGGCCCTGTCGAAGTTGATGACGACGCTCGCCGACTCGGTGTCGGCGGGCAACTACAAGGCGGCGGCGGCGCTCTGGGACGAAGACGGGGTCTATTACTCCGTCGAGGGCCAGAAGGTCACGGGCCCGACGCAGATCGAGGCAGCGTTTGCCGAAGCGCTCCAGGGCGCGCGCCTCAGCCTCCAGAACAGCAGCGTGCACTGGGCGACGGCGGACGTTGCCGTGACGCAGGGCTCCTGGCAGGCCAACGACGGCGGCGGCGCGAACAGCGGCCTCTTCATGGCCGTCATGCGCAAGTCGGGGGCGGCGTGGAAGTTCGTCGAGGTCCGTCCCTGGATCCCCGCGCAGTAGTCAATGCCCAATGCCGGCTTGCTGCGTGTCAATGCCGAATGCCGGCTCGCTGCGCGTCAATGCCGAAGGCCGGTTCGGCATTGACATTGGGGCTTCGGCATTGACATTTGGCATTCAGCATTTGGCATTGACACGCTGTGTCAAAGGGTGCACCGGCGTGCACGGCGGCTCGTTCCTCCAACCGATAATGTGAGAGTTATGGCAGCACGTCCGACCTGGAAAGGCTTCCTGAAAATCAGTCTGGTGAACATCCCGGTCCGGGTGTTCCCGGCGACCGATTCGGCCGCCACCATCAGCTTCAATCAACTCCACGGCGAGTGCCAGACGCGCATTCAGCAGAAGCGCTGGTGCCCGAAGTGCGAGCGCGAGGTGCCGCTGTCGGAGGTCGTGAAAGGCTACGAGTTCGAGAAGGGCCGCTACGTCGTGATGGAGGAGGAGGACCTCGCGAAGGTCCGTCCCGAGTCGACGCGGGTCATCGATCTCGTGCAGTTCACCGAGGTCGAAGCGATCGATCCCATCTACGTCGAGCGGCCGTACTATCTCGCGCCCGACGGCCAGATGGCGCTCGAAGCCTTCGCGGTCATCCGCGACGGGATGAAAGGCAAGGCCGGCATCGGCAAACTCGCACTCTACGGGCGCGAGTACCTGGTCGCCGTGCAGCCGCGCGACAAGGGACTCGTCATGTACACCATGCGCCGGGCCAACGAGGTGCGCAGCATGGAGAACATCGAGGAGCTCGAGAACGTGCCCTCGAAGGTGCAGCCCGATCAGATCAAGCTGGCGAAGCAGGTGATCGAGAACTTCGAGGGCGTGCTCGATCTCGCCGAATACAAGGACGCCTACCAGGAAGAACTGCAGCGCATCATCGACGCGAAGATCGCCGGTCAGGAAGTGGTTGCGACCGAGGAGCAGGCGCCGCCCAAGGTGGTGAACCTGATGGACGCGCTCCGTCAGAGTCTCGACCGGGTGAGCACCACGAAGAAAAAATCCGCGAAGGTCGCCGAGATCGAAAAGCCCGCCAAGGCGGCGAAGGCCGCGCCGGTCAAGGAGAAGAAGCGCGCCCGCGGCTAGCGCCGCTCGAACTGCTCGAAGATCTGGCTGCGGACGAACTGCGCGGTCGTGCCCTCGCCCGCGCGGATCCGCATCGAGACCGGGTGTGGCAGCCCCTCGACCGTGATCCGCCACCGGTCGACGCCGTGTTCCGCCTCGACGACGATTTTCACGTCGCTGGCGCCCAAGTCCCGAAGCGCGACTCGCGCAATGCGCTCCAGATCCTGCTCGGTCATCGGTGCGAATGATTGTCGCACAACCTCAGCCACGGAGAGACAGCCACAAAAAAGGACGGCCACAGAAGAACACAAAAACACAAAACGGGTGTGTTGTTCTTGTGTTTTTCTGGGGCGATCACGATTTCGCGATCGCTGAAGGGAGAGTGGTATGGGGTGGATGACGGGACTCGAACCCGCAGCGTCCGGAGCCACAGTCCGGTGCTCTACCTTTGAGCTACACCCACCATTGCGGTGACGACGCCCGAGCGGGCGCCTCTTTGCAGGCTCAGAACCTTACAAGTCTAGCAGACTTACAAATTTTCAGGGTCGGTGGCGCGGCGTCTGGCCGAGCAGTCGCGTCGCACGGTCTCGCTGCTCGGGATGTCCACCAGCTCGCCGTGCAGCACCCGGACGGCGGCGGCATGGACGTGGGGAGACTGCTGGCTCTTGGCGTCGTACATCAACTTGTCCGCACGCTGGATCAGCTCCGCCGCGAGCTTGCGCGCGACGCCGCGCCGCTCGGCGACCGGGCCCAGGCGGAGGCAGACGATCCCCACGTCGACGCCGACGGGGCGGTCGGCCAGACGCGGATCGTCACGTGTCCAGTCGTGGGCGGCCACCGCCCGCTTGAAGCGGTTGGCGATCTCGTGGGCCGCGGCGCAGCCGGGCAGATCGGGGATCAGGAACGCGAATTCGTCGCCGCCAAAGCGCGCGTGCAGGTCGCGGGCCTCGCTGCCGCGGTCCATCGCGAGGAAGTCCTCCGACCGGATCTGGTCGGCGAGAATCCGCGCGACCGCCTCGATGATCTTGTCGCCGAGCGCGTGCCCGAGCGTGTCGTTGTACCACTTGAAGCTCGTGATATCGACGACGCCGACGCCGCACCAGCGGACGCGCTGCTCGACGGCCAGATAGGACTCGACCCGCTCCATGAACCAGTCGAAGTTGAGCAGCTTCGTCTTCGGGTCGCGGTGCGACTTCTCGGTCAGCTCGGCCACCACATCCTCGAAGTAGCGGGCGATGTTGCTGACCGTCACGTCCTTCTCGGACAGCTGCCGCTGCAGCCGGTCCATCTTGTTCGCGAACCCTTCCGAGAGGGCGCGAATCGCCTCGTGCTTCGATTCCTCCACGAGCTGTCGCTGCAGTCCGACCACCTGGTCGATCGCCTGGAGCAGCCGCGCCTCGCGGTCAGGCGGTAGTCCGAGGGTTTCCTGGATCCAGTCGCGGAGCTCCGCCGTACTGCGCGGACCTTCGTCGACGTTGCCGGTTTGCGAGCCGTTGGTGTGAACCCGGGCAATGGGCATGCGCGTGTCGCCACTGAGATCAAGCGGTGTGCCGGGCCGGCGGTTGGAAAACGGTGGCATCAAGCGTTGAAGGCGGTAGGCCGCTACAGCTTTTCGGCAGTCCGCCGGTGAAGGTTACACCCCAGGTCGCTCTTTGACGACAACAATCGTGACATCGTCACGGCGGCGGCTGTGGTCGCGGTAGAGCACGCCGGCGATCAGGCTCGGAT
>JBKPRU010000264.1:0-18328 GCA_046734675.1 Acidobacteriota bacterium
CAACACGCGAGGTGACTTCACGATCGCACGCACCGGCATGACCGAGCGCAACCTCTTTCATCAAGGCGGGCTCGTGTTCCACCCACCCGGCGCAGATGCGGTGAAGATCCGCTTCGACCTCGCCGACGGCCGCGCCCGGTCGCTCGCCGTCGAGGACGGGCCGCGTCGCATCGAGGCCCCGCGGGTCTGAGTGCGGAGAAGGCGCGCGCGATCTCACGCCGAGATGAGGCGCAGAGACGAACCGGCTGCGCAGCAAGACATTCGCCGCCGTGCTTCGCGCCTCCGCGTGAGACCCGTGATACCCGTCGACAGCGTGACACCATCCGTGTGCATCCGTGTCCATCCGTAGTGGTGACCTCTTGACTGCAGCCGCGTGCATCCGTGGTGTGATACGTTTCACGCCACTGCGAGGAGGCTCGAGCATGTCAACGGCGATGAGATCGCGGCTGGCGGTAGCGGCATCGGTGATCCTGCTGGCGGCCGGCACAGCGGTCGCGCAACAGCGGGCCGCGGCGGGAAACGCCGCGGACGACGCGGCGATCGCGAAGGTGCGCACCGCCTATCAGACGGCAGCGGGCGCGCAGGACGGCGCGGCGATCGCGAAGCTGTATACCGCGGACGGCGTCGAGATGCCGCCCAACGCGCCGGCGCAGAAGGGGCGGGCGGCGATCCAGGCGTATCACAAACAGTTCGCGTCGCAGATGATGGTCCATGGTATGTCGATCAAGACGACCGAAACCCACGTGACCGGGAACACCGCCTATGACGTCGGCACCTACTCGCAGCAGCTGATGCCGCTCAACGGCAGCGCCAAGGTCATCGACGACAAGGGGAAGTACGTCGTCATCCTGAAGAAGGATGCATCGGGCGCGTGGCTGATCAGCCACGCCATCTACAACAGCGATCTGCCGCTGCCCGCGCCTGCTGCGAAGTAGCGTGCCGGCGACGGTCAAGGTCCGCGACGGCACGGCGGCCGATCGCGACTTCGTCATCCAGACCGCGCAGCGGTTCGCCGCGTTCGGTCCGCCGGCGTGGCGATCCGCGGAGGAAGTGGTCAGCGGTGAGGCGCGTTACCTCGCCGATTTCTTCGACGGCCGCGTGAAAGGTCCGCTGCTGCTCATCGCGCTCGCCGATCAGGACACGCGCGTCGGCTTCGCGCTGGTCGAGCCCGCGGTCGACTACTTCACCGGCCAGGCGCACGCGCACCTCGGCATGCTCGCGGTCACCGAAGAGGCGGAAGGCAGCGGCGCGGCGGTCGCGCTGCTGCGCGCGGCCGAGAAGCGCGCCCGCGCGCAGGGCTTCGCCAGGATGACGCTCAACGTCTTCGAAGGGAACGGCCGCGCGCGCCGGCTCTACGAACGTGAAGGCTTCGCGGTCGAGATCGTGCGCTACGTCAAGCCGCTGACGTGATCACGCGAGATCAGGAGCTAAGATCAGCGGATGGTCCGGATCCTGATCCTCTGTCTTGCTCTCATGGTGTCTCAATCACTGACCGAGCCCGAGCGCGCCATCACCACCTACATCGACGCGCATGATGCCGACGCGCAGGCGCTGCTCGAGCAGGTGGTCAACATCAACAGCGGATCGATGAACCTGGCCGGCGTGCGCGCGGTCGGCGATGTGTTCCGCGCCGAGTTCGACGCGCTCGGATTCAAGACGCAGTGGATCGACGGCGCGCCGTTCAAGCGCGCAGGACATCTCGTCGCCGAGCATTCCGGGCGCGGTCCGCGCCTGCTGCTCATCGGCCATCTCGACACGGTGTTCGAGCCGGACAGCCCCTTCCAGAAGTTCGAGCGCATCGACCAGCACACGGCTAAAGGGCCGGGCATCATCGACATGAAGGGGGGCGACGTCATCATCGTGCAGGCGATGAAGGCGCTCAAAGCCGCTGGGCTGTTCGACGAGCTGAACGTCGTAGTCGTCATGACCGGCGACGAGGAGGACACCGGCGAACCGCAGACGCTCGCGCGAGCGGCACTCGTCGAGGCCGCGAAGGGGGCGCAGTACGCGCTCGGATTCGAGGACGGGCCCGGTGATCCGCGTTACGCGGTAACGGCGCGACGCGGCACCTCGAGCTGGAAGCTGGAGGTCACGGCGACGCCGGCGCACTCCTCGCAGATCTTCCGGTCCGACATCGGCTTCGGCGCGATCTACGAGGTCGCGCGCGCCATCGACGGCTTCCGTCAGCGCCTCGCCGGTGAAGAGTTCCTGACGTTCAACCCGGGCGTCGTGCTCGGCGGCACGCTGATCGATTTCGACGAGGCACAGAGCCGCGGCACCGCGGCGGGAAAGTCGAACGTCGTCGCCGAGCGTGCCGTCGCGACCGGCGATGTGCGGACGCTCTCGAAGGCACAGCTCGAACGCGCGCGCAACATCATGAGCGCCGTGGCCGCCGCCTCGCTCCCGCATACGCGCTCGATCCTCACGTTCACCGATGGGTATCCGTCGCTCGCGCCCACCGACGGGAACGCGAAGCTGCTCGCCGTCTACGACCGGGTCAGCCAGGATCTCGGGCTGGGACCGGTTGCCGCCGTCAGCCCGGCGCGCGCCGGCGCCGCCGACGTGTCATTCGTCGCCGACGCGGTGCCGTCGATCATCGATGGCATCGGCCTCATGGGACACGACGATCACACGCCCGGCGAGACCGCCGATCTCCGGACGCTCCCGTCGCAGACCAAGCGCGCGGCGCTGCTCATATACAGGCTCCTGCGACAGCATGGAAATCCGTAGACGCGGCTAACGTGCAGCTTCCGTGATCTGACGAACAGGGAGAGCGGAGAGCGCGGACAGAACGGGTGTTTGGGTTTTGAAAAAAATTCGCCGATCTCTCCGGGTTCTCCGTGCTCTCCGTGTAGGTGAGTTCACAGGACGCGCGATTGGCTGAATGTCGAGATGAGGGAGGGTGAATGTCGGTGATTGTCGTTACGGGCGCGAGCAGCGGGATCGGCGCGGCCGTGGCGCGATTATTAGGCGCGCGCGGCGACCAGGTCGTACTGGCGGCGCGGCGTCAAACGGAACTGGAGCAGATCGCGCGCGAGATCGGACCCAACGCGCTCGCGGTCGTCACCGACGTCACGCGGCGATCGGACGTCGAGCGGCTGCGCGACCGCGCGATCGAGCAGTTCGGCGCCATCGACGTGTGGATCAACAACGCGGGACGCGGCATCTCGAAGCCGGTGCTCCAGCTGACGGACGATGAGGTCGACGAGATGATGCTGGTCAACCTGAAGTCGGCGCTTTACGGGATGCAGACGATCGTCCCGTACTTCAAGGAGCGCGGACGCGGACAGGTGATCAACGTATCGTCGTTTCTCGGACGCGTGCCGATGGCGACGATCCGCGCGGCCTACAGTGCCTCGAAGGCCGCGCTGAATTCGCTGACCGCGAACCTGCGCATGGACCTCGCGCCCACGCATCCGGACATCCACATCACGCTGGTGATGCCGCCCATGGTTGCGACCGACTTCGCACGCAACGCGCGCCACGGCACCCCACCACCGCCGCCCGGCGTCGTCGCACAGCCCGTCGACGAGGTCGCCACCGCGATCGTCGGCGTCATCGACCATCCCGTCGCCGAGATCTACACCGCCGCATATCTCGCGCCGATCGCGCGGCGATATATAGAAGATGTCGGCTCCTTCGAGCGGAGCAAGCTTTAGCAACGCTCTTCGCTGTCACGGCCGACGGTCCGCCGTGGAAGGCGTCGCAATCGATCTAGAGTAAGTGTCGTGAAAAAGATCGCCGATAACATCCTCGAGATCATCGGGCACACCCCGATGGTGCGCCTCAACCGCATCACCAGAGGCGTCAAGGGCACCGTCGTCGCCAAGCTGGAGACGTTCAATCCGGGCAACTCGATCAAGGACCGCATGGCGGTGCGGATGATCGAAGACGCGGAGCGGACGGGGAAGCTGAAGCCCGGCGGGACGATCATCGAGGGCACGTCGGGCAATACCGGGATGGGGCTCGCGATTGCCGCGGTCGTGAAGGGTTACAAGTGCATCTTCACGACCACCGACAAGCAGTCCAAGGAAAAGGCGGACGCGCTGAAAGCGTTCGGGGCGGAAGTGATCGTGTGCCCGACCAACGTCGACCCCGAAGACCCGCGGTCGTACTACTCGGTCTCGTCGCGGCTCGAGAAGGAAGTGCCGAACTCGTGGAAGGCGAACCAGTACGACAACCTGTCGAATAGCGCCGCGCATTACGAGCAGACCGGCCCCGAGATCTGGGAGCAGACCGACGGCCGCGTGACGCACCTGGTGGTTGGCGTCGGGACCGGCGGCACGATCAGCGGCGTCGGCCGCTACTTGAAAGAGAAGAATCCGAAGATCAAAGTGTGGGGCATCGACACCTACGGGTCGATCTTCAAGAAATACAAAGAGACCGGCATCTTCGACAAGAACGAGATCTATCCCTACATCACCGAAGGTATCGGTGAAGACTTCCTGCCGAAGAACGTCGACTTCGACGTCATCGATCACTTCGAGAAGGTCACCGACAAGGACGCGGCGCTCATGACCCGCCGCATCGCGCGCGAAGAAGGCATCTTCGCGGGGAACTCGGCGGGCTCGGCGATGGCCGGTCTCCTGCAGCTGAAGGACCACTTCACGGAGCAGGACCTGATCGTCGTCATCTTCCACGACCACGGATCGCGTTATCTGGGGAAGATGTTCAACGACGAATGGATGCGCGAGAAGGGCTTCTTCGAGAAGACCGGGCTCACCGCGCGCGACCTGGTGGCGTCGGGCGTGTCAGGCGAGCTGCTGTCGATCGAAAGTCGCGAGGCCGTGGCGGCGGCGGTGAAGCTGATGGGCGAGCACGACTTCTCGCAGATCTCGATCACCAGCGACGGACGCCTCGTCGGATCGCTCAACGAGACGCATCTCTATAGCTGCCTGGTGGAGAATGCGGCGGTCAAGGACCAGCCCGTCGAATCGATCATGCAGCCGGCCTTCCCCTTCGTCGACATCTCCACGCCGGTCGAGGCGTTGTCCACGATGATCACGCCCGCGACCCCGGCCGTTCTCGTCCGCGATTTCAAAACTGACAAGACCTTCATCATCACGCGCTCCGACATCATCCGCGTGCTCGTGTAATCGGCGCAGGCGCCACGGTAGGGCGCCTCTTGAGAGGCGCCATGTGCAGGCGCACCTAACAGGTGCGCCCTACAGGAGCCGCTGTCGTTGCGCTGAGCTCTTCCGCGTGCTAGGGCCGGCACAAATGATGCTCTCTCTCCGAATGCCCTCGTAGGAGCGGTGTATTTAGAAGGAGAGAGAGACATGTTGAGGAAGATGGCCGTTGTGGTGTGCAGTGCCGGCGTCATCGGCCTGACGTCAGGATATGCCGCAGCTCAAGCGGCCGAGACCACCAAGGACAAGGCGCAGGCGACCGCGAGCAAGACCGCCGACACCGTCTCGGACGCGGCGATCACCACGTCGGTGAAGTCCAAGCTCGCCGCGAACAAGAGCGTGAGCGCGTCGAAGATCGACGTCGACACCTCGGACGGCGTGGTCACGCTGAACGGCAGCGTGCATTCCGCGGCGGCGAAGACGACTGCCGCCCGGCTCGCGCGTGAGGCCAAGGGCGTGAAGCGCGTCGAGAACAACCTGACCGTCGAAACCGCCGGCACCACGGGGAAGGATGACAAGGTCGACGTCAAGGTCAAGGACGACAAGAAGGACCAGGGTGACGAGAAGGCCAAGATCGTCATCAAGGACGACACGACGCCGAAGGTGAAGTCCGCCAGCCGCAAGACCGCCGACGCGTCGATTACCGCTGCGGTCAAAACCCGGCTCGGAACCCTCCCGGGCGTCATCGCCAACGACATCAACGTGGACACCGACGATGGCGTGGTGACGCTGAAGGGGAGCGTGCCGGAGGCGTCGCAGAAGGCGAAGGCGGAGGAAATCGCGCGTCACACGACCGGCGTGAAGCGCGTCGTGAACGACCTGACCGTGAAATAGCGCGAAGCCGTTTACTCGTCGCGGTGGACCGTCGCCGGTGAAAACGCCGGCAGGCACACCGCGACATATTCGGCCCCGTCGGGCCCGGGTGTGCTGTAGCGCACCCATTCACCAGGGCTCGCGACCACCGCCTGGCCCGCCTGCACGTCGAGCACGCCTTGTTCGTGCTCGACGCGCAGCATGCCTTTCAGCACCACGGTAATCTCCTCGAACTCGGGGCGCTGGCCGGGCTCCTGCCAGCCGGTCGGCGACACCATGCGCGCGACGCTCACGTCCGCGTGCCCGGAGTTCACCCGCCCGGCGAATTCCTGAATCTGCTTCGGCTTGTTGCCCGCCGGCGCGATCACGGTGGGGTTGGCGATGAGTCGCGGCACGGCTTACTGCCCCGCGCCGGAGCCGCGGGGCGGCGGTGGCGCCGGCATCTCGGTCGCGCTGAAGCGCGGCAGCATCTCGTCGCGGTTCGCGAGCTCGTACAACACGCCGGCGACCACCACGGCGGCGTCGCGCACGTCCGCCTCGATGACCCGTTCGTAGGTGTCGAGGTTCGTGTGGTGCGTGTGTGAGCCGTACTCGATCGTGTCCTGCGTGAACCCGATGCCGGGCAGGCCGGCGTTGTTGAACGACGTGCTGTCGGTGCCGCCGGTGGCGCGGCTGGTCGTTACGGTCGCGCCGTAGACCTTCAGGTCTTTGAACGGCTCGAGGATCTCGCGCAGCACCCGCGCGGTTTCCGGCGGCCCGAAGACGGACGCGCCGCGCAGGCGACCCGTGCCGGTGTCGATGTTCAGATAGCCGTCAAAGGTCGCGAACTCCGGTTTCGGCGCTTCGGCGGATCCGAAGTGCTGCTTCACGTAGGCGAGCGATCCGAGCAGCCCTTGCTCTTCGCCACTCCAGAGCGCGATCCGGATCGTGCGGCGCGGCTGCACGCCAAGCGTCTTCAGGATGCGCGCCGCTTCCATCATGATCGCGCAGCCGATCGCGTTATCGGTGGCGCCAGTCGCGGAATGCCAGGAGTCAAGATGGCCGCCCGCCATCACGACTTCGTCCTTCTTGTCCGAGCCGGCGATCTCGGCAACCGCATTGT
Source organism: Acidobacteriota bacterium (assembly GCA_046734675.1). Classification (GTDB taxonomy): domain Bacteria; phylum Acidobacteriota; class Vicinamibacteria; order Vicinamibacterales; family 2-12-FULL-66-21; genus QHWT01. Next base: position 7,045 of record JBKPRU010000264.1, read on the forward strand.
AGGAGGTCACGCCGTCCGGGTAGGTCTTGTTGACGATCGTGGCTTCGATCTCGACCGGCGTGCCGTCGGCGAGGATGCGCGACAGCCGGCCGTAATCTTCATTGCGCATGACGACGGTCGGCACGGCCTTCGCGACGTCGTACGTGCGGTTGTTGAACGCGATGATCTGCCCGTGCGCGCGCGCGGCGTCGTTGATGCGCAGCGCGGCGCCGTTGGCGACGAGGAACGCGTCGATCCGCTCGTCGACCTGGCGGGTCGTCAACCGTCCGCCCGGCTGCGGGCCGCGGCCGCCGCCAAACGCGCCACGTCCGCGTCCGACGTTCTGGCACTCCGGCGCATTTGCCATATCCGGATCGAAGCGGCAGCGCGCCTGATCGTCGGTGAGCCGCGGCGCCGCCGGCGTCAGGTTGACCGGCACGAACACGGACTTCCCGGCGAGGACGGCCGCGCCACGCACCTTGTCCTTCATCGTGGCGAGATACGCATCGAGATCCGCTTCCGTCGGACCGCTGCGGAGTGGACCGCGCGCCGCCGGCACGTTCGGGTCCGCCGGTGTCTCGGGTCCTTCCGGGACGATCAACTGCACGGCCGTGGCCGTGACGGTGCCCTTCGTGCCCGGTGTCCACGCCAGCGCCTCGACGACGAGCGCGTCCTTCACCGGCGCGGTCACGTGCACGGAAAGCTTTTCGTTCACCCAGCCCGGATGGCCGAAGTCCCACGGCTCCAGACGTCCGTTCACCAGCCCCCACCCGGTCATCTGCTTCACGGCCCATTCGGCCGCAGCCTTGTGATTCGGCGACCCGGTGAGCCGCGGCCCGTAGACGTCGGTCAGCATATGAAGCGTGCGCATCACCTGCGAGCTCCGCGCTTCTTCCTGGCGGATGCGATCGACGATGGTCGGGTCTTCGGCGGCAAAGGGAATCGACGCCGCCATCGCGACGAGCGCGGCGGCCGTGAACGTTCTGACGTGCAGCATGCGCACGATTATATGCGTTACGATCGCGGGACCCTGATGGTGAGCAGTCGCAGGCGCGTCGTGTTGCGGCGGATCCGGCGCGCGTTGATCCTCCTGTGCCTGCTCCTGCTCGCGCTCGCGTCCACGTATCTCGCGATTGCCTTCAAGGCCACCGGGTTCGGTCCCGAGGTGCTCGCGAGCGACGCGCGCGTGCGCGTAGACGATCGCCGCGACGCGCTCGTCTTCACCCCCTCGGCCGATCACGGCGAGCCGGGCGTGATCTTCTTCCCCGGCTGCCCGGTGCCCTCCGACGCCTACGCCCCCTTCGCGCGCGCGATTGCGGAGCGCGGCTATCCCGTGTTCGTGATGCACGTGCCGTATCGCTGCGCCACGCTGGCCGAGCAGCAGGAGCAGCTGCTCGCGGCCGCCCGCGCGGTGATGCGGTCGTCGCCGCGTCGATGGATCCTGGCCGGCCATTCGCGCGGCGCGGTCCATGCGTCGGCGCTCGCGGCGCGCGACCCCCAGCTCTGCGCGGCGCTCGTGCTCATCGGTACCGCCCACCCGCGCGACGTCGACCTCTCGTCGCTCTCGATTCCCGTGATGAAGATTTACGGCACCCGGGACGGCGTCGCGCCCGAGGCGCGCATCAAGGCGACGGCTCATCTCTTACCGGCGTCGACCCGCTGGGTCCGCATCGAGGGAGGCAATCACCGCCAGTTCGGGTGGTATCGCTACCAACTGTGGGATCGAAGCGCCACCATTTCCCGGGACGCGCAGCAGCGGCAAACGGTGAATGCCGTAATCGACGTGCTGCGCCAGACCTCGACCGTGCAGCCCTGAGCTCTTCGATCGGCCGCCTGTGGTAACGACGACCACGGGGAGTGCGGAGAGGGCGGAGAGATCGGGTGTTCTCTCAAGAAAATGCGCGTTCTCTCCGGTCTCTGCGTTCTCTCCGGGTTCGTCAGATCTCCGGCTCCGCAATTGCCAAGGGGAGCGGCGCTTGCCATACGGCTGACGCACCGCGATTTGAAGGTGATCCAGGCCAGGAGGCAACCGACATGAATCGCGACGAAATGGAAGGCAAGGGCGACCAGGTGAAGGGCCGCGCCAAGCAGGCGTGGGGCGACATTACTAATGATGAGCGCCTGCACGACGAAGGCGTCGCGGACGAGGCGTCCGGCAACGTGCAGGAAGGCTTCGGCAAGACCCGCCGCAAGGTCGGGGAAGCCATCGACGACGTGGCCGACAAGATCAAGGAATAGCTCGGCCGCTTTCCCACCCTGGCGCCGACTGGACGACTTGCACACGCAGTTCCTGCGTGTTATATTCGCAAGGTTCTGGTCGGCGCTAGGACACCCTATCTAGCAGCCGAATCCCAAGCAGGCGCTCTCGTGACCGTTCGGATGAGGACGAGGCGCGCCGCCGACGCACCCTCGCGGGTGCACGCAACTTAAATCTATAGGGTAAGTCAGCTTCAGGTGCCGGGCCGCTACCGCGGTTCCCTAGGCCTGGGGCAACCAACCGGATCGCGCGGAACGCCCGAGGCGTGCGCGTTTCGGGTTGTCTGGATTTTGGGGCGCCAGAGTCCCCGTGGAGTCACTGTGCCGACGATCAGCCAGCTTGTGCGCAAGGGGCGCGAGAAGGTCCTGACGAAAACCAAGAGTCCTGCGCTGCAGGACAGCCCGCAGAAGCGCGGCGTCTGTGTCCGCGTGTTCACGCAGACCCCGAAGAAGCCGAACTCCGCGCTGCGCAAGGTCGCGCGCGTGCGCCTGACCAACGGGATCGAGGTCACGACCTACATTCCCGGCGTCGGCCACAACCTGCAGGAGCACTCGCTCGTGCTCATTCGCGGCGGCCGCGTGAAGGATCTGCCGGGCGTCCGCTACCACGTCGTCCGCGGCACGCTCGACGCCGTCGGCGTGCAGGGAAGAAAACAGGGGCGCTCGAAGTACGGCGCCAAGCGCCCGAAGCAATAGTGGTTCGCGCGCACGGTTCGCGCGCGCACCGGCTTGTAGGGCGGGTCTTTAGACCCGCCGTCGTCTGGCGGACCTGAAGATCCGCCCTACACACGACACGAGATAACGAAATGCCACGACGTAGAGAAATCCCGAAGCGCGAAGTTCCTCTCGACCCGCTGTACAGCAGCTCGCTGGTGACGAAATTCATCAGCACGCTGATGCGCGACGGCAAGCGCAGCACCGCGGAGCGGATCATGTACGGCTCGCTCTCCTCGATCCAGGAGAAGACGGGCGACGATCCGCTGAAGGTCTTCAAGAAGGCGGTCGAGAACGTCAAGCCGGCGCTCGAAGTGAAGTCGCGCCGCGTCGGCGGCTCGAACTACCAGGTGCCGGTCGAAGTGAACCCGAACCGCCGCCTGTCGCTGAGCATCCGCTGGCTGGTCGGCTACGCGCGTAGCCGCGGCGACGGCAAGACGATGACGGAAAAGCTCGCCAACGAGCTGCTCGATGCCGCGAACCTGCGCGGCGGCGCCGTCAAGAAGCGCGAAGACACGCATCGCATGGCCGAAGCCAACAAGGCCTTCGCCCACTATCGCTGGTAAGAGAAAGCCGCCAGCTGCCAGCGACCCGCTGCCAGCGAAGGCTGACGAAGAGAACGCAGAGAGAAGATCAGAGCAGAACGCTGGAGGCTAGCGGCTGGAAGCTGGTAGCTGGAGGCTGATAGCTGGTAGCTGGTTATGCCAAGAGAGACACCGCTCGCACGTACGCGCAACATCGGCATCATGGCGCACATCGATGCCGGCAAGACCACCACGACGGAACGGATCCTGTTCTACACGGGCATCACCTACAAGATCGGTGAGGTCCACGAGGGCACGGCCGTCATGGACTGGATGGAGCAGGAGCAGGAGCGCGGCATCACGATCACGTCGGCCGCGACCACGTGCTTCTGGCGCGAGCACCGCATCAACATCATCGACACGCCGGGCCACGTCGACTTCACGGCCGAAGTCGAGCGCTCGCTGCGCGTGCTCGATGGCGCCGTCGCGGTGTTCGATTCGGTCGCGGGCGTCGAGCCGCAGTCGGAAACGGTGTGGCGGCAGGCGGACAAGTACCGCGTCCCGCGCATCTGCTTCGTCAACAAGATGGACCGCATCGGGGCCAACTTCAGGCGCACCTTCGAGCAGATCGTCACGAAGCTCGGCGGCAATCCCGTCGCGATTCAGCTCCCGATCGGCGCGGAGGACAAGTTCATCGGCGTCGTCGACCTCATCAAGATGAAGTCGATCACCTACAAGGACGAGACGATGGGCGCCGACTACATCGTCGGCGAGATCCCGGCCGACATGGTGGAAGAGGCGAAGCACTTCCGCGAGCAGTTGATCGAGAAGGTCAGCGAGGCGGACGACAAGATCCTCGAGAAGTACCTCCACGGTGAAGATATCTCGGAGGAGGAGATCAAGGCGGCGCTGCGCAAGCGCGTGAACGCCTCGGTCCACACCGAGGGGGACACGGCGGAGCCCGCCTTCGTCCCGGTGATCTGCGGATCGGCGTTCAAGAACAAGGGCGTGCAGCCGCTGCTCGACGCGGTGGTCGATTACCTGCCGTCGCCGGTCGACGTGCCGCCGATCAAGGGCTTCAATCCCGACAAGGGACCGGAGGCGATCGAGGAGCGCCCGGCGAAGGACGACGCGCCGTTTGCGGCGCTCGGCTTCAAGATCATGACCGATCCGTTCGTCGGTCAGCTGACGTTCATCCGCGTCTACTCGGGCGTGCTCACCGCCGGTTCGACGGTCTTCAATTCGACCAAGCAGAAGAGCGAGCGCATCGGCCGCCTGCTGAAGATGCACGCGAACAAGCGCGAAGAGATCAAAGAAGTCTACGCGGGCGACATCGCGGCGGCCGTGGGTCTCAAGAGCGTGTCGACCGGCGACACGATCTGCGACCAGAAGAAGCCGGTCGTGCTCGAGTCGATGGATTTCCCGGAGCCGGTCATCTCACTCTCAATCGAGCCGAAGACGAAGGCCGACCAGGAGAAGCTTGGCCAGGGCCTCCAGAAGCTGATGGCCGAAGACCCGACCTTCCGCGTGAAGACGGACCAGGCCACCGGCGAGGTCGTCATCTCCGGAATGGGCGAGTTGCACCTCGACATCATCGTCGACCGCCTGCGGCGCGAGTTCAACGTCGAGGCGAGCGTCGGCCGTCCGCAGGTCGCCTACAAGGAAACGCTGACGCGTCCGGCGGACGGCGAGATGAAGTACGCCAAGCAGACCGGCGGCCGCGGCCAGTACGGCCACGCGAAGATCCATCTCTATCCGGGAGAGCCGGGCACGGGCTACATCTTCGAGAACGAGATCATCGGCGGCGCGATTCCGAAGGAATTCATCAAGCCGATCGACGAAGGGATCAAGGAAGCGCTCACGCGCGGCGTGCTCGCCGGCTATCCGATCGACGACGTCCGCATCGTGCTCTACGACGGCTCGTACCACGACGTCGACTCGTCGGAAATGGCGTTCAAGATCGCCGGGTCGATGGCGTTCCAGGATGCGGCCAAGAAGGCGAAGCCGGTGCTGCTCGAGCCGGTGATGCGCGTCGAAGTCGTGGTGCCGAAGGAGCACCTCGGCGACGTGATGGGCAACCTCTCGAGCCGCCGCGGCCAGATCCAGTCGCAGGAAGATCGCGGCGGCACGCAGATCATCAACGCGCGGGTGCCGCTCTCCGAGATGTTCGGCTACGCGACCGACCTCCGCTCGCGCACGCAGGGGCGCGCAACCTACTCGATGCACTTCGATCGCTACGAGCAGGCGCCGCAGAACGTGAGCGAGGAAGTCGTCGCGCGTGTGCAAGGAAAGGCGTAGGGGCTTAGATGGCGTCACCGTTTAGCGACAAGATTCGAATCCGCCTGAAGGCGTACGACAACCGCGTCCTCGATCAGTCGACGACCGAGATCGTGGATACGGCGCGGCGCACCGGCGCGCGGCTCGCGGGGCCGATCCCGCTGCCGACCGAGAAGAACAAGTGGACGGTGCTCCGTTCGCCGCACGTCGACAAGAAGTCGCGCGAGCAGTTCGAGCTGCGCACGCACAAGCGGCTGATCGACATCTTCGAGCCGACGCCGCAGACGGTAGACGCGCTGATGAAGCTCGATCTGCCGGCCGGCGTCGACGTCGAGATCAAGGCGTTCGGAAAAGAACACAAGTAAGGGTTCAAAGGGTTCGGGTTCGCGCCGACATTGAAGGTCGTGCTGCGATGGCAATGAATCCAGCCCCAGGTGCGGGATCAGCAGCGCCTGCGGCTGCTGCCGAGCGCGGATGCGCGAGGCGGCGCGAGCGGGGGTGGGGCCCCGCGAGCAATTAAAAAATGGTTACAGGAATCATCGGACGCAAAGTCGGCATGACGCAGGTGTTCGGCACCGACGGCACCGTCACGCCCGCCACCGTCATCAAGGCGGGCCCGTGCGTCGTGCTGCAGGCCAAGGGCGCGCAGACCGACGGCTACGAAGCGGTGCAGCTCGGGCTGGTCGAAGACAAGCCGGCGAAGGCGAACAAGGCGCTGGGCGGTCACTACGCCAAGGCCAATGTGCCGCCGACGCGGGTGCGCCGCGAGCTCAAGATCAAGGCGGGCGGCGATCCCCTCAAGGCCGGCGACCAGGTGCTCGTCGCCAACGTGTTCAACAACGGCGAGCGCGTCGACGTCATCGGCATCAGCCGCGGCAAGGGCTTTCAGGGCGTCGTCAAGCGCCACAACTTCCGCGGCGGCGCGGCGACGCACGGATCGATGTTTCACCGTGCGCCCGGATCGATTGGCGCCTCGTCCTTCCCGTCGCGCGTCGTCAAGGGCATGCGCGCCGCCGGCCGCATGGGCGGCGACCGCGTGACCACGCGCAACCTGAAGGTCGTGCAGGTGGACAGCGAGAACAACCTGCTGCTCGTGCGCGGCGCAGTCCCGGGCGCGCCCGGCACCTACATCGTCGTGCGGAAGGCAGTGGCCGCGAAGCCCGAGCCGCAGCCGCAGGTCGAGAAGGCCGGCAAGACGACGGTGGCGAAGAAGCCTGCCGCCAAGAAGGGCAAGTAAGAAGGCAGAAGACAGAAGACGGAAGACAGAAGGCCGCCGCGCAGCGGCGGCAAGCCCAAAGGGCGTCGCGCGACCCTTCGACAGGGCTCAGGGTCGTCCTGAGCGAAGTCGAAGGACGAAGCGCGTAGGCGCTTGGGGGTGGGGCCCCAAGCGCACTAATCAATGCGGACAAAGGCGATTCGAGAACCCCGAGTGCTGTGATGAAGATAGACATCGTCAATTCGAATAAAGAGACGGTCGGCTCGCTCGACCTGCGCGACGACGTGTTCGGCGGCCGGGTCAAGACGGACCTGATTTGGGAAGCGGTCGTCCAGGAGAACGCGGCGGAGCGCCGCGGCACGCACGCGACGAAGAACCGCGCGGCAGTCAGCGGCTCCGGCAAGAAGCCGTGGCGGCAGAAGGGCACCGGCCGCGCCCGCGTCGGCGAGATCCGCAACCCGATCTGGCGGAAGGGCGGCACCGTGTTCGGGCCCCAGCCGCGCAGCTACGAGTACCAGCTCCCGCGCAAGGTGAAGCTGGGCGCGCTGCGCGCGGCGATTGCGCAGAAGCTCGCCGACGGCACGCTGCTCGTCGTCGACAAGCTGGAAGTCGCGGGCGAGCGCAAGACCAAGGCAACCGCGCAGATGTTCAAGACGCTCGGCGCGAGCGGCAAGACGCTCGTCATCGACGTCAAGCACGACGATGCGTTCACGCTGACGGCGCGCAACATTGCCGGCGTGCGGCTGGTTCCGACCAGCCGCGTCACCGCGCGCGACGTCATGGACACGAACTTCGTGGTCGCCACGCGCGAGGCGATTGAAAAACTGCAGGAGAGCGTGGCCTGACCGTCAGTCTCCAGCCTCCAGCCACCAGCAGCAAGCTGGTAGATGGAAGCTGGTAGCTGGAAGCTGGTGGCTGGTAGCTGGAAGCTGACATGAAACTCACAGACGTTATCCGCCGTCCGCTCATCACCGAGAAGACGACGCTCATGCGCGAAGACGGGCGGACGCTCGTGTTCGAGGTGGCGCCGGACGCGACGAAGGTGGACATCAAGCGCGCCGTCGAGAAGCTGCTCGGCTCGAAGGTCGAGACCGTGCGCACCGCGATCGCGCACGGCAAGATGAAGCGCCAGGGGCGCTTCGTCGGGCAGCGCCCGGACTGGAAGAAAGCCTACGTGAAGCTGCGCGAAGGCGAGAAGGTCCCCGAGTTCCTGGAAGGCGCGTAGGAACAAGACGGAAGGCGGAAGACGGAAGACGGAAAAAAGAAGACAGCAGAAGCAAGAAGGACGAAGTAGTTCCGTGAAGTACTTCCGCCTTCCGTCTTCCGGCTTCCGCCTTTCAAGGATTCACCATTATGCCGATTCGTAAATACAAGCCCACATCCTCGGGACGGCGGTTCCAGACCGTCCAGGTGTTCGACGAGATCACCACGCAGGATCCGTACAAGCCGCTGGTCGAGCCGCTGCGCAAATCGGGCGGCCGCAACAACCACGGCGAGCTGACCTCGTGGTGGCGCGGCGGCGGCCACAAGCGCAACTACCGGATCATCGACTTCAAGCGCGACAAGCGCGGCATTCCCGCCAAGGTCGCGACGATCGAGTACGACCCGAACCGCTCGGCGCGGATCGCGCTGGTCACGTATGCGGACGGGGAAAAGCGCTACATCCTGCAGCCGATCGGGCTGAAGGTGGGCGACACGATCGTCGCCGGCGACAACGTTGACATCCTCCCGGGCAACGCCCTGCCGCTCAAGAACATCCCGCTCGGCACGCTGATCCACAACGTGGAGCTCCGGCCGGGCCGCGGCGGACAGATCGCGCGCAGCGCGGGATCGGGCGTGCAGCTGGTTGCGAAGGAAGGCGACTACGCGTCGGTCAAGATGCCCTCGGGCGAGATTCGGAAGATCAACGTCGAGTGCTTCGCGACGGTCGGCCAGGTCGGCAATCTCGATCACGAGAACGTGTCGATCGGCAAGGCGGGGCGGAGCCGGTGGCTCGGGAAGCGCCCGCACGTGCGCGGCGTGGCGATGAACCCGGTCGATCACCCGCTCGGCGGCGGTGAGGGCAAGACCTCGGGCGGCCGTCATCCGGTGTCGCCGTGGGGCGTGCCGACCAAGGGCTACAAAACGCGCAACCGGAAGGTCACCGACCGGTTCATCGTTCAGAGGCGTCCGAAATAGTGTTGTAGGCCGCCGCGCAGCGGCGGCAAGCCCGAAGGGCGTCGCGCGCAGCGCGTACAGCGCGTGGGGGTGGGGCCCCACGCGCATTGAGAAAAGCTGACACATGTCTAGATCACTTAAAAAGGGACCGTTCGTTGATGTCCCGCTCCTCGAGAAAGTCGAGGTGATGAACCGCGGCGGCGAGAAGAAGGTCATCAAGACCTGGTCGCGCCGCTCGACGGTGGTGCCGGAGATGGTGGGGCACACCATCGCGGTGCACAACGGGAAGAAGTTCATCCCGGTCTACGTGACCGAGAACATGGTCGGGCACAAGCTCGGCGAGTTCGCGCCGACCCGCCAGTTCAAGGGGCACACCACCAAGGCTGACAAGGCCGCGGCGGTCGCGCCGGCGGCGGGCGCGCCCAAGGGAGGCGCGTAATGGCGATCGAGGCGCACGCCACGGCGAAGTACATCCGCACGTCCGCGCAGAAGGCGGGGCTGGTGATGGATCTGATTCGCGGCCGCGACGTGAACCATGCGCTGGCGACACTGAAGTTCGCGCGCAAGGGCATTGCGCGCGACATCGAGAAGGTCCTGCGATCCGCGATCGCCAACGCGCAGCAGAAGGACGGGTTCGGCGGCGACGTCGATCGCCTGTTCGTGGCCGCGTGCTACGCGAACCAGGGCCCGTCGCAGAAGCGCATCCGTCCGGCCCCCATGGGGCGCGCGTTCCGCGTCGTCAAGCGCACGGCGCACCTGACGGTGAGAGTCGCCGAGCGTCCGGAGCGTGTCGCGGTGGCGGCGCCGACGGGTGCAACGCCGTCGACGCCGAAGCGCGCGCGCGGCGCGAAGCCGAAAGCGGCGAGCACGCCGAAGAAGAAGACGAGCGCGGCGAGCAAGCCGCGCGCGAAGAAGACTGCGGTGTAGCTGGCAGCTGGAGGCTCGCAGCTGGTAGCTGATGGCTGTTTTTGGAGACTGAGAGTTTTTATGGGACAGAAAGTCCATCCGCACGGGTTCCGGCTCGGGTTCAACAAGACCTGGCGCTCGCGCTGGTTTGCCGACAAGGACTACTCGAAGCTGCTGCACGAAGACCTCAAGCTGCGCGACAGCCTGAAGGAGCGCTTCGCGCACGCCGGCGTCTCGAAGATCGAGATCGAGCGCGCGGCGAACAAGCTGAAGATCGACATCTACACCTCGCGCCCGGGAATCATCATCGGCCGCAAGGGCACGGAAGTCGACAAGTTGAAGCAGGAGATCCAGAAGCGGACCAACCGCGAGGTCTTCATCAACATTCAGGAGATTCAGAAGCCCGAGCTCGATGCGCAGCTGATTGGCGAGTCGGTGGCGATGCAGCTCGAGAAGCGCGTCGCGTTCCGCCGCGCGATGCGCAAGGCCGTCGAATCGGCGCTGCGCTTCGGCGCGCGCGGGATCAAGGTGCGCGTGTCGGGGCGGCTGAACGGCGCGGAAATCGCGCGCTCCGAGTGGTACCTGCACGGACAGCTGCCGCTCCAGACGCTGCGCGCCGACATCGACTACGGCTTCGCGCAGGCGTTCACCACCTACGGCGCGATTGGCGTCAAGGTATGGCTCTACAAGGGTGAAAGGTTGGCTCCCCGGATCGGACGCGAGGAGGACTATCGCACCCCTCGCCGTGCGGGAGCGGGACCGCGGGGCTAAGGCCTCACGACTTAGGGCCCAAGGGCCGCCGCGAAGCGGCGGCAAGCCCAAAGGGTCGCGCGAAGCGCGTAAGCGCGTGGGGGTGGGGCCCCACGCGCATTGAGAAATGCAGACAGAGGGTTACGCATCATGTTGATGCCAAAGAAGGTCAAGTACCGGAAGCAGCAGCGCGGCCGGATGGCGGGCAAGGCCTGGCGGGGGTCGGACGTGTCGTTCGGCAACTACGGCCTGAAGGCGCTGGAGCCGGCCTGGATCACCGATCGCCAGATTGAAGCGGCGCGCGTCGCGATGACCCGCTTCATCAAGCGCGGCGGCAAGATCTGGATCCGCGTGTTTCCGGACAAGCCGCTCACGCAGAAGCCGCAGGAAACCCGAATGGGCAAGGGCAAGGGCGCGCCCGAACAGTGGGTGTGCGTCGTCCGGCCGGGACGGATCATGTTCGAGATGGAGGGCGTCACCGAGGTGGAGGCGCGCCAGGCGATGC
>JBKPRU010000265.1:0-36693 GCA_046734675.1 Acidobacteriota bacterium
GCGCTCGATCGCGCGGTCGACGCGAGCGATCGTCATCGCGCAAGCGTCGGGCGATCGCTGCAGGCAGGCGTTGAACAGGCGCTCGCGCAGCTGGTGGCCGGCTTCTCGTCGGGCCGGCGCGGTCGCGAGGCGGCGCTCGACCGCGCCTTCTCCGATGCGCTCACGGTCGTGTATCGCATCCTCTTTCTCTTGTTCGCGGAAGCGCGGGGCCTCGTGCCGCGATGGCATCCCGTCTATCGGGACAGCTACACGATCGAGTCGCTGGTCGAGTCAAAGATCTTCCGCGCGCCGGAGAACTTCCGCGTAAAGCGGGAAGCGCACACCGGCCTCTGGAAATCGCTCCAGGCGATCTCCCGCCTCGCGCATCGCGGCTGCCGCGCCGGCACGCTGCGCGTCACGCCGTTCAACGGGCGTCTCTTCGCGCCGGCAGCGGCGCCGCTCGCCGACACCTTCGCGATCGACGATCGGATCGTCCGGGACGTGCTGCTCGCCATCGCGACACGCCCGGCTGGCGATCGCCGCGCTCGCATCAGCTATGCCGACCTCGGCGTCGAGCATCTCGGCGCCGTCTACGAGCGAATCCTCGACTTTGCGCCGGTCCGCCGCGACGGCGCGCTGACGCTCGAATCAACCGGCCGCCGTAAGGCGACCGGCACGTTCTATACGCCCCGAGCGATGACCGAATACCTCGTGCGGCGCACGCTGGCGCCGCTCGTCCGCGACCGCACGCCCGACGAAATCCTCGCGATTCGCGTGCTCGATCCGGCGATGGGGAGCGGCGCGTTTCTCGTCGCGGCGTGCCGCTATCTCGCGGACGCGTACGAGCAGGCGCTCGTGCGTGAAGGGTCCCTCAGCGAAACGGATCTCGGTTCCGCGGACCGCGCTGCGTTCCGGCGCGCGGTCGCCCAGCGCTGTCTCTACGGAGTGGACTTGAATCAAACCGCCGTGCAGCTCGCGAGGCTGTCGCTCTGGCTGTGCACGCTCGCGGCGGATCGTCCGCTCACGTTTTTCGATCATCATCTGCGCGCCGGCAACAGCATCGTCGGCGCCTCGCCCGTCGACATCTTCCGGCAGCGGCCGGGCCGCGGCGGCGCCAGGGCTACGCCGCTGCCGTTGTTCGACGCCGACGATCTGCAGGGGCGTCTCGCGTCAGCGGTCGGACCGCGCGTCGCGCTTGCGGCGCAGCCGGATGACACCGCGGCCATCGTTCGGGCGAAGGAACGTACGCTCGCGGCGCTCGATGGCCTCAGTGGCCCGCTGGCGATGTGGCGCAGTGTCGCCGACGCTTGGTGCACATCGTGGTTCTGGCCCGATGGTGCACCGCCCGTTTGGACCGCACTGAACGCGTGCGTGCGCGCGCAGTCGTCCGGCATGCCCGCCGTGACAGAGAGACGGTGGCGCGACACCGTCGCGAACGTCTCGGCCCGCGAGCGCTTCTTCCACTGGGACCTCGAGTTTCCCGAAGTGTTCTTCGACGGCGACGGCACGCCGTCGGAGCGCGCCGGTTTCGATGCGGTCGTCGGCAACCCGCCGTGGGACACGCTGCGCGGCGATCCCTCGGCACGCCCGTTGACGACGTTCACACGCGAGTGTGGGTGCTACCGCTTCCAGAGCGACGGGCACGCCAACCTTTATCAATTGTTCGCGGAGCGCGTGCTCCGCCTGACGCGGCCAGGAGGACGCATCGGCCTCGTGATGCCGTCCGGGCTGATTGCCGATCACGGGTGCGCACGGCTCCGTCAGGCGCTCTTCGAGCAGTGTCGCATCGACGGGCTGCTTGGATTCGACAACCGCGAGGCAATCTTCCCCATTCATCGCGGAACGCGATTCGTGCTGCTCACCGCGACCGCGCACGAACCGGGCGACACGATCAACGGGCGCTTCGCGCTGCACTGGGCTGCGACACTGGAGGATGTCCCTGACGAAGGATCGATTCCAGAGAGCACCGTGCTCTCGACGGCGCTGCTGCGGCGCTGGAGTGGACCCGGCCTTGCCGTGCCGGAACTCGCGAGCGCACGAGATCGCGAGATCCTCGCCCAGGTCGTCGATAGCATCCCGGCGCTTGGTGACGAGGACGGGTGGAATGCGCACTTCGGCCGTGAACTGAACGCCACGGATGATCGCGATCGCCTCGGCACGACCGGGCTCCCGGTGCTCGAAGGAAAGCTGATCGAGCCATTCGAGGTACACGTCGACCGCGCACGGCACCGCATCGAGCCCTCGGTTGCCAGCCGGATCCTCGGCCCGCGCGCGGCGTTCACACGGGCGCGGCTCGGCTATCGCGAGGTCGCGGCGTCAACCAACCGGCTGACGCTCATCGCCGCGATGATCCCGGGTCGTGTCCTGACCACACACACCATCTTTGTGCTGAAGACGCCGCTGCCCGAGGAGGTGCAGTGGTTCCTGTGCGGCATCTTCAACAGCTTCGTCGCCAATTACCTGGTGCGGCTGCGCGGTGGCACACACGTCACCGCCGCGGCGATGGAGCTGCTGCGTGTGCCGAAGCCACCAGCGAGTGATCCTGCGTTCGCGGCGATCGCCGCGCGCGCCCGCGGCCTGAGCCGAGACCCCCGCGACACCGGGGCCTATATCGAACTGCAGATTGGCGCCGCTCGCTTATACGGGCTTTCCCCTACGACCTTCGGCCATGTGCTGGCGACATTTCCGTTGATCGACCGCTCGATCCGCGACGCATGCGCACGCCAATTCCGCAGCTGACAGCGGCCGAGCCCCATGCCGGGGGTATTACGGCTGTTATCATGGATCGTCACAGCGGAGCCGGCTGCACCGGCGCTCCGCTGTCCGCCTTATCGATGGATATTCGTCAACATCACACGCGCGTGTGGGTGATCTGGTCGCTGGTCGCGATCTTCGGCCTCGTGCAGGCGGTCGCCTGGACGCTCGCCGGCGGCGTGCCGCGCAGGCCGAGCGTGCTCGCGCAGGTGTTCACCGCGTGGATGGTGATGCTCGCGCTCGCGTGGCTGGCGTCGCGGCGGATCGAGTCGCTCTCGCACCGGATCCGCGAGCACGAACACACGCATCGCGCGACGCTGCACGAGATGGAACAGCTGCAGACCCAGAACGCGATGCTGCAGATCATCGCGCAGTCGGTGGACGTGACGCTCGCGTTCCAGGCGCTCGCCACCCGCATCGCGCGGCTCGTCCCCTGCGACCGCGTTGGTCTTGCGCTGCTCGACGAGAGCGGCCAGGAGTTCCAGACGTTCACCGCGCGGGTGCACGAGCACGAGCGGCGCGCGCGGCCGCGCCCCGAGGTCATGTTCCGCACCGATCGCACCCTCCTCGGCAAGGTGATTCGATCGCGCCAGGCGGAGATCGTCCCCGACATGGGCGAGACTGCCGCGGACTTCCTCGACGCCAACGTCCTGCACAACGCCGGCTTTGGATCGGCGATCATGCTGCCGCTCGTCGCCAAGGGACGCGCGGTCGGCACGCTGAATCTCGTCGCACGCGCGAAGGACGTGTTCACCGCTCACCACGCGGAGGCGATCCTCCCGATCGCGGAGTTGTTCGCGGTTGCCGTGGTCGCGCAGCAGCTGCAGATGGCGCTCGGGCGCTATCGCTCGGTCGAGGCAATGTCCGACTTCACGCTCGCGGTCTCGGCGGAAATCAATAGCGCCCTCCAGACCATCATCGGCCACTGCGATCTGCTGGAGCGCGGCTACCCCGATCCCAACCTGCAGCGCGATCTCGCGACAGTCGTGCGCCAGGCGCAGCGCATCGCCGCGCTGCTCGAGAAGATGCGCGTTTCCGCCAACGATCGGTTGAAGGAAGTGGAAGCGGTCGTCTCGCAGGCGGGCATTCCCTCCAGTCCCGAAGGGTTCGGCGACGGGATCGTCTAGACGCGCGGGTGTGCGGTAGGGCGCACGGCGGGGCCTCTAAAGAGACGCCCTACCGTCAGACGCCGCCGTTTCAGTGCGGTAGGGCGCACCTTCAGGTGCGCCTGTCAACGCGCGTTCATCACGGCGACAGCAATCGTCACGAACAGCACGATCAGTACGACAGACGTGGTCGCGACGAAGAACCAGTCGCGCATCCGCACGTACTCCACGAGCGAGACGACGACCCGCAGGATTGGCGTCGCCATCAGGACGATCAGACCGGCCGTCAGCAACACGCTCGCCGCGGCGGGGAGCGCGCCGATCAGCCAGATCGCGAGGCCGACGGCGAGGCACGCGGCGGCCGTGAGCACGCCGCCGAGCAACAGGCGGCCGAGATGCACCTCCAGGCGGCTGATCCCCTCGTCGTTCATCGCAGACCTTTCACGAAATAGAGGATCGACACCGAGCCGAGCACCATCGCCATCAGCAGCTTGAGCCACTTCGCGCGCGCGCGGCCGCCGAACCAGAACCCGGCACGCGACCCGAGCAGCACCCCGAGCACCGCGGCGGCGGCGACCGGCGGCATGATGTAGCCGCGCGCGTACTGAATCGGCACGGACGAGACCGCGGTCACGCCGATCATCAGCGCACTCGTCGCCGCGGCGGCGCGCATCGGCACGCCGCACCACGCGTTCAGGATCGGCACCTTGAGGATCCCGCCGCCGATGCCGAGCGCGCCGGAAATGCCGCCGGCCACGAGCGACGCGAACAGCGCGGCCGGGAGCCGGCGCACGCGATAGACGACCTCGCGTCCGCTCTCGTCGTCGTGGAAGCGGCCGCCGAGCGGGCCGGGATCGACGTCGGCACTGAGCACGTTGCGCCGTTCGAGGCGCGTGAGCATCAGCACCGCGATTGCCGCCGTGACGATGGCGAACATTTTGTAGAGGAGCGGTTCCGACATGTGCTCGACGAGCACGCCAAGGGTGAGCCCGCCGATTGTCGACGCGATCTCGAGCAGCATGCCGAGGCGCAGGTTGATCAGCTGACGTCCGGCGGTGCCGGCTGAGACCGCGCTCGACGTCGCGATCACGGTCATGAGGCTGACCGCGGCCGCGACCTTGAAGTCCAGTCCGAGGACCACGTTCAGGAACGGGACGAGAAACACGCCGCCGCCGAGACCGAGCAGCGACCCGAGGCATCCGCCCACGGCGCCCGCGGCCATCACCGAGAGCACGGTCGACAGCGTCATGGAGCGGAGTTCTGGAGGCGTCGGGCGGGTGCTATCATCGATAAAACGCGTCGGTCTGCGCGCGATCTTATCCCATGTTCCTGCGCTTCTTCGACGAGGGCCTCGCGCAAAGCTCGTTTCTGATCGGCTGCGATCGGACGAAGCGTGCGGTGGTGATCGATCCGCGCCGCGACGCGGCGATCTACGCCGACGCCGCGCGCCAGCAGAACTCGACGATCACCCACACGATTGAGACGCACGTGCACGCCGACTTCGTGTCCGGCGCGCGTGAGCTCGCCGCCATCGGCGCGCGGGTCGTGGCCGGCCCGGGCGCAGGGCTCGGATTCGAGCACGACGAAGCCGCCGACGGCGAGCGCCTGGGGATCGGCGACGTGGCGCTGACATTCCTGCACACCCCCGGGCACACGCCCGAACATCTCTCCATTCTGGTCGAGCCCGTGAACCAGCCGCGGCGCCTCTTCACCGGAGACCTGCTCTTTGTCGGCGCGGTCGGCCGACCCGATCTGCTCGGCGCGGATGAGTGCCGGCCGCTCGCCGAGGATCTGTTCACGTCATTGAAACGCGTGCTCACGCTCGACGACGCGATCGAAATCCATCCCGGACACGGCGCCGGTTCGCTGTGCGGCCGGGGCATTGGCAAAGAGCCGTTCTCGACGATCGGACGCGAGCGCGTGCAGAATCCCTGGCTGCAGATCGCGAATCGCGAGGAGTTCGTCGCCCGCGTGCTCGCCGATCTCCCCGAGACGCCGCCGTACTTCCCGCGCATGAAGCGCATCAACCAGGCCGGGCCGGAGGTGCTCGGGCTCGCGACCGGCATGAAGCGCGTCCCGGCCATCCGCGCCACCGCCGCCGCGGCGCTGGTCGCCGACGGAGCGCTCGTCATCGATCTCCGCACGCCGGAAGCCTTCGGCGCCGCACACGTCGAAGGCTCGATCAACATCGGCTTCGGCCCGAGAGTGGGCTATTGGGCCGGGTGGGTCGTGCCGGCCGACACGCCGGTGATCCTGTGCACAGACGCCGAGCAGCAGATCGCCGAAGCGGCGGTGCAGCTGCTGCGCGTCGGGGTCGAGCGCATTGAAGGGTTCGTGTCCGGCGGCATCGACGCGTGGCGCGCGGCGGCACTCCCGATTGCATCGATCGATCAGATTGCGGCCGCGGACCTCCGGCGCACGCGTCCGTCCGTGGCATCCGGCGACGTGCTGATCGTCGACGTCAGGACCGCGAGCGAGTTTCAGGCGGGCCACATCGAAGGGGCGATCAATATCCCGGTCGGGGACGTCGCGGCGCGCGCCGCCTCGCTGCCGCGTGACCGCACGATTGCCACCATCTGCGAGGGCGGCACTCGATCCAGCCTCGCCGCGAGCGTGCTCGCGCGCGAAGGAGTGCCGCGCGTCGCCAACATCACCGGCGGCTTTGCCGCGTATCGAGCGCTCCAGGCGACCTGACGTCAACGTGTCGTTCACTCCTGGTCTGAAGCTCGCTCAGTACGAAATCATCGCGCCGCTCGGTTCGGGCGGAATGGGCGAGGTGTATCGCGCGCGCGACGGACGGCTCGGACGCGACGTCGCCCTCAAGGTGATGGCGAAGCACGTGGCCGCCGATCCAGAAATGCGCGCACGCTTCGAGTTCGAGGCGCGCGCCGTCGCGGCGTTGTCGCACCCGAGCATCATGGGCATCTACGAGCTGGCGGTCGTCGACGGCGTCCCCTTCGCGGTGATGGAGCTGCTCGAAGGAGAGACGCTGCGCGCGCGGCTCAAGAACGGACGTCTGCCCTGGCGCCAGGCCGTGGAAATCGCCGCGGCGGTCGCCGACGGGCTTGCCGCGGCGCACGCCCGCGGCGTCATCCATCGCGATCTCAAGCCGGAGAACCTGTTCCTCACGCAGGACGGCGCGGTCAAGATTCTCGACTTCGGCCTCGCGCTGCACCGGATGTCGGCCGCGGCCGGCACGGCCGATCCGACGTTCGCGCGCACCGCTCCCGGCGTGGTGCTCGGCACCTTCGGCTACATCTCGCCCGAGCAGGTGCTCGGGCAGACCGTCGACGGGCGCAGTGACCTGTTCGCGCTCGGCTGCGTGCTCTACGAGATGTTGAGCGGGTCGCGCCTGTTCAACGGCAACACGCCGCAGGAAGTGATCGCGAGCGTGCTGCACGACAGCCGTCCGGATCTCGCCGGGTTCGATCCGACGGCGCCGGCGGACCTCGGTGCGATCGTCACGCGAGCCGTCGATCGGAACCCGTCGCGCCGCTTCGAGTCCGCGCGCGACGTCGCGATGGCGCTGCGCGCGCTGCTGACGGGATCCGCGGGGCTGTTCACCGGGCGCTCCGGCGCGCGGACGCGCGGCAAGTCGCTCGCGGTGCTGCCCTTCACGAACGCGGGGACCGAGCAGCAGATCGAGTACATCACGGACGGCATCACCGAGAGCATCATCAACAGCCTCTCCCAACTGCCCGGCCTTCGCGTCGTCCCACGCAGCCTGACGTTCCGCTACAAGGGGGTCGCCGTTGATCCGATGACGGTGGGTCTTGCGCTGAATGCGCGGACGATCCTCACCGGCCGCGTCCTTCAGCAGGGCGACGCGTTGAACATTCAGGTCGAGCTGATCGACACGGCCACGGAATCGCAGTTGTGGGGCGAGCAGTTCCGCCAGACCACGAACGGGCTGCTGGCGGTGCAGGAAGCGATCGCGTGGCAGATCTCCGAGGCGCTGCGCCTCAAGCTGAGTGGCGCGCAGAAGAAGCGGCTGAAGAAGCGCGCCACGATCGATCCCGAGGCGTACCAGGAATACCTGCGCGGGCGTTACCACTGGAACTCGTGGACGCACGACGGCTTCCGCCGCGCGCTCGAGCACTTCGAGCGGGCGATCGCGCGCGACCCGCTCTACGCGGAAGCATGGGCCGGGCTCGGCGACACGTTCGGCGTGATGGCCTATTACGGAATGGCGCAGCCCGGCGACGCCTATCCACGCGCGCGGGCGGCGGCGCTCAAGGCGATCGAATTGAACCCTGACCTGGCCGACGCGCACGTCACGCTCGCGATCGAGCGCCTGTTCCACGGCTGGAGCTGGGCGGAATCGAAGGCCTCGTTCAAAAAGGCGCTGTCGCTCAATCCGACGCTTGCGCGCGCCCAGCTCCTCTACG
Source organism: Acidobacteriota bacterium (assembly GCA_046734675.1). GTDB lineage: Bacteria > Acidobacteriota > Vicinamibacteria > Vicinamibacterales > 2-12-FULL-66-21 > QHWT01. The sequence goes on from JBKPRU010000265.1 coordinate 8,228, forward strand.
CGCTCTACTGCACGACCGTCGGTCATCACGAGGAAGCGCTGCGGCTCGCCCGCGCCGCCCGCGAGCTCGAACCGCTGTCGCCGGTCGTGAACATGGGCGTGGCCTGGGTGCTCCATTTCGCGAACCGCCAGGACGAGGCCGCGCGCGAAACGCTGCGCGTCGAGGAGCTCGCGCCCGGCTTCGAAGAAGCCGGCAACGTGCGCATCGTCTGCTACGAAGGACTCGAGCGCTGCGCCGAGGCGGCGGAGATCATGGTGCGGCAGCGATGCTGGGGCCTGGCGCTCGACGGCACGTCGCTGTTGCAGGGCGCCGCTGAAGGCGGTGCGCGCGGCTACTGGGAGCGGAAACTGCAGCTGCTCGACCGCGTTGACGAATTACCTTCCGGGACGCGCACGTATCAGATGGCGATGGCGCACCTGCACCTCGGGAACATCGATGCGGCGCTCGACGCGCTCGAACGCGGCGTCGAGCAGCACATGGGGATGGCCGCGTTCATGAAGGTCGACCCCTGTGTCGCGGCCATCCATCAGCATCCGAGGTTCGCGTCGCTCATCGAACGGATTGGCATTCCGGCCGGCTAGCGAGAACCCTTCCCTTCCGACAGGTTCTTCGGCGACTCCTTGTTCAGCAGGTCGATCATCGGACGGGCCGCCGCCGGGACCTGGACGTCCCCCCGCACGATCTCGCGCGCGCTGATCTCGCGGCCGTAGACCAGCTCGTTTGCATTGCCGTCCGAGCGGAGCGTCGAGCCCTCGAGTGACACGCCGGCAAAGAGTCCCTTCGACCGGGAATACGTCAGCATCTCGGCGTTCATGACGATGTCAGTGGAGGCGCCGGCGTGGCGTCCTTTTGGCCCCGCTGCGGCCGAGGCATCAGCGCCAAGCTTGACCTTGCTGCCAAGGACCGACGAGGCCCCGCGATCGTTCATCACCAGCAGCACGTAATCCGTCGCCTGGCCGCCAATCTGAAAGCCGATGCTGCCGCCTTCGAGCGCGAACAGCGCCGGCGCGCTCCACGGTCCCGTGTAGGTGTCGCCGCTGCGGCACGTGATCGCGCCGCGGCCGTAGCTCGCGCCGACGCCCACCGCCCCCTTCTTGACCGAAGGAAACACGATCACGCACTCGGCCTTGTCGATGAGTTCCTTCGGGATCGCGTCAGGCATGCCCAGGATCTCCTGCAGCACCGTCGCGCACGCGCGCAGGCGATCTTCTTCCTTTCCCTGTGCGCCGATGGCGGTTATGGCGAGAGCGCCCATTGCCGCCACTGCGCCCACCCGGGTCGTCCATTGCATCCGTCTCATACCGGCTCTCCTTCATCTCCCTTTCGTCACGACTTCGCTGCCACAAAAAAAGGGGACAGCCCCCTTTATTCGCAAAGAAAGGGGACAGCCCCCTTTATTTGCAAAAAAAGGGGGCTGTCCCCTTTTTTGGTGGCGGCCACTGCGCGGCGGCAACCTGCTAGAGTCAAAGTGTTCCATGTCGCTCCGCACGCGCCTGATCCTGGCGTTTCTTCTCTTATCGGTCGTTCCGCTGAGCGCCGTCACGCTCTATTTCTATACGACGTCGGTGCACGCGTTCGAGCGCGCCGTCGAACGCGAGGCGACGCAGAGCGCGGGCGACATCGGCCGGCGCATGGCCATGGTCACCGACGACGTGGGACGCCGGATGGAGGGGCTGTTCGAGGCCTCCGCGGGGGACCCGAACCCGAATCCGGACGAACTGCGGGCGAAGCTCGAACCCATGCTCGGCGACGCCGCGGCGCTCGTCGAGCGCGTCGAGTTCGAGCCGATGGAGCCGCCGCTGCCGCCCGACATCACCGGGACGACCGCGAATGCGCCGCCACCGCCTCCGCCGCCCGGCGCGCCAAAGGCTCCAGCGCCGCCGATTGTCGTCGACGTCGGCGCCATCCTCGAACGGACCCGCAAGAGCATCGACGCCGGCGGCTTCATGACACCGGAAGCGCGCGCCGAAATGGAGAAGGCGATCCGCGATTCTGTCCGCACCACGATCGCGCACAAGGAGGCGATGAAAGCCGCGGCGGCGGCAATGGCGACCGGGGCCGCGCCGCCGGTGGCGATGACGGTAGAAGGACGCGAGATCGCGATCCCGGTTCGGCGTAACGGACGCGAGATGGGCCACGCGCGCGCCCATCTCAACATGGAGCGGACGCTTGGCGCGATCCTCACGCTTGCGCGATCCGATCAAGGCGAGATCCCGTTCGCGATCGATCGTCGCGGCGCACTCTACACGCCGGACTCCGCGCAGAAGGCGACGCTGGAGTCACTGCAGGTGCAGAAGCTCGCTGAAGCGGACCGGCCGAAACGCGTCGGCGACTGGGTGGTCGTCACGAAGAAGGAAGAGTCGGGCCTCACCTTCGGGATTGCCCGTCCACTCGGCGAATCGCTGCGCGAGATTCGGCGCACGTCGGTCCGCAATCTCTCGCTGGGACTCCTCGTCATCGGCCTCGCGATCGTCGGCATCGTCCCGATCTCGCATCGAATGACGACCCGTTTGCGCGCGCTGACCGCCGGCGTGCGCCAGCTTGCGGCCGGCGACTTCCACACGCGCGTGCCGGTGAAGTCGGCCGACGAGTTCGGCGAGCTCGCGCGCGCCTTCAACCAGATGGCGCAGGACCTCGAGCGTCATCAGGCGCTCGCGGTCGAACAGGAGCGCCTGCATCGCGAGCTGGAGCTCTCGCGACAGATCCAGACGGAAATGCTGCCGCGCGCGCCGCTTCGTTTCGGCGCCTCCGAGATCCGCGGCATCTCGTTTCCGGCCCGCGAGGTCGGCGGCGACTTCTTCAACTACTTCGAGCTGCCCGGCAATCGCCTCGGGCTGCTCGTCGGCGACGTGTCGGGCAAGGGCGTCAGCGCGGCGCTGCTCATGGCCAACGTGCAAGCGACGCTGCGCGCGCGCCTGCCCCTCCAGACCGACCTCGCGTCGCTGGCCGATCTGCTCGATCGCGAGATCGACGCGACCACGCCCGGCGGCGTGTTCGTGACGCTGTTTCTTGCGATCCTCGACGAGCAGCACGAGCTCCATTACGTCAACGCCGGCCACAACCCGCAGTACGTGCTGCGCCAGGACGGCCGCGTCGAGAGTCTCTCGTCCACGGGGCTGCCGATCGGCCTCTTCAGCGGGCACGGCTACCGCGAGCAGCGCGTCGCGCTCGCCGCGGGAGATCTGCTCTTCTTCTATACCGACGGTCTGGTCGAAGCGGAGGACGCGCGCGGCGAGCCGTTCGGCGCCGAGCGCCTCGAGGCGAGTCTCGTCGAGGACCATGCGCACGGCATCGACGCGGTGCTCGACCGCATCGAGCGCGACGTGAGCGCCTTCCGCGGCAGCGTCGAGGCCCTCGACGACGCCACGCTCATGGCGCTGCGGGTCTGAAACCGGGACAGTCACGGCGCCTCTAAAGAGGCGCCCTACCGTCAGCTGCTGGGCCCTTCGCGTGCAGTTTCAACACCGCATACAGCGTGTCGATGATCGGCGTGGGCACGCCGACGCGCGCGCCGCGCCGCACGACCGCCCCCTGCAGCGCTTCCACCTCGATGCGCTTGCCCTGGGACAGATCGATCAGCAGCGACGAGCGCATCGACCCGGGGATGCTCTCGACATATGGCGCGATTCGATCGACGACGTCGCGCGCGACGGCAATGCCTTCGGCGCGGGCGACGCGTTCGATCTCGCGCGCCGCCTCGAGAAACCGCGCCCGCGTGAAGGGATCTCCCCACACCGGCCCGATCGGCAGTCGCGCGGCGCCCGTGAAGCCGGCCAGCGTCGCGAGAAAAATGAACTTCTCCCAGATGGGAATCCGTCCATCCGGGACCGCTTCGGCCTGGATGTCCGCCTCGCGCATCGCCGCCTGGATGCGCGCGACGCGCTCGCTCACCGTCGAGACCTCGCCGAACACCTCACCGAAGACGATGCGACGGTGCGTCCCGGTCTGGACGATCAGTCCCGGCGCCTCCAACGCGGTCGCGATGTAAGTCGTGCCGCCGAGCGTGTGCGCTTCGCCGGCGACGGCGGCGATCTCCGACACGCTGTCGACGCCGTTCTGCACGGTGAGCACGGTCGTGGTGTCGCCGAGCATCGGGCGGATCATCGGCAGCGCCGACGCGTTGTCGTACGCCTTCACTGCGACGATCACCACGTCCACCGGCCCGACCCGCGACGTATCGTCCTCGGCCGGCGCCGTGACGGTGAAGTCGCCGAGCGGACTGCGAATCTGCAGGCCGCGCTCGCGCATCGCCGCCAGGTGCTGGCCGCGCGCAATGAACGTCACGTCATGCCCTGCGCGTGCGAGGCGCGCGCCGTAGTAGCCGCCTACGGCTCCGGATCCAAGAATTGCGAATCTCATGCGTCAGCCGCGCGAAACTTTAGCACGCGCGGGCGGGCCGGAACGGGGCTGCACGCTGAACAATTCGGCCGCAGGCGCATGCTAGAATGCGCGGTCTGCCACTGTCCCGCGCTGCGCCGGGGCGGTGCTCGCCCGGAGGGGCCATGGCCGCGCGTCTCACCACCTATCTCGTCGTCGCTATCGTCGCGGCGACCCTGATCGCGGGCCTGATCGTCGGCGCGCAGCGCGACGACAACAGCGGACCGATCGATCTCATCGTCCACAACGCGAAGGTGTATGCCGCCGACGATGCCGGCACCATGGCCGAGGCGGTGGCGGTCCGCGGCAACAAGATTCTCCACGTCGGCAGCAACCGCGAGATCCTCCGCTACCGCCGTCCCCAGACGACGGTGATCGACGCGAAGGGTGCAGCGGTTCTTCCTGGCTTCAACGACGCGCACACGTCGCTGATTGCCGGCGGCCTCTCGCATGACGCGATCGATCTCAGCGACGCGTCGACGCTCGAAAGCATGCAGGAGCGGCTCGCCGCGGCAAGTACATCGGCGGAGTGGGTGGTCGCGCGCGGGTGGACCTACGACCGCTTCGCGGATCTGCCGACGCGCGCACACTTCGACGCCGCGGTCGACGACCGGCCGGGCGTCGCGTTCTCGCAGGACGGCCACGCCGCGTGGCTGAACACGAAAGCGCTCGAGGCGGCGGGCATTGCGAGGCACACCGCGGCGCCGCGGAACGGCGTGATCGTGCGCGACGGACGCGGTGAACCGACCGGGCTCGTCAAGGACGGCGCGATCGCGCTCGTCACGCGGGTGATGCCCGCATCGCCGCGCGAAGCTCGGGCGCGGGCGCTGCGCCTGGCGATTCGCGACGCGCACGAGCATGGCGTGACGAGCGTGCAGACGTTTGGCGAAAGCGCGGAAGATTTGGATGCGTACGACGAAGCGCGCCGCGCCGGCGAGCTCACCGTGCGCGTGTATCTCACCCTGCCGGTGTCTGCGCCGCTCACGCCGGCGGACTTGAACGTCTTCGACGAAACCGGCAAGCGCTTCGTCGACGATCCGTTGCTGAAGACCGGCGCCGCCAGCATCACGGTGGATGGATCGGTGACGTCTTCCACGGCGGCCCTCCTGAAACCGTATGCGACGCGCGGGTCATCGACAGGGCTCACGTATCTCGAGCCGGACGAACTGAACGACGTCGTCAGGACCCTCGACGCACGCGGTGTGCAGGTCGCGGCCGATGCGGCGGGCGATCGCGCGGTGCGCATGGCACTCGACGCCTTCGAAGGGGCCGCGCGCCAGAATGCCGCTCCCGTGCGTCAGCGGCGCCATCGCATCGAGCGTGTCGAGATCGTCGATCCGGACGACCTGCCGCGATTCAAGAAGCTGGGACTGATTGCCGCGCTGCAGCCGTTCTACGCGACGTCCGACCGCCTTCAGTTGTGGGGCAGGAACCTGGGGCCGGATCGTGCGCCGCTCGGCTGGCCGGCCCGCTCGCTCAACGCCGCAGGCGCGCGTCTCACGTTCGGCACCAACTGGCCCAATCTGCCGATGGATCCGCTGGCCGGACTGAGCGCCGCGATTGCTCGCACGGCGACCACGGAGTCCGCTGAAGACACGCCAGCGATTGACGAATCGCTGCCGCTGAAGTCGGCCATCAACGCGTGGACGTCCGGCGCGGCCTGGGCGTCGTTCGACGATCACCGCAAGGGCACGATCAAGCCGGGGATGCTCGCGGATCTCGTCGTGCTCTCGAACAACATCTTCGACGGGAAGGCGCGGAGCCTTGCCGCCACGGCCGTCGAGATGACGATCTTCGACGGTAAGGTCGTCTACCGCCGCAGGGCCTCATAAGGCCTGTCAACGGTTCCCCCCTTCATCACGAAGCGGACGCGGCCGAGCGCGCCGATGTCCGACGTCGGGTCGCCGTCCACCGCAATCAGATCGGCGAGCAGGTTCTCCTTCACGCGGCCGATACGCGTGTCCATGTGCAGTACCCGCGCGGCAATCGAGGTGGCGCTCCTCAAGGCATCGACCGGCTTCATCCCATAGTCGACCATCATCTGGATCTCGCGCGCGTTGTCGCCGTGCGGGAAGACCCCGACGTCGCTGCCGCTCAGGATCGTGACGCCCGCGTCGAGCGCCGCCTTGAAGCTCTCGCGCTTGCGCGCGATCGACGGCGGCTCCGGATCCCGGCCCTTTTTCCATCCCGCGTACTGGGTCGTCGCATCACCCGCCGCTAACGTGGCGCACAGCGCGACGCCGTGGTCTTTCATCAGCTTGAACACCTCGGGCGTGCCCGCGTCGCCATGCTCGACGGTCTCGACACCCGCCACCACCGCCCGGCGCATGCCTTCAGCGGTGCTCGCGTGTGCGACCGTCGGCCGGCCGCTGCTGCGCGCCGTCTCGACGATCGTCTTCAACTCGTCGATCGAGAACGTCGGCGCCGCTTCGCCGTGCGGTCCCCACCTGTAGTCCGCGTACACCTTCACCCAGTCGGCGCCGTGGCCAATCTGATCGCGGACGACGCGGATGAGCGAGGGACCGTCGGCTTCCTCGGCCCCCTTCGGCACCGTCCACTCGAGCGCGAGCCCGCGCGGATCGTAGCTGCCGGTCGCGACGATGGCGCGGGTGGACACGAGCATCCGCGGCCCGGGAATGATGCCCTGGTCGATCGCCTGTTTGAGCTCCGCATCCGCGTAGGCTGCCCCCTCCGTGCCAAGATCGCGAATGGTGGTGAAGCCGGCCATCAGCGTCGCGCGCAGATGGTTCGTCGCACGCGCCACACGCAGTGCGAGCCCTTCGCGCAGGACCTGGTCGGCCCACGGCGTCTCGTTGTACGGGTGCAGCAGCACGTGGGAGTGCCCTTCGACGAGACCGGGCAGGAGCGTCGTGCCCGGCATGTCGATCGCCGTCGCGCCGGCGGCGGTCACGGACGCCGTCGGACCGGCCGCTTCGATGCGCTCGCCGCGCACGCGCACCGCCCAGCCCTCGTGCATCGCGTCGCCGTCGAACACGCGCTCCGGCCGCAGCACGGTGACGGCGCCGCTCTCACGCGGGGACGTGTTCTGCGCGAGCAGCGACGACGTTGACATCAGCAGCAGCACGAGGAGTGCAGTTCGCATGTGTGATTTATCCGTGTGTATCTGTCTGTATCCGTGGTGGATTTATCCGTGGCAGGCAATTATGCCTCTATGATTCTGGAAGATGGATTCCGTGTTTCCCCCGTTGACCGCCACGGGCTTCGATGCGGTCACGTCGGCGGTCCCGGCCGTTGCCTATCTGCTCGTCGCCCTCGCCGCCGTGTTCTATGCGCCACGTGACACGAGGACACGCGTCTTTCTCCTCGTCGCCGTCGCCAATCTGCCGCCGTACTTTCTTCCTTACTACGCGTGGCGGCGCCCCGGCTCATTGTTGACGCGGCCGCTGATCTCGCTGATCGCGGTATCGCTGCTCATCGGCAGCCTCGCCCTGTTTCATCTCGCGCAGGTCTTCCCGTGGCGGCGCCCGTGGGTGCGACGCTACTTCGAGCTGCTGCTCACCGGCTACCTGCTGGGACCGTTCATCGTGCTGGGGCTGATCTGGTTCGCGCCGGCAAAGCCTGAAGAAATGCAGGCGTCGTACGCCGTGCTGACGCTCTTCATCGGGCTGCCGACGATCTTCGTCGTGGGCATCGTCGCGCCCTTCGCGGGAGTGCTGTCGCTCTATTACAGCTACCTCGCGGCGCGCGCCGCCGGGATCGATCGCGCCCGGGTGCCGCTCGTCGGCATCATCGTCAGCCAGCTCGCAGGGGGCGTGCTTGCCATCCTGATCATCCCGCTGCTGCACTTCGTCGCGCCGTCAGGCCCGTGGGTCGCGGTCGCCTCGGCGCTGCTCTCGGGTTTCGGAGTACTGATGCCGCTGGCGGTCGCGCTCGGCATCTGGAAGTACGGCGCGCTGACGCTCGACGTGGATGAACTGCCGTCCATCAGGCCGGCGCTGCAGGGTCCTATCGAACCGCCCGCGTAATCACAACGCCCGGTCTAAAGACCCGGCCTACACCTGAGAGTGCACGGTAGGGCGCACCTTTAGGTGCGCCTCCACACGGCGCCTCTAAAGAGGCGCCCTACCGCAGCGGCGCCGTCAATATTTCAGCTGCAGCAACGTGGCTACCGTCAGGCGCTAATACTTGAGCTGCAGCAGCGTGGCCGAGCCGCCGACTCTGCGAATGACGACGAAGAGATCGTCGTATTGCTGCTCGGCGATGGCGACCGCGGTGGCGACGCCGAGTCCCTTCAGGATCTCGGGGATGGTGTTCGAGTGCCCGACGATCAAGGTTCGCCCGCGGCTGTCCCGTCGCACCGTCCTCAGCAGCGCCGGCGTGTCCTTCGCCGCCGCCATCACCGGCGAGAGCTGCAATCGCTCGGCGAGCGGCGCGGCGGTCTGGCGTGTGCGCCGGTATTCCGTGGTGAAGATGCGGGTGATGCCGGCATCGCGCAGCATCTCGGCAAGCCGGTTCGCGCGCGCCTGCCCGGCGGACGAGAGGTCCGGATCGGGGCCGAGCATCGAATGTCCTTGCGGCGGCGTGGCGGGCACATCGGCGCGCTCCGCGTGCCGCACGACGAAGAACACTTGCTCCTGCGCGGACGCGACGCCTGTCGTGACCGCGATCGCGAGCGCGCAGAGCGCTGCGATCCGCTTCACCTGTCTCATGCCGTCCTCCACGGGCGCGCGGCCATCGCGTACAGGACGGCGCCGGCAGCCAGCGCGCCCGCGCCGGCCAACAGTTGCTGCGAGGTGGCGCCCGCAAGAATCGCGAGCGCGATGACGAGCGCGGCCCACGGGACCACGGCCGCGAACGGCGGCGTAAACTTCGGAGGTGCGACCTGGTCGTCGAAGCGCGGGCTCCGCAGGCGCAGCGTCGCGGCGCACGTGCCCGCATAGACGACCAGCCGGCTGACCGCGCTCGCCGCCGCCATCGTGACGAACGTGCCCGTCGTCGCGAGCACGAGCGCGACGGCGGCGGTGACGAGGATCGCATTGACCGGCGTGCCAAACCGCGTGCTGACGCGCGCGAGGATGCGCGGCACATCGCCGTGCTCGGCAAGCGCGTAGAGACTGCGCGATCCCGTCACCGCACCGCCCATGTTGTTGCCGGTCGTCGACAGCACCGCGCCAATCGTCATGATCGCGGCCGCCGCGCCGCCCATGACCCGCGCGGATGCATCCGCGAGCGGCGTCTTCGATGCGGGAAGATCCGGCAGCGTTCCAAGCGCGGCAACCTGGATGACGGTGAAGAGCACGGTCACGACGACGATTGTCGTGACCAGTGCGAAGGGCACGGCGCGGCGTGGATCCTTCACCTCGCCCGCCGGCACCGGTATGGTTTCGTACCCGCCGAACGTGAAGATGAGGAGCAGCCCGGTGCGTGTGAGGCTCGACCACTCCGGGATCGCTCCGGGCACGAGCCGCGCCGCATCGACCGCGGGCAGCGCGAACACGACAAACAGCAGCAGCGGCACCAGCTTGCCGACGGCCAGCGTGTTCACCACCCACGCGCTCTGGCGGATGCCCAGCACGTTGATGGCCGCGAGCACCGCAATGACCGCGGTCATCAGCGCAATCCGCGCGGCGCCGAGCGTCAGCGACGGCCAGTAGAATCCGAGCGACAGGACCAGCACGTTGATCACCGACGCCCAGCTCGCCACACGGGTGAACCACTGCATCCATCCGACTTCGAACGCGATGAAGCGCCCGAACGCGGCGCGCGTGTAGAGATACGGGCCGCCCGTGCCATCGAAGCGGCTGCCCACTTCCGCGAAGGTCAAGGCGATGAGCAGCGAGGCAAGGCCGACCAGTGCGATGATGATTGGACTCCACGCGCCAACCAGCGCCGCCACCGCGGCCGGCGCGGCGAACACCGCCGCGCCGATCACCTGATTGATCCCGAACGCCGTCAGGTCCCATCGTCCGAGCTCGCGGCGCAGGGCCGGCGCTGAGGGTGCCGCAAGCGGCGGGAGCAGGTCGGGCACCGACCGGTTGTATCATGAACGCTCATGGAACAAGAGTCGGTCGCCGTCAAACCGCGCGACGTGATGCCGGAACGGGCGAAGACACTCCCGGCGCGCTACTACACGGATCCAGCGCTGTTTGCCGCGGAGCTCGACGGCTTGTTCGGCCACATGTGGTTTTGCGCGGGACGATCGGAGGAAGCGGCGCGTCCCGGGCAGTACTTCGTCCGCGAGTTGAACGGCCGCAACATCGTCGTCACGCGGAATGCGTCTGGCGAGGTGCGTGCGTTCCACAACGTGTGCCGCCATCGCGGCACACGTATTTGCACCGAGACGGCAGGCCAGTTGACCGGGAGCCTGCAGTGTCCGTATCACGCGTGGACCTACGATCTCGACGGTCGCTTGATCGGCGCACCGCACATGGACGAAGTGCCGCACTTCCGCAAGGCGGACTACCCGCTGCTGCGCGTCCATGCGGACGAGTGGGATGGCCACGTGTTCCTCAATCTCGCGGAGCATCCCGAGCCGCTCCGCGCGCAGCTCGGACCGCTCGTCGACAAGTTCAAGGACTGGCGGATGCAGGACCTGCGGCTCGGGCGCCGCATCACCTATGACGTGAAGGCGAACTGGAAGCTGGTGATCCAGAACTACAACGAGTGCCTGCACTGCCCGAATCTTCACCCGGCGCTCAACAAGCTCTCGCACTATCTGAGCGGAGAGAACGAGCCGCTCCGCTCGACGTACATGGGCGGACGCATGGATCTGCGGCCCGGCGTCGACACGCTGTCCTGGGACGGCACCTGTCCGCGCGCGTTCCTGCCGGGCCTCTCGGACGAAGATCGCCGCCGTGTCTACTACTACGCGATCTTCCCGAACCTGCTCCTCAGCCTGCACCCGGATTACATGATGACGCACACGTTGTGGCCGATCGCAGCCGGTCGCACGATCAACGTGTGCGAGTGGCATTTCCAGCCGTCGGAGCTGGCGCGCGACGGGTTCGATCCGGGCGACTGCGTCGACTTCTGGGACATGACGAACCGGCAGGACTGGCACGTGTGCGAGCTGTCGCAGGCAGGGATCTCGTCACCCGCGTATGTGCCCGGGCCGTACTCGAACCGCGAGGATCTGCTCTACGCGTTCGATCGCTTCGTCGTGGAGTTTCACGAGCGCCACGGCGGGTCTGACACATTTCAGTTGTAGGGCGGGTCTTTAGACCCGCCTGGGCGTGAGGCTCACGCGTGAGCGGAGCAGGTGTCGCGGGTCTAAAGACCCGGTCTACGACTGTCACGCATGCACCGTCACGCGGGCGGGGTCGCGGTCTTGCGCGCCGGATTGAAGAACGGCGTCCGCACGACCGTTGCCGTGACGCGATGACGCACGGACTCGACCGTGACCTCCATCTGCAGCGCCGTTCCTTCTGCGTAGTGACCGCGATCGATCGTCGCGAGCGCGATCATCCGCTTCAGCACCGGCGACCACGTCGTCGAGGTCGCCTTCCCGACCTGGCGGCCGTTGCGATAGACGGGCACCGATATGCGCGAAGCGGTGGACGACACCGCGGGCGCGAGCCCGATCTTGTCGTAGAGACGTTCGACCTCGTCCCACTCGATCTGCAGACCGACGACCTGTCGCGCCGGGCCGCGCGCGTGCTCGGCGCGAAGCGCCTGCTGGCCGATGAAGCGCGTGGCTTTATCGAAGTTCACGAGCCGGCCGAGATTCATCTCGTACGGCGTGTACATCTGCGACGGGATCATCGCCTTGCGGCTGCTGAAGAAGTCGACTTCGATGAGCAGCAGGCCCGCTTCGATGCGCGCGACGTCGAGCGCCAGCATGCCGGTCGGCTTGATGTCGAACGGACGTCCGCCGCGCATCAGCGCGTCCCACACGTCGAGGGCGCGTCTGGCCGGCATCCAGATCTCGTAGCCGAGATCGCCCGTGTAGCCCGTCCGCGAAATGTCGACGGGGACGCCGGCAATGCGCCCGCTCGCCACCCGGAAGTATTTCAAGCGATCGATGTCGGTATCGGCGACCGCGCGCAGCAACCGCGCGGAGGTGGGGCCCTGCAGCGCGAGCGCTGCCGCCTCCTCGGAAATGTCGTCGACCTGGACGTCGAGTCCCTCTGCGTTCTGCCGGAACCACCGCAGGCTGGGATCCGCAGCGGTCCACCGGAACGCCTGCTCGCCCAGCCGCGACACCGTCCCGTCGTCGATCACCTTGCCGTGCTCGTCGCACCACGGCGTGTAGAAGACCTGCCCGATCGCCATCTTCGAGACGTCGCGCGTGATCAGCCGATCAACGAGCCGCGCGGCGTCACGGCCGGTCACGAGATACTTGAACAGCGGCGAGACGTCGATGAGCGCTGCCGCGTTGCGGATGGCGTTGTATTCATGCTCGTGATGGCTCTCGTAGGCGCTGACCGCGTAGTATCCGGACCATTCGCGGTAATTCAGGCTCTCGCACAGCGCAAAGGTGCGTTCGTGGACAGCGGTTCCGATCGGCATCCGTGCATTATAATGACGCTCTCGATGCGCCCCGCCGCACACCTGCACGCGCTGCTCCTCGGCAACCAGACCCGGTCCGCCGGCCTCTCGTAATCCCGCGGCGCTCGACTCGCTGCGCTCGCTCGCCGCGGCCGCAGGCGCTCAACAGACTATGCATTACGACGTCATCGTCATCGGCGGCGGTCACAACGGCCTCGTGAACGCTGCCTACCTCGCGCGCGCGGGACGCAAGGTCCTCGTCCTCGAACGCCGTCACGTGCTCGGCGGTGCCGCGGTCACCGAGGAGATCTATCCCGGCTTCAAGTACTCGGTCTGCTCCTACGTGGTGTCGCTGCTGCGCCCCGAAATAATCCGCGAGCTGGATCTGCCGAAGCACGGCCTCGAAATCCTGCCGCTCGACGGCACGTTCACACCGATGCCGAACGGCGATTACCTGTGGCGCGTCAACGACCACGCGAAGACGCGCCGCGAGATCGCGCGCCACTCGAAGGTGGACGCCGAGGCGTACGAGGAATACGGGAAGGCGATGGTGGAGATGGGTCGGTTCGTCAAGCCGATCCTGAACATGACGCCGCCCGACCCGACGTCGCTCGATCCCCGCGGTCTGCGTGATCTGCTGTTCCTCGGCCGACGTTTCCAGGCGCTCTCGGACCAGGACAAGTACAACCAGGTCCAACTGATGACGATGAGCGCCGTGGATTTTCTCGACCAGTGGTTCGAGACCGACGTGCTCAAGGCGACGATGTCAGCGTCGGGGATCATCGGCACGTTCCTCGGCGTCCGCTCGCCCGGCACCGCGTACGTGTTGCTCCATCACTACATGGGGGAGATCGACGGCGCATTCCGTTCCTGGGGCCTGTCGCGCGGCGGCACCGGCGCCATCTCGATGGCGATTGCCGGCGCGGCCCGCGAAGCGGGCGTCGAGATCCGGACCGAGACGGCGGTCTCGAAGATTCTCGTCAAAGAAGGATCCGCGGCGGGCGTGGTGCTGGAGAACGGCGATTACTACACGGCGAACGTGGTCGCCTCGAGCCTCGATCCGCACCAGACGTTCATGAAGATGGTGGGCGAGGCGCACCTCCCCGGCGACTTCACCGAGGAGGTGAAGCGCTACAAGTACCGCGGGTCGTCCGGGAAGGTGAACATGGCGCTCGACGCCCTGCCCGACTTCACCGCGCTCCCTGGCGCGGGTCCGCATCTTCGCGGCGCCGTATCGATCTCACCAAGCATCGAGTACATGGAACGCGCCTACGACGACGCGAAGTACGGCCGGTTCTCACGGCGTCCCTACATCGACATCGTGATCCCGAGCCTGACTGACCCGTCCGTCGCACCGCCGGGCAAGCACGTGATGTCGTGCTTCGTGCAGTACGCGCCCTATCACCTGAAGGACGGGACCTGGGACGATCAGCGCGACGCCTTCGGCGATACGGTGATCGACACGCTCGCGGAGTACGCGCCGAACATCCGGAACGTCATCCTCCACCGCCAGGTGGTGACGCCGCTCGATCTCGAGCGGGAGTGGGGGCTGACCGAAGGCAACATCTTTCAGGGTGAGCTGACGCTCGAGCAGCTGTTCTTCCTGCGTCCCGCGGCCGGCTGGGCGCAGTACCGGACGCCCATCCGCAACCTGTACATGTGCGGCTCGGCCACGCACCCAGGCGGCGGCATCATGGGCGCGCCCGGCCGCAACGCGGCCCTTCGGATACTGAAGGACGCGCGAAAATGAGCGACGTGATCATCATCGGCGGCGGCCACAACGCGCTCGTGACCGCCTTCTACCTCGCGAAGGGCGGGCGCAAGCCGCTCGTGCTGGAGCGTCGGCCGGTCGTCGGCGGCTGCGCCGTCACCGAGGAATTCACTCCCGGATACAAGGCGCCCACATTGGCGCACACGCTCGGTCCGCTGCGGCCGTCGATCGTCCGCGACATGCAGCTCGAACGGCGGGGCATACAGTTCCTGCGGCCCGATCCGCGGCTGCTCGCGTTGACAGCGGACGGGCGCGTCCTCGCGCTCGGGAACGACGCGGCACGGTCGGCCGAATCAATCCGCGCATTCTCCGCGAAGGACGCGTCACGCTACCCGGAGTTCTCAGCGACGCTCGCGCGCCTTGGCGCGTTTCTCGACGAGCTGCTGACGATGACCCCGCCGTCGATCGACGCGCCGTCCACGGGCGAGCTCTGGGAGCTCGTCAAGACCGGCCGGCGTTTCCGCAAGTTGGGAAAGAAGGATGCGTTCGCGCTCCTGCGCTGGGGGCCGATGGCGGCGGCGGACTTCGTCCACGAGTGGTTCGACACTGACGTACTGCAGGCAGCGATTGCGGCGCGCGGCATCTTCGGCACGTCCATGGGCGTGTGGTCGGCGGGCAGCACCGCGGTCCTGCTGCTCGCGGCCGCGTCCGATCCGGCGCCGGGCGGGAGCAGCGTGACGGCGGTGGGTGGACCGGGTGCAGTGACACGCGCGATGGCCGAAGCCGCGCGCGAAGCGGGCGCGGAGATCCGGACCGGTGCTGAAGTCGTGCGCATTGTGACGAGGGACGGGCGCGCCACCGGGGTCGCGCTCGCCGACGGCACCGAGCTGGCCGCGCGCACCGTGGTCTCGAACGCGGATCCGCGCCACACGTTCCTGAGACTCGTCGATCCGATGGATCTGGATCCCGCGTTCCTGACGCGCGTTCGCAACTATCGCGCGCGCGGGACGGTTGCGAAGATCAACGTCGCGCTGCGAGGGCTCCCCACCTTTCGCGGTATGTCGGGCGACCCGTCCGTGATGCTGCGCGGCCGCGTCCACGTCGGGCCCACGCTGGATTATCTCGAGCAGGCGCACGATGCGTCGAAGTACGGCCAGGTTTCCGCCGCGCCGTATCTCGACGTGTCGTTCCCGTCGCTCACCGATCCCTCGTCCGCGCCGGCGGGGCGCCACGTCATGTCGGTCTACATGCAATACGCGCCGTTCGCGCTGCGGAACGGACGGTCGTGGGCCACCGAGCGCGAGGTGCTCGCGGACGTGGTCTTCCTGACGCTCGAGCAGTGCGCGCCGGGGATCAGCGGCCTCGTCGAGCATCGGCAGATCATCACGCCGGCGGACCTGCAATCCACCTACGGCCTCACCGGCGGTCACATCTTCCACGGCGAGCTCGCGCTCGATCAGCTGTTCACCATGCGCCCGACGCTGGGGTGGGCGCAGTACCGATCGCCAATCGCAAACCTCTTCCTGTGCGGTTCGGGAACCCATCCGGGCAACGGGCTTACGGGAGGATCGGGCCAGAACGCGGCCAGAGAAATTTTGAAAGCGCGTTGAGTGATGCCG
The DNA here is from genome assembly GCA_046734675.1 of Acidobacteriota bacterium. Lineage (GTDB taxonomy): Bacteria > Acidobacteriota > Vicinamibacteria > Vicinamibacterales > 2-12-FULL-66-21 > QHWT01. The sequence goes on from JBKPRU010000265.1 coordinate 24,383, forward strand.
GGTCTAAAGACCCGGCCTACGTGGCAAGGAAATCCGGCAACTGACAACCGACAACCGATAACCGACTAGAACGCGTCCGCGTGCCAGTAGACGACATCTTCCGCCCTGAGCGCGCTGACATCGACATCGTCGCGAAGCGATTTGATCATCATCAACTCCGACGCCGGGTGTCGCTTCACGAGTGTCGTCTGCGGTGGAAGGAAGCCGTCGGGCAACCAGGCGGCGATATCGGGAGCCGATTCGCGAGGCGTGCGTGCGCGCAGCACCTGCAGGATCGCGCCGACGCGCGCACCTGAGGGATCGCGATCGCCCGCCGACTCGAGCGTCGTGCTGACCGTCGATCGCGTCAGCAGCGCGAAGGCGACTGCGGACGCGCCCTCTTCCGCGACGAAGAACTCGACGGTGCGAACGCCGGCTGGCGCGAACCCCGCGAGCAGCCGCTTCTTCGCAACGCTGTAGCGAACGAGGTCAGGGTCGAAGTCGAGCGAGAACCGCGCCTGCGTGGCGCGAGAACGCAGCATCTCGGTGACGGCGGGAATATCGCGGTCGGCTCCGGCGCGCACCAGCACGGCCGGCGCACCCGCCTTCTCCGTGACACGCAGCCAGCAGACGTCGCGCGGAATCGCGGTGAACCCGAAGCGCTCGTAATACGGGGCGCCGATTTCCGAGAACAGCAGCGCGCAGTCGAATCCCTCGTCGCGCGCACCGCCGAGCAGCCGCTCGATGAGCGCCGATGCGCCGCCTCGTCCGCGCCGCGTCGGGGACGTGAAGACGGCGCCGATCCCGAGCACACGGACGACGCGCCCGTCGAGCCGTGCCCGCAAGGCGTAGCGCTTCGCGGTCGAAAGGACTCGACCGTCTTCGACGAGCGCGAGACGATCGAGGTTCGTGCGCCCCCATGGCGTCTGCATCTGAGCAGCGTTGTAGCGTGCGTACGCGTCGCGCGCGAGGCCATCAGACCAGATGCGCCAGGTCTCGTCGAGGATCTCCTCGAGTATTCCGTCACGGGCAGGAACGATGTCCATTGCAGATCACACGATTCTACCCGCTCAACCGAGCGTGATAATGTAAGCGCGCCGAGACTCATGACTGCTGACGCTGCGCCGCAGATCGTCTGGGCGGTCATCATCCTGCTGTTTGTGATCGCCGTCGTCGTGTCCGCGCGGCAGAAGCGCGGCGGCCGCCGCCTGACGTCGGGCATCGGCCCTGCAGCGGCCGGAACCATCTACGATTTGCTCAACACTGACAAGCGCAACGCCATCGAATTGATCGTCGAAGAGAAAGCCGAAGCGCGCGATCCGGAGACCGCGGACGATGTCGTCGATCCCGAAGCACGTCACTGAACTGCAGACGCCCGCCGTGCTGATCGAGTCCTCGCGGCTCGAACGCAACCTGCAGCGCATGCAGCACGCCGCGAGCGCCGGCGGGAAGCGGCTGCGGCCGCACGCGAAGACGCACAAGTCGCCCGACGTCGCAAAGCTGCAGCTCGCGCGCGGCGCGGTGGGGATCTGCTGCGCGAAGCTTGGCGAAGCGGAAGTGTTTGCCGACGCGGGCATTGCCGACATCCGGCTTCCCTATCCGCTCAATCCCGTCAACGCCGACCGTGTGCTCGCGCTCGCCGAGCGCGTCGCGCTCTCCTTCATCGTCGACGATGCCGCGGTGGCGCAGGCGTGGTCCGACGTCGCATGTCGGGCGAGACGACGGCTCGACGTGCTCGTCAAGGTCGACGTCGGCTTTCATCGCTGCGGGATCGATCCAAACGCACCGGAGGCTGGCGAGATCGTCAGCCGGATCGCCGGGATGCACGGCCTCAGATTCAAGGGGCTGCTCAGCCATGCGGGACACGCGTATGCCGCGAGCACCGACGAAGAAACCGAGGCGATGGCCGTGGAGGAGGCGCGGACGTTGCTCGACGTCGCGTCGCGCGCGGGCGTCGACTGCGAGGAAATCAGCGTCGGGGCGACGCCGACCGCACGCTACTCCGCCCGACTCGACGGCATCACGGAGCTGAGGCCGGGCAACTATGCCTACTACGATCGCATGCAGGTCGGCATCGGCTCCGCCGGCTGGGAGGACTGCGCGCTGACGGTACTCGCGCGCGTGGTGAGCCGTCCGGCTCGCGATCGTCTCATCTTCGACAGCGGCAGCAAGACGCTGACGAATGATTTGGCGCGCGGCCGCGGCAACAGCGCGGGCCACGGCGCCGTTCTGGAAGATCTCTACGGCACCTGCCCGATCGAGTCGCTCCTCGTGGAGCGGCTCTCGGAGGAGCACGCGACGGTTCGCGATCTCACCGCGACGTCGCCGCTCGCGATCGGCGATCTCGTCCGCATCATCCCGAACCACTCGTGCGTGGTCTCGAACATGGTGGACGCCGTATGGCTCGTCGACGGCGAGACCGTACTCGATCGCCTCCCAGTAGCCGCGCGCGGGCGGATCACTTAGACTTGAACGCGCAATCTATGGCGAGAGAACTCCCTGGCGAAGCGCTCGGCCTCGTGGAAACGCGCGGCCTCGTGGGCATGATCGAGGCGGCGGACGCGATGGTGAAGACGGCGAACGTCGTCTTCGTCGGCTGGCAGAAGGTCGATGCCGGGCTGGTCACCGCGATCGTGCGCGGGGATGTCGCGTCGGTCAAGGCGGCCACGGATGCGGGCGCCGCTGCGGCGCGCCGGGTCGGAGAGCTGGTGGGAGTCCACGTGATCGCGCGTCCCGCCGACGGCCTCGACAAGATCTTTCCTATCGGCTGATCATCGTCGCCGCAATCGCATCAGCCTGCCGCGCCCCCGCGAAGTCCTTCTCGGTGAGGCCTCCTTCGCTGTGGGTGCTGTAGGTGAGCGTCACCCGCTTGTAATTAATGAGAATGTCCGGATGGTGGTCCGCCGCTTCGGCATCGAACGCCAGCCGCGCCACGAAGGCGATGGCGTCAGGAAAACCCGCGAAGACGAACTGACGGGCGATCGCGTCGCCCCGCAGCTCCCATCCTTTTAGATCCGCCAGCTTGCGGCTGGCCTCGGCCGTATCGAGCTTGGCTGCCATCAGCCGAGCATACGCGAAAGGCCGACGGGCGTCGGTCCGGAAACCCCGTGCTCGCATTTGGCGTCTAACGGTGTTAGTCTAATGAACACCGTTCACCACGACTGGCAGCTAACCCCTAACTTATTGGGACCACAGCAATTGGGCGTCAAAGAACGACAGGAACGTGAGCGCGAGGCGGTGGCCCGCGCCATTCTCGATGCCGCGCGCGACCTCTTCGTGACGCACGGCTATCACAACGTCTCGATCCGGAAGATTGCCGAGCGCATCGAGTACAGCCCGGCCGCCATTTACAGCTACTTTCCAAGCAAGGACGACATCTTTTTTGCGCTCGCCGCCGAGGGCTTCCGCCTGCTCGTGTCCACGCCGGTCGAGCCGCCGGTTGGCGACGACCCGGTCGACGCGGTGCGCGCGATGGTCTGGCACTACTACGTCTTCAGCAAGACCCACCCCGAATATTTCGCGCTGATGTTCATCGATCGGACCGTGCCGCGCATCACTCGCGACTGGCAGGGGTTCGCGTTCGTCGCGGACATGAAGCGTCAGCTGCACGAGCAGATCGAGCGCGCGATCGACGCCGGTGCGTTTCCCGTCGGCACCTCGGCGCATGCGGCCTTCCGCATTCTCGTGACCGCGTTGCACGGCGCGGCGACGCTGCGCCTGTGCAGCCGGATGGAACAAGGAGAGGACGGCGATGCGCTTGCCCGCGCCACGCTGAACGCCGCCCTCGGGGGCCTTCGCGTGGGAGCGGGCGTGAATTGTCATCTCGATACGTGTGTTGATACCACCACGGATTCACACGAATGAACACGCATGGCTCGGCTGAATCCGTGTCCATCTGTGTTCATCCGTGGTTGCTACGGAGCCGAGGACTGATCGTCATGAATCGTAAGTTGTCTGTTGTCGTGTTGATGGTCGCGATTGCCGCGCTCGCGTCTGCCGGTTGCCGCACCGAATCGACGCGCGCGGCGGAGCCGGCGACGCCGATTGCGGTCGCCGTGAAGGCGGCACCGGTGCAGTCGGAAGCGATCGATCGCTTCCTCCGCGTCACGGGATCTCTTGCGGCCGATGAGCAGGCGGAAGTCGCAGCCGAAACCGGTGGACGCGTGATCGGTACGCCCGTCGAACGCGGCACCCGCGTCGAGGGGGGCGCGGTGCTCGTGCGGATCTCCGCGGCCGAAGCTGACGCATCGCTGCGCGAGGCGGAAGCCAACGCGGCGCAGATCGAGGCGCGCCTCGGGCTTACGCCCGGTCAGGCCTTCGATCCGACGCACGTGCCGGAAGTGCTGAACGCGAAAGCCTCGCTCGACTGGGCCGAGGCGGACTTCAACCGCATCAAGGCGCTGCTCGATCAGAAGGTCGTCTCGCAGAGTGAGTTCGATCAGAAGCGGACGCAGATGCAGGCGGCGCAGCAGCAGTATCAGACGGCGCAGAACGGCGCGCAGCAGTCGTACCGGTCGCTCCAGGCGGCGCGGGCCCGCATCGACCTCGCGCGCAAGGCCGCGGCCGACACGGTCGTGCGCGCGCCGTTTGCCGGCCTGGTGGCCGAGCGCGTCGTCAGCACCGGCGATTACGTGACGCGCGGCACCAAGGTCGCGACGGTCGTGCGCATCGATCCGCTGCGCGTCGAGCTGACCGTGCCGGAGCAGTACCTGTCGCAGGTGAAAGAAGGCCAGCCGGTAAAGCTCACGGTGGATGCGTATCCCGGTGAAAACTTCGCGGCGCGCGTGCGCTTCGTGTCTCCGTCGCTCAAGACCGATCAGCGTGCGTTGACGGTCGAGGCAATCGCGCCGAACCGCGACGGCCGTTTGAAGCCCGGTCTGTTTGCAACGGCGTTCCTGCAGAAGCCTGCGTCCGCGCCGGCCCTGCTCGTTCCGGCATCCTCTGTCGAAACGGTGGCGGGCACGAGCCGGGTGTACGTCGTCACTGGCGACAAGACCGAGGAGCGCATCGTGAGCACCGGCGAGCGCGTTGGTGAGCGCGTCGAGATCGTCTCCGGCGTCAAGGCCGGCGAGACGGTTGCGGTAAATCCACGCGGGAAGCTCGCCGACGGAACGTCCGTTCAGGTCGAGCGTTGACCCACCACGGATAGACACGGATACACCGGATACATCGGACCTATTCGGATTAGTACGGAACGTTCACAATGCAGTGGCTAGCTTCTATTTCCGTTAAACGGCCCGTCTTCGCGAGCGTGCTCATCCTGGCGCTCACGGTCATCGGCGCGTTTGCATTCACGCGGCTCGGCCTCGACCGCTTCCCCAAGGTCGATTTCCCGACCATCGTCGTCACGACGCGGCTGCCAGGAGCGGCGCCGGAAGAAGTCGAGACGGAGATCTCCGACAAGATCGAAGAGGCGGTCAACACGATCAGCGGGATCGACGAGCTGCGCTCGACGTCCTCTGAAGGCGTGTCGACGGTCATCATCTCGTTCCTCCTCGAGAAGGACGCCGACATCGCGGCGCAGGAAGTGCGGGACCGCGTCAACCGCGTCATTCCGTTGCTTCCGAAGACCATCGATCAGCCGACCGTCGAAAAGTTCGATCCTGATGCGGCGCCGGTGTTGACCCTCGCGGTCTCCGCGTCGAAGCCGATTCGCGACATCACCGAATACGCGGACAAGACGCTGCGCCGGCAACTGGAGAGCGTGAACGGCGTCGGCCAGGTTCTGGTGGTCGGCGGCCGTCAGCGTCAGGTGAATATCTGGCTCGACGCGGCGCGGCTGCAGGCCTACAACATCACGGTCACGGACGTGTCGCGCGCGCTGCAGGCGCAGAACGCGGAGATTCCCGGCGGCCGGGTGGAAGCCGGCCCCGAGTCGATGACCCTTCGGACCCGCGGACGCGTACAGTCGGTCGAGCAGTTCGGCGACATCGTCGTCAAGCAGGCCGAGGGCCATCCGATTCTCCTGCGCGACGTCGCGAGAGTCGAAGACGGCATGGCGGAAGCGACGACGAAGGCGAACGTCAACGGCCAGTCGACCGTCCTGCTCACCATCCGCCGTCAATCGGGCACCAACACCGTCCAGGTCGTCGAGGCCATCAAAGAGCGGCTGTCCGATCTGAAGGGCGTGACGCCTGCCGGCTACGACATCCGAATCGTCCGCGACCAGTCGGAGTTCATCAAGGCGTCGATCAAGACGGTCGAAGAGCACCTCGTGCTCGGATCAATCCTCGCGGCGCTCGTCGTCCTCGTGTTCCTGTGGAACTGGCGCTCGACGATCATTGCGGCGATTGCGATCCCCACGTCGATCATCGCCACGTTCGGGTTGATGTGGTACGAGGGCTTCACGCTGAACGCGATGACCCTCCTTGCGCTGACCCTCGCGGTCGGCATCGTCATCGACGATGCGATCGTGGTGCTCGAGAACATCTATCGCTTCGTCGAAGAGAAGAAGCGGCCGCCGTTCCAGGCCGCCATCGAGGCAACGCGCGAAATCGGCCTCGCCGTGCTGGCGACGACGCTGTCACTCGTCGCGATCTTCGTTCCGGTCGGCTTCATGGGCGGCATCGTCGGCCGCTTCATGAAGAGCTTCGGCCTGACGATGGCGTTCGCGATCATGGTGTCGCTGCTCGTGAGCTTCACGCTGACGCCGATGCTCTCGGCGCGGTGGATCAAGATGCGGCCGCGTCGCGAGGACGCGGACGGGCACGAAGTCGATGATGCCGGGTCGAAAGACAGCAAGTTCTTTCGGCCGATCGATCATGCCTATGCAGGTGTGCTGAGGTGGGCGCTCAATCACCGCGCGATCGTTGCCGGTGTCGCAGTGCTCGTGCTGCTGAGCAGCGTGCCGCTCTTCATGGTCGCGGACAAGACGTTCATGCCGACCGACGACCAGTCGGAGTTCGAAGTCGGCATGCGGGCGCCGGAAGGCACGAGCCTCGACGCAACCGAGCTGGTCGCGAATCGCATCGCGTCGAGAGTGCGGCAGCTGCCAGAAGTCGATTACACGCTCGTCACGGCTGCGGACGACCCCGCGCAGACACAGAACCAGGCGACCGTGTATGTGCGTCTGAAGTCGCTCGACGCACGTCAGCGCGACCAGTTCGCCGTCATGGACGACGTGCGGTCCAAGATCCTGCCGCAGTTCGCGTCCGCAAACCTGCGGACCGGCGTCCGTTCGGTCGCCGCCATCGGCGGCGGCGGCAACCAGAACGCGGACATTCAGTTCACGTTGAACGGACCGGATCTCCACAACCTCGAACGCTACGCGAACGCGGTCGCGGACGCAGCGAAGAAGATCCCGGGCATCGTCGACGTCGATACGTCGCTCAATTCGGGCAAGCCGGAGCTCTCGGTGCATCTCGATCGCCTGAAGGCGTCCGACCTTGGCGTCCAGGGAGCGGATGCGGCGGAAGCGCTGCGTCTGCTGGTCGGCGGCGACCAGGTCACGACCTACAACGAAGGAGGCGAGCAGTACGAAGTGCACGTGCGTGCGCTTCAGACCGAGCGCGACTCCGCCAACAGCATCGGGCAGCTGACGGTGCCCTCGAGCCGCATCGGCAGCGTTCCGCTCGAGAACATCGCGGGACTGACGATGGGCACGGCCCCGAGCGCGATCGATCGACTGAATCGTCAGCGTCAGGTCACGGTGTTCGCCGGCCTGACGCCGGGCGTCTCGCAGACGCCGGCGATGGACGCGATGCAGAAGACGGCGGAGTCGCTCAACATGGGCCCGGGCTACAGCACGCGCTTTGCCGGCCGCTCGCGTGAGCTCGGCCGCGCGGCCCAAAACTTCGTGCTCGCGTTCGTGCTGTCGCTGGTCTTCATGTATCTCATCCTGGCGGCGCAGTTCGAATCGTGGCTGCATCCGATCACGATCCTGCTGTCGCTGCCGTTGACGTTGCCGTTCGCGCTGATTTCAATCATCGTGACGGGACAGTCGTTGAACATCTTCTCGGCGCTCGGTCTGCTCGTGCTGTTCGGCGTCGTGAAGAAGAACTCGATTCTTCAGATTGACCACGCCAATCAGCTCAGGGAGCGGGGAATGGAACGTGATTCAGCCATCCTGCAGGCGAGCCGCGACCGGCTGCGGCCTATTCTCATGACAACGCTCGCATTCGTCGCGGGCATGATCCCGCTCGTCCTGTCGAGCGGCATCGGCTCGGGCACGAACCGCGCGCTCGGCTTCGTCATCATCGGCGGCCAGTCGCTGGTGCTGGTGTTGTCGCTCATCGCGACACCGGTGGCGTACTCGCTCTTCGACGACCTCGCGAAGGTCCGGATCTTCTCGTGGGACCGTGCGCGCCGCGCGGCGGCCGCGACCGCAACCGGCGCCGCGATGCTCATCGCGCTGAGCGCGGCCCCGGCGCGGGCGCAGTCGGTCCAGGCCGTGGCCCCGGCGCCGGCGCCGGTGACCGGCGAGGTGATCAGGCTCACGGCGGACGATGCGATCCGGATGGCGACGGAGAACAATCCCGATCTCCGCGCCGCCGGGTACGATCCGCGGATCAGCGCGGAGCGCACCGCGCAGGCGCGCGCCGCGTTTCTCCCGACGCTGCAGTCGGGGATCAACCGGAACGTCCAGCAGGCGCCGCCGACCAGCGTGTTCTTCGGCACCAACGGCGTGCGGACCGACGTCTGGTCCGGCAACGTCGGCGTGGCGCAGCAGATCCCGTGGGGCGGCGGGTTCTACAGCTTCGGCTGGACGTCGAACCGTACCAACGCCAGCAGCACGCTGTCGAACTTCAACCCGGCCGTCTCGGCGCAGCTGCAGGCCGTCGTCTCGCAGCCGTTGCTGCGCGACTTCAAGATCGATCCACTGCGCGCGCAGGTCACGACCTCGCAACGCAACCAGGAAATCGCCGACGTCGGCGTGCTGGAGACCGGCGTGCTGACGACGGCCAGCGCCGAACGCGCCTACTGGGGCCTGGTGCTCGCGCGCGCGGCCGTCGCCGTGCAGCAGCGGTCGCTCGACCTGGCGCGCGAACTCGAGCGGAACAACCAGGCGCGGGTCGACGTCGGCCAGTCGCCGCCGCTCGACCTCGTGTCGGCGCGCGCCGAAGTCGCGCAGCGGCGCGAGAATCTGATCGTGGCGCAGACGCTCGTCAAGCAGGCGGAAGATGCGCTGCGCATTCTCGCGCTCGACCCGAATCGTCCGGACTTCTGGACCGTGCAGTTCGAGCCGGTCGACATTATCCCGCCCGTCGCGCCGACGCCGGACGTCGACGCGGCCGTGAGAGTGGCGCTGCAGGACCGCACGGATCTGGTCCGCGCGCGCAAACAGATCCAGAACTCGGAGACGGCGGTGTCGCTCGCGAAGAACGGCGTCCTTCCGGATCTGCGCGCCGAGGCGACGTATCTCACGAACGGGCTCGGCGGAACGGAGCTGACGCGCCAGGGCGGATTCCCCGGCATCGCGGTTCCGATCGGCGCCACCGCGTTCGGCGACGTGCTGCGGCAGCTGTTCGCCGCCGATTACCCGACGTGGACGGTCGGGTTCTCCCTCAGCTACCCGCTCGGACGCAGCCAGGAGCAGGCGGCCCTCGCGCGCACGCAGCTCGAACGCGAGCAGGCGATGGCGCGGCTGCGCAGCTCGGAGTTCAAGGCAGTGCGTGAGATCCGCCAGGCCGCAATGCAGCTCGATCAGAATCGCGAGCGGATCGCGACGACGCGTCTCGCGCGCGAGTTGTCCGAGCAGCGGCTCGACGCCGAGCAGAAGCGCTACGAAGTGGGGATGTCGACGAACTTCAACGTGATCCAGGCGCAGCGCGACCTCGCCGTTGCGCGGAACAACGAGTTGCAGGCGCAGCTCGATTACCAGCTCGCGTTGATCAGCTATCGGACGGTGCAGCGCGTCGGCGGCGTGTCGACGGCGGGCGCCGCGAACGGCGCCGGCGGCACCGGTTCATCGTCGCTGGGGACGGCCTCGATCGCGCTGCCCGATACGTCGGCCAACACGACGTCCACGGGCGCCCCGACCGCAACCGGTGCACCCGGCGGCGGTGGACAGTAAACATCCCTACGCGGAAAACCGATCCGGCGTCAGCACGTCGAACGCCGGATCGCGCTTCTTCTCCACCATCCAGTCGGTAATCAATCGAGCGGTGAGCGGCGCGAGCAGCACGCCGTTGCGATAGTGCCCTGACGCGTGCACGAGCCCCGGCATCCGCGGATCCGGACCGAGGAGCGGCAGCTCGTCGGGCGTCGCCGGCCGAAGGCCAACGTGAGCGGCGAGGAACGTCGCATCCCAACCGCCCGGCAACAGGTCGCACGATGCGTCGAGCAGATCGCGCACACCCGCGGCGGTTGCGCGCTCGTCGAAGCCGACCTCCTCCACCGTCGCGCCGACCAGCAGCGTGCCGTCGGTGCGCGGGACGATGTAGCACTCCGGGCCCCAGACGATCGTGTCGAGCGGCGCGCCGCGCCAGCCAAGATGCAGCAGCTGTCCGCGGACGGGGTGCAGCGGCAGCGGCGGCACGCCGTCGATCTCGATCTCGCCGCCCCACGCGCCCGGCGCGAGCACGACCGACGCCGCCGTCAGCGTCGTGCGTGACGTCGCCACGCGCAGCGCCTCGCCGTCGCGCGCGATGCGGAGCACGCGCGAGCGCTCGATCATGGCGCCGCGCTTCAACGCGGCGGTGGTTTGCGCGTCCGTGAGCTGCCGCGCCGCGACGTAGCCGTGTGTGGGAGTGAAGAGCGCGCCGGAGATGGCGCCGAGGGCGGGATGCGCGGCGCGCGCCGCCGCCGGTTCGAGCCACGTGCGCGTGACCTGGCCGTCGCTGGGCGCGAGCGCGCGGAGCTCGTCGGCGTGCGGCGCGTCGAGCGCGATTTCGAGGGTGCCGACGCGGCGATACTCGACGTCGAGGCCGGCGTCGCGCGTGAGGCGCGCGATCCAGTCGTCATAGAGCGCGAGGCTGCGGACGCCGAGGTCGAGCAGCGGCCCGCGCTCGTGCGCTTCCACGTAAGGCGCGAGCATGCCGGCCGACGCCCGCGTCGCCCCGCCGCCCGGCTCGCGGTCGTCGACGATGGTGCAGGCGACGTTCCTCGCCGTCAGCTCGCACGCCACCGCGGTCCCGATGACGCCGGCGCCGACAATAACGACCGAAGGCTGCACGCTCCGATCTTAGCGGCCGCCACCCAAAAAGGGGACAGCCCCCATTCTTCGCAAAAAAAGGGGACAGCCCCCTTTCTTTACAAATAAAGGGGACAGCCGTCGAGTCATCGGAGGCCTCACATCCTCAGAAGGCCTGTGCCGGCACCACTTCATACGTCGGCGGCCGCCCGCGCGGACGCAAGGTATGTTCGAGTCCGTGCGTCTTGGCGACGCATTCGGTCCAGTGCTCATCACCAAACGGCGCGCCGCGGTAAGCGGCCTTCTGGATCCGGGCGTACAGTTCCGGAGACAAGGGCGTGTTCACGAGTTCCAGCCAGTCGGACGGTTTGGGCACCGGTCCGTCCTTCAGAATCGGTCGCCTCGGATCCGTCGCGTGCGGGGATGCACTCGACCACATGTACAGCTCCGCGCGGGGGACGATACGCGCTGTCAACGCGTTGGCCTCGACGTACCGCATCACTCGGAGCAGGTCCGGGCCCTCCTGAACAAGCGAATTGGCGTATCGCCCTTGATAAATATGGCCAGGGCTCTCCGGCGGGTAGTGCTTCAGATAGCGCGAAATATGCAGGTTCATCAGCACCTGCATGTACGCAGAAAGATCCTCCCCCTTCTGCGGCCACAGAACCAAATGAAAGTGATTCCGCATGATGCAGTAGGCAAGAATCCGCATCGGAATGCGCTCCGCCGCTTTAGCCGTAAGTGCTAGAAACGCACGGAAATCCTGGGCCTTGTGAAAGATCGTTTCCCGGTGATCTCCGCGGTTGGTCACGTGGTGGACGAACCCGTCCGGGGCAATTCGACGGTGGCGAGGCATAGCCGCGCGATAACAAAAAGAATGCCGGCCGAAGAGCGCCGACGGCTGTCCCCTTTATGCGCAAAAAAAGGGGGCTGTCCCCTTTATTTGCGAATAATGGGGGCTGTCCCCTTTTTTTGGTGGCTATTCGAAGCGGGTGAGGGTGACGTCGAGGCTGCGGACGCGGTGGTCGGCGCGGCGCCACTGGACGAGAATCGGGCTCTGATACCGGCCGTCGGCAATCACGCCCTGGCCGCCGCTCTCGCGGATCCGCAGGTTGACCGCACGCTTCATCCGCAGGAACCGGCCCGCCGGCACCGCAATCGCCCGCGCGAACAGACGCTCGACCATGCCGGCGCGCAGGCCCGTCATGTCGAGGACCTGATTGAGCGCCCGCACCATGTCGTACTTCGCGTAGTCCAGCGC
>JBKPRU010000266.1:0-21349 GCA_046734675.1 Acidobacteriota bacterium
CGCAGATCCAGCGCACCTCGAGTCCTTCGAGCAGCGCGAGCAGTTCACGCGCGTCCGCGAGCGCGCGATCCATGTCCTCGTCGGCGAGCAGCCCGAACGCCGACGCGTAGCCCTGCGGCGTCGTCTCCGGCGCGCCAACGCCTTGATCGTCCTTCTTGAACGGCACCGTGTCGAACGCGGAGAGGCGGACGGCGATCCCCATTCGCGGAACGGCCGCGCGAATCGCCGCGATCACCGACGTCAGGAAACGCGAGCGGTTCTCGAACGAGCCGCCGTAGCGGCCCGGACGCGCGCGCGCGCTGAGCAGCTCGTGGCCGAGATAACCGTGGCACTGCTTGACGTCGATGAACGCGAACCCCGCGTCCCATGCCAGTCGCGCCGCCGCCGCGAAATCCTCGATGAGCCGATCGAGGTCGTCGTCGGAGAGGACGCGCACCCCCTTGGGGAAGCGGCGATCGAGCAGCGGATGTGCGTACGCCGCAAGCGGCGTGGGATCCGACGCGAGCGGACGCGCGTAACGCCCCGAGTGCGTGAGCTGCAGGCCGATGTAGAGGTCCGCGTCGGCGTTCGATCCGAATCGCTCGCGGTGCGCGGAGACGAGCTCGTCGCGGAGCGCCGCGATCGCGGGCGCGTTATCGGGCGTGAACAGGAGCTGGTTCGGGTTGGCGCGGCCGTCCTGGCGGACGGCAACCGCCTCGCCGCCCCAAATCAGCTTCGCGCCGCTCAGGCCGAAATGGCGCCAGCGGCGGCGCGTCAGATCGCTCGGCGCGCCGTCGACCGTGCCGTCCCAGCCCTCCATTGGCAGGATGCAGAAGCGGTTCCCGAGACGAACGCCGTCGAAGTCGATCGGCTGCGCGAGCGGCGATCCCGGTGCCGCTTCCACCGTGTCGTCGAACTCCAGCGAGAGGCCGAGCGTGCGGAGGCGGGCGCGAAACGCGTCCGCGGTCTTGAGCGCGGCAATCCGAGGATACGAAGGAGCGTTCACGTCGTCGTCGGAGCGATCGTGACGGCGGCGCCGGATTTCAACGCTTCGTTTGCGGCGATACACCACTCGGCCGAATGCGACGCCTTCTCGGGGCCGCATTTGAGCGCCGTGCCGCCGCGGATCGCGGAGCAGAAGCCGTTGATCTCGAGCGTGCTCTGGTGCGGGCCGGTCGCGCGTTGTGAGGCGGCGGCCGCGCGAGGCCGGGCGTTGGTGTTTTGCCGTTTCGTTTCCGACGTCTCAATCGCTGCTGCGTTCCCGCGGGGCGCCACTTCGACCGCGGTCCGAGCATCCGTCCCTTCCTGGAAGAGCATCGCGTCCGATTCGTGCCGGATGATCAGCGTGCCTTTGGTGCCGAAGTACTGCTCGTAATAATCGTCGAATGCGTTCGATTCGATCGACGAAAACGTGCCGGTGACGCCGCCGGGATAGTCGAACATCGCATAGACGTGATCGGGCACCTCACGCCCGTCCTTGAAGCGATACACGCCGCCCGACGCTTGCACGCGCGTGGGGGTCGCGCCGAGGAACCAGTTCGCGGCGTTCACCTGGTGACTGCCCAGCTCAGCGAACAGGCCCTGGGACGACCGCCAGTACAAGCGCCAGTTCCACAGGTGATCCCACGTCGGATAGCCCCACTTCGAGGGATCGTAGTCGTTCGACGGCGGACCGCCGGCGCGCCGCCAGCTGCCGTTGCGATGCCAGGCGAGGCGCACGTGGTAGATCTCGCCGAGCGCGCCGCTCTTGATCACGCCCTCGTACGCGGATTGATAAATCGGGCTGTAGTTCCGCTGATAGCCGATCTCGAGCATGCGTTCCGATTTCTCCGCGGCGTCCTTCATGCGGCGCACGCCTTCGCGGTCCCACGCCATCATCTTTTCGCAGAGCACGTGCTTGCCGGCCTCGAGGCAACCGACGGCAACCTCCGCGTGCTTGAACAGCGGCACCGCCGTGATGATCGCTTCGATCTGTTCCCGCTCCAGCATCTCGCGCCACTCCACGTAGTGCGGTGCGGGCGGGCGCTTGCCGTTCGCCAGCACGTCGTCGGCGCGCTGCAGTGACATCGGGTTGATGTCCGCCATCGCGACGACCCGGGCGTGGGCGGGATCCACGCGTCCGAGCAGGGCGCGTCCCTGGGCGCCGACACCGATGAAACCGACGCGCACGGGTCCGCCGCGTGCGGGTCCTTTCGTCTGCGCCGCCGCGCCGAGGGCCGCCACGGCGGGGACGCCGGCGATCGCCTTCAGAAAGTTCCGCCGGCCGAGCGCTGCCTCTTCGGGTGTGAGCGTCATGGCACCATCTCCAGCGCTGCGGCGCCATACCCGCCGACTACTTCGGTCCGGTCGCCGGGTTCGTCGAGCACGAAGACCGCGAGTGTATGCGCGCCGGCGCCGCAATATCGGCGCGCGAGATCGGGGCCGCCAATGAGAAACGCCGTGGACAACGCGTCCGCGGAAGCTGCGGTCGACGTGACCACGGTCACGCCGAGCACGCCGCGCGCCGGCCGGCCGCTGCGTGGATCGATCACGTGGCCGTAGCGCTCTCCGTCGATCTCGAAAAACTGTTCGCCTGCGCCGCTCGTACCGACGGCGCCCTCGGTGAGCCACAGCCGTCCGACGATCCGATTGGCGAGACGCGGACGCACGTCAATCGGCCAGCCGCGTCCGCTCCCGCCGAGCGCAAGGACGCTGCTGTGGCCCGCCGAGATCAACGCACGGCGGATACGGTGGACACGGAGACGTGTGGCCATCAGATCGAGCGCATAGCCTTTGCCGATTGCGCCAAAGCTCACCTCGACGCCCTCGCGCGCGAACCTCACCGTCGACGACGTGTCGTCCAGCTGGACGTATGACATGCCGACCACGCTGCGCGCTCGCGCGAGCTCCGCCTCGTCTGGTACACATCCGTCTCGCAGCATGAACCCCCAGCAGCGACTGAGCGGCGTCGAGGTCACGTCGAACGCTCCCTCCGTACGCGCGTGCAGGTGGCGGCTCGCCATGAGGAGTGCGAAGAGATCCGGGTGGACGGTCACGGCCTCAGACGCGGCGCGGCGATTCATCTCGGCGACGTCACTGGTGTCGCGGAACACGGACAGCATCTGCTCGAGGCGATCCGCTTCGTCGAGCGCCGCGCGGGCTGCGGGAATGCCCGCCGCGTCTTCGGAACAGAGCGCCACCTCGAACCGGCACGCCATCGCGGCGCGGTGCACGCGGACGAGATGGTCGCCTTCCGCGCTCCGATCGCCGAAGTCGAACCGGAGGAAGTTGCGCCGCGTCAGCGCGACGGCCATCACATGCCTCAGCTTCTGACGGTCGTGCCGTGGGCCGTTTGCGCGAGCCCGCGCCACACCGGGCCATTCGGGTACGCGTACTCGACGCGCGATTCGGGCTTGATCGTGCTGCTGTAGCCCGGCATCGACGGCGGCATGTAGCGCGCGCGCCGGATGACGACCGGATCGACGAAGTGCTCGTGCAGGTGATCGACGAACTCGGTGACGCGGTCGTCCATCCGCGCGGACACGGCAAGGTAGTCGAACATCGACAGGTGCTGCACCAGCTCGCATAGGCCGACGCCGCCGGCATGCGGGCACACCGGAACGCCGAACTTTGCGGCCATCAGGATAACGGCGAGATTCTCGTTCACGCCGCCAAGGCGGCAGCTGTCGATCTGACAGAAGTCGATCGCCTCGGCCTGGAGCAGCTGCTTGAAGATGATGCGGTTCTGCGCGTGCTCGCCGGTCGCGACGCCGATCGGCTTCACGCCCTTGCGAATCGCCGCATGCCCGAGCACATCGTCCGGGCTGGTCGGCTCCTCGATCCACCACGGGCGGAAGTGCGCGAGCGCCTGCACGCGCTCGATCGCCTCCTCGACGTCCCAGCGCTGGTTCGCGTCGATCATGAGCTTGCGATCAGTGCCGATTTCTTCACGCACGACGCGCAGCCGGCGCGCATCGTCTTCAGGCGCGGCGCCGACCTTGACCTTGAAGTGCGTCCACCCGTCGGCGAGTCCTTCGCGACAGAGGCTGCGGATGTAATCGTCCGAATATCCCATCCATCCGGCGGACGTCGTGTAGGCGGGGTAACCCTCGCGGAGGAGCGTGGCTTCGCGATCGGCGCGCCCGGGCTGCTGCCGTTCGAGGATCTCGAGTGCTTCGTCGGGTGTCAGTGCGTCGCTGATGTAGCGGAAGTCGATGCAGCGCACCACGTCGTGCGGGCTCATGTCCGCGAGCAGCTTCCAGACCGGTTTGCGCTCGCGTTTGGCCTGCAGATCCCAGACGGCGTTCACGATCGCCGCCATCGCAAGATGGATGACGCCTTTCTCGGGTCCAAGCCAGCGCAATTGACTTTCCGACGAGAGCGAACGCCAGAACGCCGCCGGCTCGGCGACGATCTCCTCCAGCGTGCGGCCGACGACGAGATGGCGCAAGGCGCGAATCGCCTCCGCGCAGATCTCGTTGCCGCGGCCGATGGTGAAGGTGAAGCCGTGTCCTTCGAGGTCCGCGTCGGTCCTGAGAATCACGTAGGCAGCGGAGTAGTCGGGGTCCGGGTGCATGGCGTCGGTGCCCGCACTGGTCTGCGACGTCGGAAAGCGCAGATCCACGATGTCGAGGTCGCGAATTTTCATGTGTCCCTGCGTAAACGGCGTCATTGTGCGCCGGATGTTCGCACGCGGTCCAGCGCCACGGCGGCGACGATGATGATGCCCGTGACGATCTGCTGGACCCAGTTGGCGAGCCCATGCTGCGAGCAGCCAATCTGAATCACGGTCATGATCGCCGCGCCGACGAGCGTGCCGGCCACCGTGCCGCGCCCGCCCAGGAGGCTGCCGCCGCCGATGATGACGGCGGCAATGACATCGAGTTCGAGCCCGACGGCCACTGTCGGATCTCCGACGGAAAGCTTGGAGAACTGCAACAGTCCGGCCAGCCCGGCAAAACTGCCGGTCAGCACGTAGACGACGATCTTCGTCCGTGTGATGGCGACGCCGCAGAGGCGCGCCATTCGCTCGTTCGAGCCAATCGCAAACACGTGTCGGCCCAGGCGTGTATAGCGGAGCACCCCGGCCACGAGCAGCGCCAGCGCGATCAGCAGCCAGATGCCCGAGGGCAACAGCGCACCGCCGCGCGGCACGCGCAGCAGATCGTTCAGCCACGTCCCCGGCGCCTCGATGCGCCGCTCGTCGGCCAGCCCTTTTGCCGCGCCGCGGATGATCAGCATTGTGCCCAGCGTCACGATGAACGGGACGACGCGGAGCTGGGTGATGAGCGTGCCGTTCACCAGCCCGCACAGCGCGCCGGCGGCCACGGCGCCGAGTGCGGCGAGTGCCGGATTCACGTCAGCGCGCAGCAGCAACGCGATCACGACTGTTCCGAGCGCGATGATCGATCCGACCGACAGGTCGATCCCGCCGGCGACGATCACCACCGTCATGCCGATGGCGGCCATGCCGACGATCGCCGTCTGCCGCGCCATCAGCTCGAGGTTGCCGGGGGCGAAGAACTGCGGGCCGATGAGCGCCCCGAAGATGCCGGCGACGACGATCAGCGCCAGCGCGGTCCCGGCGCGATCGACGAGCGACCGCGCGGTCATGCGCCGGGGGCGCCTCCCGTCGCAGCCATCATCAGATCGTGCTCCGAATACGCGTCCACCGGGCGCGGCTCGCTCAAACGCCCGCGCCGCATCACCGCGATGCGATCGCAGACGCCGAGCAGCTCGGGCAGGTAGCTGCTCACCATCAGGATCGCTTTCGGGGTGCGGCCCGGTGCGTCGGCGACAAGCGCGTCGATCAGCTTGTAGATCTGCGCCTTGCTGCCCACGTCGATGCCGCGCGTCGGTTCGTCGAGGACGAGCACGTCCACATCGTGCTGCAGCAGACGGGCGATCGCAATCTTCTGCTGGTTGCCGCCGGACAATTCGCCGGCCGGTTGTGACGGTCCGGCGCACTTGATCTCCATGCGCGCGATCCACTGCGCGGCCGCGGCCCGCTGCCGCGAAGGCGAAAGCAGCCCCGCGGGGCCGAACGGCGACAGCCGCGTCAGCGTGAGGTTGTCGGCGATGTCCAGCGCGAGCGCGAGCCCTTCTTCCTTGCGGTCCTCGCTCAGCATGCCCATCCCCTGCCGCCATCGCTGGTGCGGCGTCGCGGGCCCTTCGAACGCCGCGATGCGCACGCGACCGCTGCGCACGGGCTCGAGGCCGAACAACGTCCGCAGCAGGCGCGTGCGCCCGGATCCGATCAGGCCCGCGATGCCGAGGATCTCGCCGCGATGCAGCGTGAACGACGCGGAGCCCGGGTCGAGACCGGAAACCTCGAGAATCGGGTCGCGGCGCACCCGCGCCGACCGCGGGAAGAGGTTGCTGACTGCGGTGCCGACCATCAACGCGACGATCGCGTCGTGCGTGGCGCCGGCCGTCGGGCCGCCGCCGGCATTGCGGCCGTCGCGCAGCACGATGAAGCGATCCGCGACCGCCGTCACTTCTTCGATGAAGTGCGAGATGTAGACGATCGCGTGTCCCTGCGCCTTGAGGCGGCGAAGCAGCGCGAACAGATGCTCGACGTCGGCGCGCCCGAGACTGCTCGTCGGTTCGTCGAGCACGAGGACGCGCGCGCCGACCGCGAGCGCCCGCGCGATCTCGACGAGTTGTTGCGCCGCGACCGACAGCGAGCCGACCGGCGCGTCGAGCGGGATGTCGGTGTGGCCTAACTCCGCGAGCGCGCGCTTCGCCTGTTCGCGCATCCGTCCGCGATCGAGCAGCCCGTAGCGCGTCGGCTCGGCGCCGAGCAGGATGTTTTCGGTCACGGTGAGATGCGGGGCGAGCGACAGCTCCTGGTAGATCATCGCCACGCCGGCCCGGCGCCCTTCGATCGGGCTGGCCGGCGCATACGACGCGCCGTCGATTTTCATCTCCCCCGCGTCCGGCGCGAGCGCGCCGGCGAGAACGCTCATCAGCGTGCTCTTGCCGGCGCCGTTCTGGCCGATCAACCCGCAGATCTCGCCGGGAGCCACCGACAGATCGACGCCGTCGAGCGCCACCGTGGCGCCGAAGGTTTTCCGAATCGCCCGCATTTCAAAACGGGGTTTGACGTTTCCCACGTAGGGTGGGTCTTTAGACCCGCCGCCAGCAGACGTCATTTCGCGAGATCCGGGTGCAGCAGCTTGTCCATCTCGGGCTGGGTCATGTTCTGCGGCGTCACAATGTGGACGCCCGTGTCGATCCGCTTTTCGACAGACTGTCCCTTGATGTGCGCGACGATCGTCTTCACGCTCAGATAACCCATCTTCACCGGATCCTGGACGACGAGTCCGTCGAGCGCACCCTCCTTGAGGCCCTTCACCATGTTCTCGGACGAATCGAAGCCGACGAACTTCACCTTGCCCGCCCACCCGTTGTCCTGCAGCACGCGCAAGGTGGCGAACGTGCTCGACTCGTTCGGCGCGAAGATGCCGTCGATGCTCAGGCTGCCGTCGGGTTTCTTGTAGCCGCTCAGGATCGCTTCCGCGCGCTTGTAGGCCCCTTCGACGTCGGCGCCGACGTACTGATTCGAGCTGACGACCTCGATGCCCGCGTGCTTCTTCGTCGCGTCGAGAAAGCCCTGCTCGCGCTTCGCGGTGCTGTCGTGCCCTTCGGCATAGCGGAGCAGGATCACCTTGCCCTTGCCGCCGAGCGCTTCGGCGAGCCGGTCGCCGCCGAGCTCACCCCCCTTGACGTTGTCGGTCGCGACGAAGCTGACGTAATCGTCGCTCTTCAGGCCGGAGTCGAAGATGACGACGGGGATGTTCCGCTGCTTCGCGTCCTGCACCGGGCCGACGAGCGCGGTCTCGTCGAGCGGGGCGAGCACGATGCCCGACACGCCCCGGCTCACGAAGCCCTCGACCTCGGAGACCTGCGAGTCGCGATCGTCCTCGCGGATCGGCCCGCGCCAGATGATCTCGACCCCCTCTTCCTTACCGGCCCGTTCGGCGCCGGCACGGATGCTCTGCCAGAAAATGTGCGACGTGCCTTTTGGAATGACCGCGATGCTGACGTTCGAAGTCGACGCGGGGTCGCTCTTGCCCGAGCAGCCCGCGAGTGCCATCGCCAGCCCGATCAGCAGTCCGTACGAGATTCGTTTCATATCGCCTCGAAGAGAGTTCGCGCTGAATGATGCCGCGGCGCCTCACACCGCGGCGGGTCTGAAGACCCGCCCTACACCGGTCAGGGTTCCACGTAGGCCGGGTCGTTAGACCCGGCGACGCGAAACTATTTTTTGACCACTTCCAGGTTCCAGAACTTCGCCGCCGTACCACCGAGGACCGCGTCTCGCTCCGCCTCGGACCGGCCCGACATCGCGGTGATGACGACGTCCATCACCTCTTTATATGTGCCCGCCAGCGTGCAGACCGGCCAGTCCGATCCGATCATCAGCCGCTCGGCGCCGAACGCCTCGATCGCGTGTTCGATGTACGGCGACAGCTGCTCGGGCGTCCACGACCGCCAGTCCGCTTCGGTGACGAGCCCGGACAGCTTCGCCCGCACGTTCGGTAGCCGGGCGATGCGGTCGATCTCGGCGCGCCACGCGTCGAACCCGCGTCGGCGGATGTCGGGCTTGCCCAGGTGATCGAGCACGAAGCGCTGCGACGGAAACGCCGACGCGAAGTCGACTGCCTGTGCGAGTTGACGCGCGTACACGAGGATGTCGTAGGTCAGGCCGTGGTGTTCGAGCCGGGCGATGCCGTCCCTGAAGGCGCGGCGCCCGAGAAAGCCGTCGCGCTCCGCCTGCACGATGTGGCGAACGCCCACCAGCTTCGGATGATGGATCGCCTCGATCTGCGCGTCGACGTCGGGACGCTGCAGGTCGATCCAGCCCACGACGCCGATGATGAACGAGTGCGCGTCGGCGAGCGCGAGCAGCACGCGCGTCTCGTCGAGCGATTGCCGCGCCTGCACGGCGATCGACGCCGTGAACCCGGCCGTCTGCATCGCGCTCCACGCCTCCGCCGGCGAGAAATCGCGCCTGAGCGGCTGCATCGAGCCGTCGATCCAATCGTAGACCGCCGGATCGTACCGCCAGAAGTGTTGATGTGTGTCGATACGGAGAAGCGCCATGACGCTCTAACGGATTATGAAAAACACGTGCGCTGCCGGTAGGGCGCCTCTTGAGAGGCGCCGTCGCGCAGGCGCACCTGAAGGTGCGCCCTACCGCACGACGTCACGCAGATCATCGCTCAAGCCTGGTGGAACGGGTGTGCCGCCGCCGTCGCTCGATTGGTAGCATGCTTCGGTCACCGCCATCGTCTTAATCGCGTCCTCGACCGATCCCATGAGTAGCGGATCCTCGCCGGCGACGAAGCGCTGCAGGTTCGACATCGGTCCTTCGAACGCCTCGGTGAACCAGGAACCCCGGAGCGTCACCTGCTTCCACCCGCCGCCGGCGAGAGCCACTTCCATGGTGTCCGGAGGTCCCGATGGGTAAGAGAGGTTGACGCCCCACGTCAGGCGTGCCGCGCCGCGCGTGCCCTCGACGATCAATTGCGACGTGCGATGCTCTGGACCGGCGCGGTGCGTGTGGTTCATCACCAGCGAGCAGCGCAGGTGGTCGCCGTAGTTCAGGATGATCGAGCTGCGCGTGTCGCGCAGCCGCGGCATGTCGGGATGCGCAACCGCGCGGCAGTACGCGCCCGACGGCTCGCCGGCGATCCAGCGGATCGCATCGAGATAATGGATCGAGTGATACACGATCTCGAGCCGCGGCGCCCGCTCCATGAACGTCCACAGATGCCAGGGCTGATCGATGACGATGCGGACGTCGATGTCGACGAGCGTGCCGAGGAGACCGCGCTCGAGCAGATCGTGTAGCGCGAGCATCCCGGGACTGAAGCGCAGCTGGAAATTGACGGCGGCCACCAGCTTCCGGTCGCGGGCGGAGCGCAGGATCGATCGCGCCTCGGCGAGGTCGCGTCCCATCGGCTTCTGGATCAGGACGGCCGATCCGGAAGGCAGCCGCTCGAGGATCGGCAGGATCTGATCACCGGGAACGGCGAGGTCGAACACCGCGCCGGCGGTGCACGCCTGATCGACGGTGTCGAACACGCGGTCGATCCGAAACGATGCGGCGGTCGCGCGCGCCACGTCGCTGTTGATGTCGAAGACGCCGGCGACGGGGAACCCGAGGCGCTGATAGGTCGGCAGGTGCGCGGTCCGAGCGATCGCGCCGGCGCCGATCACGACGATGGGTGTTGGCTGCGTCGGCATCGGCCAGGCCTGCGTCAGCGCGGTCTCCATCGATCGCGGAGGAACTTACAGACGTCGCGAGGACTGGGCGGCGGCGCGCCCGTCGGCGGCATCGAGGCGGAAGACCGCCGTCATTTCACTCCAGGTCTGTCCGGGAGGAGCGCCGGGCGGTGGCACCTGCAGCGATTGCATCAGGCTCTCCCACTCGACGACGCGCGGGTGCGAGCCGTGATGGAGGGCGAAGCACTCGCGCACGTCACGTCCATCGGTCTCGACCACCATCATCAGCCGCCGCTCGAGCCGGTAGATCTCCATGTCGACGATGCCGGCGTTGTGGAGGCTCTCGAGCACCTCCGGCCACACGCGCTCGTGATAGTCGATGTAGGTCGCAACCGCCGTGTCGTCTTTGAGATCGACGGTTAGAACATGGCGGCTCATGCGTACGCTACGACTTTCTGCTGCGATTGTCCGAGGCGATCGATTCCGAGCGCGACGACGTCGCCCGGCTGCAAGTATTGCGGGGACGGCTTCATGCCCAGGCCGACGCCGGCCGGCGTGCCCGTGCTGATGATGTCGCCGGGCAGCAGCGTCATGAACTGGCTCACGTAGCTGACCAGCGTCGGTACGTTGAAGATCATGTTCGCGGTCGTGCCCTTCTGCCGCGTCTCGCCGTTGACGGTCAGCCACATGCCGAGCGCGTGCGGATCGGGGATCTCGTCGCGTGTGGCGAGGAAGGGCCCGACCGGCGCGAACGTATCGGCGCTCTTGCCTTTCACCCACTGGCCGCCGCGTTCGAGCTGGAAGCTGCGCTCCGAGTAATCGTTGTGCAGCGCGTAGCCGGCAATGTAGGTCTCGGCCTCCTCGACCGAGACGTACGACGCGCGCCGGCCGATGATGATCGCGAGCTCGACTTCCCAATCGAGCTTGGTCGCGTTGCGGGGGATCATCACCGGATCGTTGGGCCCGACCAGCGCCGTCGTCGCCTTGAAGAAGACGACCGGCTCGGCGGGGAGCGCCATGTTGCTCTCGGCGGCGTGGTCGCGAAAGTTCAGGCCGATGCAGACGATCTTGCTGGGCCGGAGGATGGGCGCGGCAAGCCGGACGCCGTCATCGATCCGCGGCGCCGATTTCGCATCGCGCGCCGCCCACTTGTCGAGCGCGCGCAGGCCGTCGCCGGCGAAGAACGCCTCGTCGTAATCACCGCCGAGCGACGAGGCGGCGACCCGCGTACCGTCGTCGAGCATCACGCCCGGGCGCTCCTGCCCGGGCTCACCGAACCGGATCAGTTTCATGACGCCGTCACTCCGCCGTCGATAGGATAGGCCTGGCCGGTGACGAAGCTCGCCTCGTCGGAGCAGAGGTAGAGCGCGAGGTGCGCCACTTCCTCCGGCGTACCCATCCGGCCGATGGGCTGCGCGTTCGAGAGCGTGCGGAACATCTCGGCTTCGCGCCCTGGATAGTTCGCGGCGAGAAACCCGTCGACAAACGGCGTGTGCACGCGCGCCGGGCAGATGCAGTTGCAGCGGATGCCGCGCTTCACGTAGTCGACGGCGATCGACCGCGTCATCGCGAGCACCGCGCCCTTGGTCATCGTGTACGCGAACCGATCCGGCAAACCGACGAGTGCCACGATCGACGCCATGTTGAGGATGACGCCGCCCCCCTGGCTGAGCATCCCGGGCAGCGCGGCGCGCGCGCAGAGGTAGATGCCACGGACGTTGACGCGGAAGAGCCGATCGAAATGGTCGGGGGTCGTGGTCTCGAGCGTGCCGATGTGCGCGACGCCGGCGTTGTTGACGAGGATGTCGATGCGGCGGTGCGCCGCCTCGATGCGGCGGAACGTATCGTCGACCTGCTGCTCGTCGCTGACATCACACGCGTGAAAGGAAGAGGCGCCGCCGCTGCTGCGAATCGCCTCGTGACTCGCGGCCGCCGCCGCCTCGTCGCGATCGATCGCTGCGACGGTCGCGCCCTGGGCGGCGAAGACCTGTGCGATCGCCCGTCCGATGCCCGATCCCGCGCCGGTCACGACGGCAATCTTCTGTCCGAGCTCGAACATTCGTATGGGGCGCGACTATTTCATACTTCGCGGCTCAAGTAAAGATTCGCCGTTTACTTTAACGCTAAAGTGTGGTCTGTTTAGCGCGGCAAACCCGGGCGTGCGGAGGGGAGGAGAGAAGGCCATGAGACGAGTGTGCGTGCTCGCCACCGTCGTGCTCGCGCTCTTTGCGGGCGGCGTGTGGGCTCAGGATTTTCGCGGCGCGGTTACCGGACGAATCAACGACACATCGGGCGGGCGGTTACCGGGCGTCACCGTCACCGTCACCAACACTGCCACCAACGTGACGTCGACGGCGACCACCAACGCCGAAGGTGACTTCACGATCCCGTTTCTCAATCCCGGCACTTATCGGCTGACCGCGGAACTTTCCGGATTCAAGAAAGCCGTTCGCGATGGCTTGGACGTTCGCATCGGCGACCGCCTCGCCGTCGATCTGACGATGGAGGTCGGCGGCATGGAAGAGACCGTCTCGGTGTCGGCGGAGTCACCGCTGCTCGAGACGACGAGCGGATCGACCGGACAGGTGATCGACGAGAAGCGCATCGCGATGATGCCGCTCTCGGACGGCAACCCGTTCGTGTTGGCGCGGC
The DNA here is from genome assembly GCA_046734675.1 of Acidobacteriota bacterium. Classification (GTDB taxonomy): domain Bacteria; phylum Acidobacteriota; class Vicinamibacteria; order Vicinamibacterales; family 2-12-FULL-66-21; genus QHWT01. Next base: position 12,844 of record JBKPRU010000266.1, read on the forward strand.
TCGCGCCAGGCGTGGCCTACACCGGCGACCTGAAGTTCTCCCGGCCCTTCGACAACGGCGGCACCTCCGGCATCGCCGCTGAGGGGGGGAGCGGCGGGAACGAGTTCACGCTCGATGGATCGCCGAACATGGCCAACGGGCGGCGCGTCGCGTTCGTGCCGCCGGCCGGCGCGGTGCAGGAGTTCAAGGTCGAGACGGCGAGCTTCGATGCATCGGACGGCCACACGGCGGGCGCGACCGTCAACGTCACGCTCAAGAGCGGCACCAATCAGTTGAGCGGATCGGGGTACACGTACTACCGCTCGGACAAGCTGGCCGCGACGGACTTCTTCGTCAACAAGAGCGGCGGCGAGAAGGCGTCGTTGAAATACAAGCGGCCAGGCTTCACCGCGGGCGGTCCGCTGGTCCTTCCCGGTTTGTATGACGGGCACGATCGCACGTTCTTCTTCGGCGCCGTCGAGTGGCTCTACGATCAGTTCCCCGAGCCGCTGCCGCAGACCGTACCCACCGAAGCGATGCGCAACGGCGACTTCTCGGCGCTGCTCGCCCAGAACATCGTCATCTACGATCCGTTGACGGCGCAGCAGGTCGGTAATCGCGTCGTGCGCCAGCCGTTCGCCGGGAACATCATCCCGGCGTCGCGGATCAACCCGATCGCGAAGAACGTCCTGAGCTACTACCCGCTGCCGAACCAGCCGGCGGACGGGAGCGGACAGAACAACTTCTTCTACGGCAATCCGCGCAGCGACGACTTTTATTCCATTTCGACCCGTGTGGATCACACGATCACGGCGAAGCAGCGGATCTTCGCGCGCTACACGCGCAACGATCGCCGCGAATCGCGGAACGCGATCTACGGGACCGTGAACGGCGTCACGCCGAGCGGCAACTTTCTGTTCCGCAAGAACGACGGCGTCACCGTCGACCACACCTACACGCAGAGCTCGCGTTCGCTGTGGGACATCCGGGCGGGATGGCAGTTGTTCCGGGAGCCGAACATCCGCCAGCATCAGGGGAACTTCAACCCGGCCGACCTCGGGTTCTCGCCATCAGTGACCGGGCTCTTTGGTGGCGCGTCGTACTTCCCGCTTTTCAACTTCGACACGCTCAGCGACATCGGCGACAACCTCGCGGGCAACACCGAGCACACCATCTACTCCTTCCAGCCGACCTACACCCGGCTGATGGGCACGCACGCGATGCGTGTTGGCTATGACGCGCGTCTCTACCACGAGTTCGGCGCGAACCTCGGACGGCTCGCCGGCGAATACCAGGCAACGCGCGGCGGCGCGTTCACACGGCAGCAGGACAACTCGCCGAGCCAGAATTGGCAGGACGTCGCCAGCTTCCTGCTCGGGTATCCAACCGGCGGATCGATCGAGGTGAACGGCACGCGCACGAACAACACCTGGTATCACGCGTTCTTCGTGCAGGACGATTGGAAGCTCTCGGATCGCCTGACCCTCAATCTCGGGCTCCGCTACGAATACGAGGCGCCGACCACCGAGCAGGACAATCGCAACGTGCGCGGCTTCGACCCGAACGCGACGCTTGGGATCACGAGTGCCGCGGAAGCGGCCTACGCGCGCGACCCGATCCCGCAGCTGCCGGTCTCGGCGTTCAAGGTTCACGGCGGCGTGCAGTTCGCCACCGATTCGACGCCCGGCTTCTGGAACGCGGACAAGAACAACATCCAGCCGCGTGCCGGCTTCGCCTACAAGCTGACCGAGAAATCGGTCGTGCGCGGCGGCTGGGGCATTTACTCGGTGCCATTCATCATCTTTGGCAACTTCCAGCCGGGCTTCTCGCAGTCGACGCCGTTCATCGCGTCGCAGGATCTCGGGCTGACCTTCCGATCGACGCTCTCGAACCCCTACCCGTCCGGCGTGCTCCAGCCAGTCGGCGCGTCGCAGGGTCCGGACACGTTCCTCGGGCAGGACATCAGCCGGTTCGCCCCGATCGAACTGAGAAACGCGCAGAACATGCGCTACCTCGTGAACCTGCAGCGCGAACTGGCGGGCGCGTGGATGCTCGAGGTCGGCTATGCCGGAAGTCGCGGCTACAACCTGACGACGGGCGGCGGCGGACAGGCGGGCGAGATCGATCTGAACGGGATTCCCGCGCAGTATCTGTCGACGAGCCGCGTGCGCGATCAGGCGACGATCGACTTCCTCAATCAGCTCGTGCCGAACCCGTTCTTCGGACTGCTGCCGACCGGGTTCAACGCTGCGACCGTCGCGCGCTCGCAGCTGTTGCGCCCCTTCCCGCAATTCGGCAACGTCCGCTCGTTCGGCGACGATGGCACGAGCCTCTACAACTCGGGTCAGGTGAAGCTCGAGAAACGCTTCGAGCACGGCTACTCGGTGCTCGCCTCGTACACCTACTCGCGCTACACCGAGCGCGTGTTCCGTCTGAACCCGACCGACACGACCTACGAGAAGCGCCTGTCGGAGAACGACGCTCCGCACCGCATCGTGCTGAGCGGGATCTTCGAGCTGCCCTTCGGCCAGGGCCGCCGGTGGGCGAACGGCGTCAACGGCTTCACCAACGCGCTGATTGGCGGCTGGAGCATCAACGCCATCGGCCAGCTGCAGAGCGGCCGCCCGCTCGACCTCGCGGCACGCAACATCTACTTCAACGGCGATCTCGGCTCGCTGAAAACGGACTACAGCGGGAATACCGACGATCCGGTGTTCGACATCAGCGGCTTCTACTTCCACGACGCCGCGGTGCAGACCAACGGCGTCGACGACCCGGTGAAGCAGCGCGCCGACCAGCGCATCCGGCTGGCGAGCAACGTGCGCTACTTCCCGTCGAAAGTCGCCGGGCTGCGCAGCCCGTTCCTCAACCTCTGGGACATCTCGATCGTCAAGCAGGTGCCGCTCAGCGGCCGCGTGCGGGCGCAGTTCAACATCGAACTGCTGAACGCCTTCAACCACCCGGTCTTCGACAACCCGAACACCGACCCGACCAACGCGAACTTCGGGAAGGTGACGAACCAGGCGAACCTGCCGCGCGATATTCAGCTCGCGGCCAAGATCGTTTTTTAGGAAGGAATCGAAGGATCTGCTCGAAGGAGTCGAAGGAGCGCGAGCCGGGGGACAATGTCCTCCGGCTCGTTTCGTTGTACGCGATCCGGCAACATGTAGGGCGGGTCTTTAGACCCGCCATCGTCGAGGTTGTCATGAGACGTGCATCTGTCGGTCTGGCCGTCGTCCTCGCCCTGTTCGCGACCGCGCCGTCGGCGGCCGAGAAGCGCGGCATCACGGAAAAGGATCTGTTCGGGTTCGTCTGGGTCGCGGACCCGCAGATGTCGCCGGACGGATCGCAGGTCGCCTTCGTCCGCGTGACGGTGAACGAGAAGAGCGATCAGTACGAGAGCAATCTCTGGATCGCGAAGGCGGACGGCTCGGAGGCGCCTCGCCAGCTGACGAGCGGCACACGCGACACGTCGCCGCGCTGGTCGCCCGACGGCCTGCGCCTCGCCTTCACGCGATCGGTCGACAAGGACAGCAAGGCGCAGCCGCCGCAAATCTACGTGATGCCGATGACCGGCGGCGAGGCCCGCGCCATCACCGACATCCCGCGCGGCGCCGCCGCGCCGGAGTGGTCGCCGGACGGCAAGACGATCGCGTTCGGCGCGAGCGCGAAGCCCGAAGAATTGACGCCGAAGACGGGTGAGAAGCCGCGCGAATCCGACGTGCGCGTCATCAGTGACGCGGAGTACCGCGCCAACGGCATCGCCGGATCCGGCTTCGTCGATCGCGACCACCCCTCGCACATCTGGACGATCGCGGTGCCTTCCGCGGACGCAGCGCCGGGCCAGCCGAAACGGATTACCACCGGCGAGTTTCCGGCGGCCAACTACCGCTGGTCGCGCGATGGATCGCAGATCTACTTCGTCGCCGATCGTCGCCGCGAGCCGTACTACTATCCGAACGACAGCGATCTCTTCGCCGTCTCGAAGGACGGCGGCGAACCGAAGACGCTCGTCAGCATCGACGGCAGCATCATCGCCTACGCGGCGTCGCCGGACGGCAAGCGCATGGCGTTCGTCGGGATCCTGGCAGGGAAGCCCGAGCGGTCGTACTCACAGCCCGATCTCTGGGTTGCCGACATTCCCGGCGGCACACCCCGCAACCTGACCGACGGTTTCGACTTCGACATCAACGGCAGCATCGGCGGCGATCAGCGCGCGCCGCGCGGCGGCAGCCCCGCGGGCCCCATCTGGTCGCCGGACGGCGCCAATATCCTGGTGAAGGTGGGCATGCAGGGTGTGGCCGAGATGATGGCCTTCGATGCGTCCACCGGCAAAGAGCTGTACACGGGCCACGGAACGGGAAAGCACGAGGTGATCTCCTACACCGCTGACCGCAGTACGCAGCGCATCGCCATGGTGATCTCGTCGGCCACGCAAGTGGGCGATCTCTACGTGGCAGACGGGCCGTCGGGTGCGCGGACGCAAATCACGCACTTCAACGACCAGCTGTTCGGGCAGCTCACGCTGACCGAGCCGGAGGAGATCTGGTACACGAGCTTCGACGGCACAAAGATCCAGGGCTGGATTCAGAAGCCGCCATCGTTCGATCCGTCGCAGAAGTACCCGCTCATCCTCGAGATTCACGGCGGACCGCATGCCGCGTACGGCGCCACCTTCACCCACGAGTTCCAGTGGATGGCTGCGAAAGGCTACGTGGTCCTCTACACGAATCCCCGCGGCAGCTCGAACTACGGCCAGGAGTTCGGCAACATCATTCAGTTCAACTATCCGGGCGATGACTACAAGGATCTGATGGCCGGCGTCGATGAATTAGTGAAGAAGGGATACATCGACGAATCGCGCATGGGCGTGACCGGCGGCAGCGGCGGCGGCCTTCTCACCAACTGGGTCGTGACGCAGACGACGCGCTTCAAGGCGGCCGTGAGTCAGCGCGACATCTCGGACTGGTCGAACTTCTGGTACACGGCGGACTTCACGCTCTTCACGCCGACGTGGTTCCACAAAGCGCCTTTCGAAGATCCCGCTGATTTCGCGAAGCGCTCGCCGATCACCTACGTCGAAAAGATCCAGACGCCATTGATGTTCATTCTCGGCGACGAGGATTACCGCACGCCACCGGCCGCTGGTGGCGAGGATCTGTTCCGCGCGCTGAAGTACCTGAAGCGTCCGACCGTGATGGTGCGCTTTCCCGGCGAGAACCACGAGCTCTCGCGCTCTGGTAAGCCCTGGCATCGCGTCGAGCGCCTGCAGCACATCGTCGGCTGGTTCGACAAGTACTTGATGGGAAAGCAGAGCGCGACGTATCCCTAAGTGCGGTCGCACCGTTCCAGTGTCAACGCGATGACGGGCGCTGGAACATGAATTGCTCGACCAAGTCGTCGCGTGACCGCGACAGTTCTGATCTGCACCTACAACCGCGTCGAGCGGCTGCTGGAAACGCTGGACAGCCTGCGCCGTCAAGAGGGCGTCCCGGGTGGCTGGGACGTGCTGATTGTCGACAATAATTCTAAGGATCGCACGGCCGAGGTCGTGCAATCCTGTGCAGCCGACTTTCCCGTCCCGCTGCGTTATGTGCTCGAGCCGCAGCAGGGGAAATCTCACGCGCTCAACACCGGCCTTGGCCTCACGGCCGCAGACCTTGTCATTTTTACCGACGACGACGTCAGGCTGACACCTGGCTGGCTGCGCGCGGCGACCCACGCGCTGCAGGACGATCCGCGCATCGACTACGTCGGCGGTCCGGTGCGTCCGATCTGGGGCGCGCCAGCGCCCTCCTGGTTTCCTGCGACGACCAGCAACCTGTGGGGCACGGTCGCAGTTCTCGACTACGGACCGGAGGAATTCGAGTTCGAGGCGCGGCGGCGCGTGCCGCTCGGCGCGAACATGGCCGTGCGTCGTCGTCTCATCGAGCAGGCAGGGGGCTTCTCGCCGGTCTTCGGCCGCCGCGGCGCCGCGCTGCTCGGGCAGGAGCAGGCGGAGTTCTTCTACCGCACGCGACGCCTTGGCGCGCGCGGCCGCTACGTGCCCGCCATGGCGGTCGAACATCACGTGCCCGCGTCGCGGCTGACGCGCAGGTATTTCCGGCGCTGGTGGTGGTGGAAGGGCGTGTCGCGCTCGCGCCTGCACGCGCTTCATCCCTACACGGAGACCGGCGTGCAACTCGACTCGGCGCCGCGGGTGCTCGGCGTGCCGCGCTTCGTCCTCGGCGAGCTGCTCGAGCACTCGCGCAAAGCGATTGCCGCGTGGCTGCGCGGCCGATCGTGCGAGGCTGCCGAACAGGAGATGCTCTTGATCTACTCGATCGCCTATGCGGTCGAGAGCTGCCGCGAGTTCCTCGACCACCGCGGACCTGCCGCCCACGCCGTCGCGCAGCGTGTCCTGAAGAAACTCACGTAATCGCCTGGCCCCGTCGCGTCAGGGCATCGGCAATCAGATGCGAGATCTGATCGACGCGTTGATCCCACGTGTTCTCCCGGGCAATCGCCCGGCGTGCTGCCCGCACTTCGAGCGTCTCGTGCGCGAGCGCCTCTTCGATCGCGGCGATCCACTCGTCGGCGTCGCGTGCGGCGCGCACGAATGGCCGGACCTCCGCGGCGAAATCGAGCGGCACGCTGACGATCGGTTTGCCGGCGGCCAGGTACTCGTACATCTTCAGTGAGTCGCCGAGCTGGATGTTGCGGGTGACCCGGTAGGGCATCACGCAGACATCCATCCCTTTCAAGTACGCGGGCAGCGACTCGAAGGGACGGCGCCCGATGAAGTGGACGTTGGGCTGTGATTTCAGCGCGGTGAGCTCGTCGCCTCCCGACACCACCTCGGTGTTCTCCGGACCGATGACGACCAGCGACCAGTCAGGACGCGCGAGGAACACCTGTCGCAGCAGGCCCGCGTCGAAGTACTCCGGCACGATCCGGGAAAGGCACCCGATGATCGGCCTGCGGATGTGCGCAAGGTCCGGCGGCACCACTGTCTCGGGATCGAGGGCCGTGGCGAAGTGGTTGGCGTCAACGCCATTGCGCACGACGAACGTGTTCGGATTCGCCTCGACACGCCGCTCGCGAAGGCCGGGCGACACGGTGAACACGAGATCGGCGCGTCGGAGGAGGCGCGCCTCCTGCGCCTCGAGCTGCTCGCGATTGGCGCCGCGAAATGCGGAGTACTCGTCGTAGCAGTGATAGACGACCAGCGGCGCGTCGAACCGTTCCACGAGGTCGATATAGGCCGGGTGCCAAACGTAGAGGATCGGCCGGTGCATCTCCAGCCGGTCGAGCAGGCGGCGAATATATGAAACGCGCAGCCCCTCGAGCATGCGATTGAGCGACGGGCGATAGCTGTAAGGCAGCCAGGCGGGTGGGACGAACGTGAACAGTCCGGGGCTGACCTGTGTGAGTCCTCGATCGGTGAGGCCACCGTGTCGCAGCTTGTGGGCGGCGTCGCGCAGGTGCGTCGTCGGCGGCGACACGAAGAGGACGCGGCTGAACTCGGCGAGGCGCGACAAGACGTGATGCCGGCACCTCGGGACATCGGTCCAGAAATCGCGCGCGAACGAGAGGATCGCGAGGCCGTTCAGCAAGGAGGGGGCGTCGGCGGCCACACCGATCACGCGCTCCACAATTCGCGGCTCGCGTCGAGCGGCTGCCGCACGACGTGTACGCGTGGATGCAGGTTCGTGCCGCCGTGGAACGGGGCGACGTCGACGCAGGCGACGGCCTGGGGCCCCTGCCCTCGCTCGCGGCGCTCGCGCGTGTTCCAGATCGGCGTCTCGATCGAGAAGTATCCGCGTCCGGTGTTCATCTGCAGCTCGATTGAGACGTTGAAGGTTCCCGGCTCACACAGCGCCGGTTCGTGGGCGACAAGATCGACCATGAACACGACCTGCGCGGTCTGAAGCGATCGCACCCGTACGCCCAGTCGGGTATCGGGGTCGACCTGCGCCGGCACCTCGCCTTGCAGCCGGACCGTCAACATGTCGCCCGAACGGAGCGGCGTCGTCGGCGCGGCCGAGACCGCGTGCACACGGAAGGGCAGGACCGCATCGTCGCGCTGCGCCTCGATGCCGCCGGCGACGTACTGCGCGATGCACTCGTCGGGCGACCCGCGCCGCGCGATGCGCCCGCGATCGAGCAGCAGGCACTCGGTGCAGAGCGACGCGATGCGATCGAGCTGGTGCGACACGATGACGACCGGCAGGCCGCGATTGACCATCTCGCTGATGCGGTCGAAGGCCTTGCGCTGGAATCGCCAGTCGCCGACGGCGAGCACCTCGTCGACGATGAGGACGTCGGGGCTCATGTGCGCGGCGATCGCAAACCCGAGGCGGGCGTTCATGCCGCTCGAGTAGCGCTTAACCGGCGTGTCGATGAACTCGGCGAGCTCCGAGAACGCGACGATGTCGTCGAAGCGGGCCGCGATCTCACGGCGCGTCATGCCCATGATCGACCCCTGGAGGAACACGTTCTCCGCGCCGGTCAGATCCTGGTGGAAGCCCGCGGCAATCTCGATGAG
>JBKPRU010000267.1:0-5579 GCA_046734675.1 Acidobacteriota bacterium
GGCCATGGGGTCGCGCGGCCAGGCAGCAAGAGCCGCGCCGCGGCGCGCAGACGCGCACAGCCGCGGAAATGCGCGCGCGAGGACGGCGCCCCGCGCGGCGCGCGGGGCGGCGCGTTTCAGACGTGCAACGCGTCGCGTTTCAGAGATGAAACCTGGTCAGTTGATTTGGTGCTTCTTCATCAGCCGCCAGAGCGTGGTCCGGCTCACTTGCAGCTCGCGCGCGGCGGTGGCGATCTCTCCCTTGTGCTTCGCGAGCATCGTCACGATCATCTCGCGCTCGGCGCGCTCGCGCGCGGCGGCGACGGATCCGTCGGCGGCCCGCGCCTGCGCGTCGACGGTGCGCGACGCGAACAGCTCCTCGGGGAGATCCGCCGGCTCGATGCGCGGACCGCGCGCCACCGCGACGGCCCGTTGGACGATGTGTTCGAGCTGCCGCACGTTGCCGGGATAGTCGTATGCGAGCAGCGCCTGGCGCGCGGGGTCGCTGTAGCCCATCACCTCCGTGCCGACGGCATATCGCGAGAGGAAGTGATCGAGCAGCTGCGCGAGATCGCCGCCGCGATCCCGGAGCGGCGGCAGGTGAATGCGATGGAGGTTCAGGCGGTAGAAGAGGTCGCTCCGGAATGCGCCGGTTCCGACCGCCTGCTGGAGATCCGTGTTGGTCGCGGCGACGAAGCGGACGTCGACTTTGCGCGGCTCGTTCTCGCCGATCCGCCGCACTTCGCCCACCTCCAGCGCGCGCAGCAGCTTCGCTTGCAGGCCCGCCGGCATCGTGCCGATCTCGTCGAGGAACAGCGTCCCGCCGCTGGCGTGCTCGATCAATCCGGCGCGAGCGGTCGCCGCGCCGGTGAACGCGCCGCGCGCATGGCCGAAGAGCTCGTTTTCGAGGAGGGAATCGGTGAGCGCCGCGCAATTGAGGGCGACGTACGCCTTGTCCGCGCGCGGGCTTTCGGTGTGGAGGGCACGCGCGACGAGCTCCTTGCCCGTGCCGGTCTCCCCCGTGATGAGCACGGTCCCGGGCGCCGCGGCCGCGCGCAGGATCAACTCCTTCACCCGCCGCAGGCCTTCGCTGTCGCCGACCAGCGCCTCGAGGCTGCCGCCGCGACCGATCTGCCGCTGCAGCAGGTCCACCTGCCGCGCCAGTTGACGCCGGTCGGCCGCGGAGCGGACGCGCATCAGCAGCTCGTCGCGGAAGAACGGCTTCTGCACGAAGTCAACCGCGCCGAGCTTCATCGCCTCGACGGCGGTGTCGACGGTCCCGAATCCCGTCATCACGATGAAGGCGGAGTCGACGCGCTGCTCGCGCAGCTTGCGCAGCACGTCGATGCCGGAGATACCCGCCATCCGCATATCCGAGAGGATGACGTCGAAGGCGTTGCCCTTCGCCAGCGTCAGCCCCTCTTCCCCGCTCGCGACGCTCTGCACCGTATAGCCGGCGCCGCGCAGCATCCGTTCCATGCTCTCGCGAACGGCCTCGTCGTCGTCGATCACGAGAATCCGCGACACACCGTCAAGTTTATAGCGGGTTCGGACGATAAATCGTTGCGAGTGATGCGGACTACCGGACTGATCGTCGCGGTCGTGATGCTGACGGGCTGCGGCGGGTCGTCGCGCATCGAGCTACCGAGTGCGGACGTTGCGGCGCGGCCCTCGTCCGTGCGCGTGCAGGTCCGCGAGGCGCGCGGGCTCGTGGTGCGCGATGTCGCGCTCGAGCAGTACGTGCTGACGACGGTGTTGTCGGAGGTCGATCCGTCGAGCCGGGACGCCGCCCTGCTCGAACGGATGTACGAGGTGCAGGCGATCATCAGCCGCACGTATGCGATCTCGCATCGCGGCCGCCACGCACGGGAGGGCTTCGATCTCTGCTCGGGTACCCACTGCCAGCTCTATGAACCGGTACGCCTGACCTCCTCGCGGTGGACGGATGTGGCGCGCAAGGCGGTCGCGCACACCGAGCGCGAGCTGCTCTGGTTCGAAGGGGCACCCGCCGAGCCGCTGTTCCATGCCGACTGCGGCGGCCGGACGAGCAGCGCGACGAGTGTGTGGGGCGGGATGGCGCCGTCGTACCTGGCCGGCACCCGCGACGAGGGGCCGGCGCGCGACGCGCACGTCGAGTGGACCTTCGAGACGGGGACCGGCGATCTGCGTGTCGCGCTCAACCGCGACGCGCGCACGTCGGTCGGCACCGCTCTTCGGACGGTCGAGATCGCCACGCGCGACGAGGCCGGACGCGCCGAGCGCATCACGCTGCGCGGGACGCGCACGATCACGGTCCGCGGCGAGGTGTTCCGCGAGGCGGTGACACGCGCGCTCGGCACGCGCACGCTCCGCAGCACGCTGTTCACGCTGCGCCGCTCCGGCGACCGCTTCGTATTCACCGGCCGCGGCTTCGGCCACGGCGTCGGATTGTGCCAGACCGGCGCGCTCGCGCGGCTCAGGGCCGGCGTCTCACCGGAGCGCGTGCTCGCGTTTTATTACCCGGGGACGACCATTCGATAGGCGGGTGACTCGCAGCCAACGGTCAGTATTTCTCAATGCGCGTCGGGCCCCACCCCCACGCGCTTACGCGCTTCGCGCGACGCCCTTCGGGCTTGCCGCCGCTTCGCGGCGGCCCTCTGTCCCGCAACCGACAACCGGCAACCGCCAGCCGACGAGCGCTCACGCCGTCATCGCATAGACCACGATATTGACCGCGAACTTCGTGTTGTCCTCCCGCTGAAAGCGCTTGTTCCGCCAGTCGTAGTCCCACTCACACCCGTAGTCCTTGTTGCTGTAGAGCACGCCAATGCGCGATCGATGCAGCACCGCGCGCAGGTAGTCGTGCACGATGTCGTCCCCCCACCCGTTCAACTCGTGCGAGGTCGTCGGCGGCCCATCGGGAAACGTGAAGAAGGTGTGATAGAGCGCGTGATGGGACGGCAGCTTCGCGAGCGTTGCCGGCCCCGGGAAGATCGTCCGCATCTCCTGCTCGAAGCTCTTCGCGTAGAGCCCGTTGATGTCGTGATTGCAGTCGTCCGAGAAGATGAACCCGCCCTGCTCGACGAACACCGTGAGCTGGTCGCGCTCGGCGCGGCTGAACCGAACGAGCTTGTGGCCCGTCATGAACAGGAACGGAAACGAGAGCAGTTCCTTCGAATCCGCGGTGATCACGACCTCTTCCGGGTACACCGGGATCGTCGTGTACTCCACGATGGAATTGAGGACGTTGGCCGCGACCTTGGGGTTATAGTCCCAGTCCCCGGAATCGTAGCGAAGCCGCGCGAACACGAATTCCGAGCCCTTCGGGCGTTGCGGCATCAGCCCTGTATGTTAGCGCTCGCCGGTATAATGAAAGGACGAGTCCGGCCCGGCTGGCGGTAAACGCTGCCGTGCCGCCGGCGTAATACATGGCAGGAACGTCAGCAGCGCTCACGGCCGCTCGCGAAGCGGACGCCGCCGCCGCCAGGACCGTCAAGGCGTTCCAGGCCGACGGGCAGCATGCCGAGGCGCGCGAACGCTTCGCCGAGCTGGTTGCGCGGCATCAGCGCCGGGCCAGCCGCATCGCCTATCACTACCTGCGTGATGCGGCGGAGGCGGACGAGGCAGTGCAGGACGCATTCGTCAAGGCGTACTCGCACCTCTCCACCTTCCGGGAAGAGCTGCCGTTCGACGTGTGGTTCACGCGCATCCTGATCAACGGGTGCCTGGATCGCATCAAGGCGCGCACCCGCCGCGAACGCTGGCTGGTGCCGATGGGACGCGCGACAGCGCCGACCGAGCATACGGGGAGCGACCGAGATCTGACGGACCGCGTCGCCGCGAGTGGCCCGTCGCCCGAGGATTCGCTGCTGGCGCGCGAGCGGCGACAGCAAATCGCGGACGCGCTCGCCAGACTGCCGGAACGGCAGCGCGCCGTATTCGTGCTCAGTCACGTCGAGGGCTGCACGTCCCGCGAGGTCAGCGCGCTGACGGGATTGAACGAGTCGACGGTGCGGGTACACCTGTTCCGCGCGATCCGCAAGCTGCGAACGCTGCTGACCGCGGACCAGGGCGCGGCCGCGCCGGCCGAACTGAAGGGAAAACGTCGTGTCACTTCTTGAACGCATCGGACGCGGCCATTTGACGGATCGCGACTTCGCGCACCTCTGGGCGGTGGGCGGCGGCCATCCGCATCTGGATGGCTGTGCAGACTGCCGCGCCAGGTTCGAGGCGTTCGATCAATGGATCCTCGGCATCGGCGACGAGATGCGCAGCGAAGCGGACGCCGCGTTTCCGATGGATCGCCTGGCCGCGCAGCAGGGGCAGATCGCGCGTCGCCTCGAAGCGATCGGGCAGTCGGCGCGCGTGCTCGCGTTCCCCAGGGCCGCCCGCGCCGTCATCAGCGGCCATTCCCACGTGCGCCGCTGGGTCACGGTGGCGGCCGCCGCGGGCCTCATCGCCGGCGTCGGTCTTGGCCAGATGCTCGACACGTATCGCTCGCTCGATCGCGCTGCGCGCGTCAACGCGTCGAACGCGCACTTCAGCGCCGGCGGCAGCACCGCGCGCGCCAACAATGGCGCCCGGCCAGCGTCGCTCACCACCGACGACGATTTCATTTCCGACGCGGACGCGTTCTCGCGCCCGCGCGTGAGCAGCGCGCTGGTGACGCTCGACGACATGACGCCCCACGCGCGCGACCTGGTCGATCGATCCCGCTGACGTGAGCAAGACCCAGCCCTTGATCTTCCGGAAGGGCCTCGACATGAAAGAGGCCGTCGCCGGAGAGCTTGCCGCCGCCTACCACAGCAAACTCGTCGACGAGGTGCGCGCCGCCGGCTTCCGCTACGACGCCGGACGCCTGACGCTGCACCTCGCGCGCGAGTTCGGCTTCTGCTACGGCGTCGACCGCGCCGTCGACTACGCCTACCAGGCGCGCGCCCGCTTTCCCGGGCGCAACGTCTTTCTCACCGGCGAGATCATCCACAACCCGCACGTCAACGATCGGCTGCGAGACGCCGGCATCCGCTTCCTGAGCGACGAGGCCCACGCGCCGCGGCCGCTCGGTCCGGACGACGTGGTAATCCTGCCGGCATTTGGCGTCACCGTCGGCGAGATGCTGCGCCTCACGCAGCAAGGCTGCACGCTCGTCGATACGACGTGCGGCTCCGTGCTGAACGTCTGGAAGAACGTGGTCCGCTACGCGCAGGACGGCTTCACCGCGGTCATTCACGGCAAGGTGCGACACGAGGAGACGCGGGCCACGGCCTCGCAGGCGCTCAAATATCCGCAGGGACGCTACCTCGTCGTCCTCGATCGCGACGAGGCGAAGATCGTCTGCGACTACATCGAGCATGGCGGCGATCGCGAGGCGTTCCTCGCGCGGTTCCGCGACGCCGTGTCGCCCGGCTTCGACCCCGACGTCGACCTCACGCGCGTCGGCTGCGCCAATCAGACGACGATGCTGATGTCGGAGTCGCTGGAGATCGGCGAGATGATCGGCGCGGCGATGCGCGACCGCTACGGTGCGGCCGATCTGCCGCGGCACTTCCGCGCCTTCGACACGATCTGCAGCGCGACGCAGGAGCGGCAGGACGCGGTCGAAGCGCTGCTTGCGTCAGAGC
>JBKPRU010000268.1:0-15434 GCA_046734675.1 Acidobacteriota bacterium
GTGTGGGCCTGGCCGGCGACACCCTTGACGCGGTGCGGACGCTGATTCACCGGCCCGAAGGCATCCTGCTGATCACCGGTCCGACCGGCAGCGGCAAGACATCGACGCTCTATGCGGCGCTCGGCGAACTCGTCCAGACCGGCAAGAACATCGTCACGATCGAGGACCCCGTCGAATTCGCCCTGCCCGGCGTCAACCAGGGACAGACGAACGAGAAAGCCGGCTTCACGTTCGCGAACGGGCTGCGATCGATTCTCCGCCAGGATCCCGACGTCATCATGGTCGGCGAGATTCGCGATCGCGAGACCCTCGAGGTCGCGATCGAAGCGTCGCTGACCGGACATCTGGTGCTCTCGACGCTGCACACGAACAGCGCGGTAGCGACAATCACTCGGCTGTTCGAGATGGGCGTCGAGCCGTATCTCGTCGTCTCGAGCGTCATCGGCGTGATCGCCCAGCGTCTCGTCCGCCGCGTCTGCCGCAAGTGCCGGACCTCGGTGCAGACGCCACCTGCGCTGCGCGCGATGTTCCGCAAGGGAGAGCCCTCGTCGTACTGCCGTGGCCAAGGCTGCCCGGAATGCCGCGGCACGGGGTTCCGCGGCCGACTCGCGATTTTCGAACTGTTGCGCATGACCGAGGCGTTCGCAGAACTGGTTCTCACCCGCGCGACAGATGCCCGCCTGTATGAAGTCGCGCGCGCGAGCGGCATGATCTCCCTGCGCGAGGAATGCCTGTCACTCGTTGCGGCGGGCGAGACGACGCTCGAGGAAGTGCTGCGCGTCACGCACGACTGGCGGCCGGCGATGTCGTCGCCGAACACCGATACGCACGCTGCGGCAGACCGCCGCAGCTGACCGATCACCGCTGCGCGTGATAGACGTCCACCGCTTCCTGCAGTCGCAGCCAGAACTCGGCGGATGTTCGCGTGTACTGGGCGAGCACAGCGGCCGTCTCCGGCCTGACGTCGCGGGTGCCCGCAACGAGCTCTTCCAGCAAATCGGCGGGCAGGCGCATCCCCCCGGCGGCCTCACCGATGGTCGTGCCCCTCGGCTTGAGGAAGTGCGTGAACAGAACTTCGCCGGGATGGCGCGGTTTCGTGCGGGTAGATTCAGACACAGCTGGACGCCGTACAAGGCGTGAAGCAGGCGAAGCACAAGGCCGGGTGGAGGGGACGTCCCCAGCGTGATTCGCAGCTTCACGCGGTTACTCCCAAACGTGATGGCGTTCCAATATCCCTCCGGTGGAACGCCGCGGACACTCAAAACATCAGACGCCCGTCATTGCCTTTCGAAGACGACGGGTGCACCCGGCACCAATCCCGCCGGTCGCCAGGAGGAGCAGCGAGGCGGGTTCTGGCGTCGTGGTCGGGTCGAAGGCGCCGCTGCCGTTGACTGACAGCGAGCCGCGCAGCGTCAGGATCGTGAAGTTCGCGTGTTCCTGGTCCGGCGCCGACGAAAACGTATCGACGCGCAGGGCCACGCTGGTCACCGTGAACCCGCGGAAGTCGATGACGCCGGGCGGCAGGCCGAAGAGACCGAACTCCCCCGCCGATCCGATCCCGCCGCCACCGCCGGCAGTCGCGCCGAACATGATTTCCGTGAAATTGGGCCGGCCGTTGGTGACGCGGTCCACGAACACGCTGAAATCCGGATCGCTCGCCGCATCCGCGACGATTGTGTGGCCGATGTCCGCGGGCGTGATTACAAGATCGTTGAAGAGCTTCGCATTCGAGACGCGCAGCATGAAGACGCCGGCGTCCTCGTCCGGCGTCGCGCTGCCGATGGTGAAGTCGATCGGAATCGACACGAAGGCGATGGGGTCAGCCCCCGCGCGCGCAGGCGCGAGCAGCAGCAGGGCAACCAGACTCCATAGAGAGTGTCGCCGCGTCATCAAACCTCCTCAGCGGATGCGTACTTTGGCGCACGCAGCAGAGCGCAGTGCAGGTTCGGGGCCGATCGCCCTATCGTTGACGCGCGAGACGTAGCGTGTACAGTCACGCGATGGATTTGCGCGCAAGACGCGTCACGCACGCTGTCATCGCGATGCTGCTCGTCGAACTGCCGGGGTTCAGTCCATTCCGAGCGCGCACGGAGCGCACTGACGCATGAATCTTGTCTTCTGGCGAAAGTGGCACCGCTGGATTGGGTTTCCCGCAGCGCTGTTCCTCCTGTACGCAGCGGTTACCGGATTCGTGCTCGCGTTCAACGAGTTCTTCGGCGAAGAGGAAGCGCGTCGCGAAGCCGCGCGAAACCTCGTCAGCCCCATGAGCACGACGACGGAGCGACGCGCGTGGAGTGAACCGGTGGCCGCGGCGCTCGCGACGGTCGCAATGCAGATCGGCGCCGCGCCGGTGGATTCAATCGCCGTCGCCTTCAAGGGAGATCCGCCAACTGTGACGGTCTTTACCGGCAAACCTGGTGGCGGCGAAGATCGCAAGTTCGTCGTAAATGCGCGGACGGGCGAACTGATGAAGGTGGAGGCGTATGCCGACAAGCCGTTCCTGAACCGGCTGCACAGCGGCGAGTCGTTCGGTGACGGCGGCCTGGTCATGGCCATGGCCTGGGCGCTCACGCTGGTGGTGCTCACCATCACCGGGCTCATCATCTATTTCATCCTCCGCCCGAAGCGGCGGGCCGGCCTGCAGAATGTCTTCTGGTAACGGCGTAACCTTTCTTCCGACAGGAGGTCTCCATGCGTTTGCCCTCATCCATCGCCGCCATGCTCATCGTCTGCGCCGTTGGCGCGGCCATGCCGCTTCGCGGCCAGCAGGTTCCTGCGCCGGCCGCGGCGCCACAGGCCGCACCGCGTCCCGCCCCGCTGCGCTCGCCGGACATTCATCCGGACCGCACGGTGACGTTCCGTCTGCGCGCGCCGAATGCGACGGAGGTGACGTTGAACGGCAGCTGGGACAACGGCACGAACCTGAAGATGACGAAAGACGACGAGGGCGTGTGGACGACGACGATCGGTCCGCTGGCGCCGCAGCTGTGGGGCTACTGGTTCATGGTGGACGGCGTCAAGGCGCTCGACCCGAGCAACGGCGAGACCCAGCGCGACGGCTCGCGGTACGACAACCTGCTGATGATCTCCGGGCCCGAGTCCGAGTGGTGGGACTTCAAGGACGTGCCGCACGGCACCGTGCAAGCCGTGTGGTATCCGTCGCCGACGCTGAAGCTGGAACGGCGGCGCATGATGGTCTACACGCCGCCCGGCTATGAAGAAGGATCGCAGAAATATCCCGTCCTCTATTTGCTGCACGGCGGCGGCGGCGACGAAGAGGCGTGGCTGACGATGGGGCGCGCGAACATCATCATCGACAACCTGATTGCCGCCGGCAAGGCGAAGCCGATGATCGTCGTGATGCCGAACGGCAACGCGGCGCAAACCGTGTCGCAGGGCCTTGGCTACGGGCCGACGCCGGCGCGGCAGTCGGTGCAGGCACCGGCGCCTCCGCCGCTGCAGGCGGCGCAGGCCGCACAAGGCGGAGGCCGCGCCGGCGGCGGTCGCGGCGGCGCGCCGCAGCCATACGCAGGGTCCTATCCCGAGAGCCTCGTCAAGGACGTGATTCCCTTCGTCGAGAAGCGTTTCCGCGTGCTGAGCGCAAAAGACGATCGCGCGATTGCCGGCCTGTCGATGGGCGGCGGACACACGATTGCCGCGACGAACAACAATCCGGGCACGTTTGCGTACATCGGCGTCTTCAGCTCGGGACCGCAGACGATCGACCAGACGTTCCAGAAGCAGGTCGAGGCCATCAAGAGCAGCGGCGTGAAGTTCTACTGGCTGGGCGCCGGATCGACCGACATGGCGCGCGAACGGACCGTCACGCTGTCGGAGCTCGTGAAGAAGGACGGGATCCCCTCGTCCTATCGTGAGATCCCCGGTCGCCACTATTGGTTCCTCTGGCGCGACTTCCTTGCGCACTACGCGCAGATCGCGTTTCAGCCGGCGTCCTAACCAAGTAGCCCGGGTCTGAAGACGTCGATCGACGGTCGCTACCGCATCCGGATGCGCAACGCGAGGGCTGGCGGGATATCCGCCGGCGGGTTGCCGACGCGAACATGCAGGCCGTCGTCGTCGCGGGTCCACTCCGCTGGGGTCGATGCGCCGAGCAGATCGACGCCGGTGATCTCGCCGGCGTCCTTTCGATTCCTCGCCAGCGTCCGTATATGCACGACGCCAGACGAGGGCCACGCGAGGGCGATGGCATATAGCATCCTGCCCTTTGTCGTGAATCGAATGTCGGCGTCGGTGAACGCGGACCGCTTCGTGTCCGCAAACGGCCCTTCGACGACGCGCGTCGGCCCTTCACCAAAGATCCGCCACGGGCGGGTCCCGTAAATGGCTTCGCCGTTCGCGGCGAGCCACCGGCCGATCTCGCGCAACATGCGCTCCTCCGGTTCCGGGATCGTGCCATCTGGCTTCGGACCGATGTTCAGCAGCAACGCGCCGTTCTTGCTGACGATGTCGATGAGATCGTCGACGAGCGAGTCGACCGTCTTGTAGTCCTGGTTCTGCACGAACCCCCAGGAGTTCTTCGAGACCGACGTGTCGGTCTGCCAGAACAGCGGCCGGATGCCGGCGAGCTGGCCGCGTTCGACGTCGAGAACGCCGGCGGTGTCCGGGAACGATTCCCCGCCGTGCTTCTTGTAGTTGATGGCAACGCCGGCGTTCGCCAAGGCTCCGCCCGCCTTCCACTCGGCGCCGCGGTTGTAATAGAACGCGGCGAACGTCTGCAGGTACGGGTGCACGGCTGGCTGTGCGATCCACCAGTCGAACCACACGAGCTGCGGGTGGTACTTGTCGACGAGCTCGGCGCAGCGCGCGAGCCAATCCTCGAGGAAGGCGCGGTCAGGCGGCGTCTGCTGCGCTTCCGAGGTCTTCCGATCGACGGCCGGCCCGTACAAGTCCGCGTAGGCGGAGTCGCGCACGTCGGAATCGAACGTCCGCCCCACGTCGTAGAACCACCAGTGTTCGACGCGATGCGACGACAGCCCGAACACCAGTCCTTCGGCGCGCACCGCCTTGGCCAGCTCTCCGATGACGTCGCGCTTCGGCCCCATCTTCGCCGCGTTCCAGCGCGTCAGCTCGCTGTCGTACATCGCGAAGCCGTCATGGTGTTCAGCGACGGGGACGACGTAGCGCGCGCCGGCCGCTTTGAACAAGGCGGCCCAGCGCGCCGCGTCGAATCGCTCGGCGGTGAAGCGCGGAATGAAGTCCTTGTAGCCGAAGCGCGCCTGCGGTCCGAAGGTGGCGACGTGATGCGCGAACGCTTTCTCGTCCTGCTTGTACATATTGCGCGGGTACCACTCGTTGCCGAATGCCGGCACGGAATAGACACCCCAGTGGATGAAGATGCCGAACTTCGCGTCCTGGTACCAGTCCGGCACCTGAAACTTCTCGAGCGACGCCCAGTTCGGCGCGAAGGGACCTGCAGCCGCGACCTTCTCGACGTCGGCGACGCGGCGCTGCACCGCCGCCGCGGTTGGTGACGGTGTCGACTGCGCGTTGAGCCACACAACCGCGCAGCCGACGACGAGGACGAAGTGAAACGCAATTGTACGCATCGTCTGTGTGAGTGACGGGTTGATCAGGACGGGAAACGCAGCAGCCGCTGCGCATTGCCCCACACGAGCTTCCGAAAGACGTCAGGCGACGTCGACCGCTTCAACAGCCCCAGCGTCTCGCGCGCGACGCATTTCCCCGTCATGCGCGCCGCCGCGGGGTTGTTGTTCTGGCTGACGCCCCCGCCGTGACCGTCGCTGCAGCTGCAATCACTCCCGAACAGGAGCTTGTCCTGGTGGCGCGCCAGGAACGCGCGCGTGAACTCGGGGTCGCGCGACATCGCGTTGTTGCCGGAGTTGGCGGAGAGATCGCCAAACAGGTTTGGATAATCGGCAAGCCACCGGTCCGTGACGCCGCCGCGCGCGATCGGCCCGGTCGGATACGCCGCGTCGTTGCGGTAATCCGCGCTGACGTTCGCCCAGAACGCGTCCGCGTGCCCGATGAACGTCGTCTTCGGGTAGGCCTCGAGGATCGACTGGAACGTCTTCGCGTATCCCGTGTTCCAGGTGCCCTCGTTCGGAAAGTGATCGACCTCCTGGAAGTGCACGAGGATCGGGACGCGCAGGTCAGCGGCGAGCGCGTAGATACGCCGCATCTCCGGGCCATCCGCGGCGACGTGGAACTTGAGCTCGCCGAATCCTTGCGCGCCCTCCTTCACAGCCTTCGTGAGCGCCTGCTCGGCGTCCGCCTTCGCGACGTCGTAGCTGTTGAACCAGGTGAACCGGCCTGGGGACGCCGCCTGAAGCCCCTTGACCTGGTCGACCACCGGTCCGCGCGTCAGCAGGTTCGCCCTGGTGATGCCAGCACCGTCCAGGTGCGCGACGTTGCTCGTCTGCTGCTGACGAAGATGAAAATGCACATCGAAGACCGGCGAGCCCCACTCGCCGGGGCTCGCATCCTGGAGCGCACGCGCAGGAATCGCAGCGGCCGCCGCAACGGTCTCGAGAAATTCGCGTCGATTCATCCCCGTCCTCTTTTGATCCATGCCGCGGCGACGCCGACGAGTGCGCCGGCGGCGATCGCGAGCCATCCTGACCAACGCGCGGACGCGGCGCCGCGGAGCGTGTACTCAATCATCAGATCGTGCTGATCGACATCGCGTCGCTGCGTGGTAATCGCGACGCGATCGCTGGCAGGGACCAGCGCGTTGGCGAGATAAACGCCGATGTCCGCACGATGCGTGTTGCCGTAGTGCAGACGATGAGGGCCGTCGGCAAGCGGCGGCAGCGCTGCCTCGGCGCGCAGCCGGAGCGCGCCTTCCCCTCTGCGGACCGCGTCCAGCTCGGAAGGGATCGCGCTGACAACGTCCAGGCGCAGCGGCCGATCGTCCACCTCCAGCGCGACGGTGCTCATGACGCGCGCGGCATAGGCCCCCGTCTCCGTCGGGGAGATCGCGCCGTTCCCGTCGGCGTCGATCTCGCGGATGACGCTGTCGGCGACGGCGATACCCGGCGTCAGGTCCAACGCGATCTCCACGCGCTCCGGATCGATCGCCAGACGTGCCGCCTGCAGGTACTCGTCGCGCCGATGCGCCGATGTCGGCACCGCGGCTGCCGCAGTCACAAGGAACACGATCGCGCCGATCGTCTCACGGCCTGCTGTACTTCGCACCGTAGTCGTTGGTCGGATCGCGATAGATGGTGTGAATGTGATCGGGGCCGCCCTGCGGCGCGTACTCGATGACGAGCGTCGGCCCCTGAATCCGGAAATACGCCGCGCTGCCGCTGGTGGTCGGACCGCTCCACGCGAAGTAGGTGTCGGCCAGATTCTGCCGCAATTCCGCCATGCGCGGCTCGGCGAACGCCTCGGTCATGATGCCCGCCCACTCGCGCGTGATGTCGAGCAGCATCGTCTGCTGCGCGGCCGAGAGCGCCGAGGCGCGAATGCCCTCAGGTTGGATGGTGCGGCCGTCCTGGCCCGGCCCCAGCACCAGATCAGCGACGCGGGATCCGAGGATGGCCTGGCCGCGCTGTTTCTCGTCGAGCGCGTTGACCAGCGCGAACGCCTTGTCGTTCTCGTTGCCTAGCGGACGCACGGTGCGTCCTTCGAAGGTGTAGGTCGCGGGCTGGGCCGCGGGCAGGCTCGGCGCCATTGTCGCCTGGGCCCCCGCCATCGTCAGATTGATCGCGAGGTGATGCCCGCCGAACTGGAGCATCCACGGCGCCGTCACCGAGGGCGTGCCGAGGAATGCGAGATAGTACTCGTCCTCCCCGAACTTCACGCGTCCGCCGCCGCGCCCGCCGCGTCCCGGTGCCGCACCGCCCGCCGGCGGTGCGCCGCTCGGCGGTCCGCCGGCCGGTGGTCCGCCGCCCGATCCGCCGGTCTTCAAGACTTCGTCACCGCGCATGATGTCGACGACCTTGCGGTAGCCCGCCGCGCTGAGCGCGGTCGAGAGCAGCGTCATGACGGCAGCGCGCTGAGGAGCCGTCAGATCACCCATGCGCAGACCTTCGCGCGCGAAGATGCCGCTTGGAAAGTTCGACCACCGTGTCTTCTGCGGTCCGTCGTAGGGAAACTGGACCTTGGTGCGCGCCGCATCGTCGAGGGTCGCAAGCACGGCCTGCGCAGACGTGACGATCCGCGCCGTCGCATCAGACGCAGCCTTTGATGATGCAGCCGATGGCGTCGCCCCGCGCTGACCGACGCCGGCCGCAGCGGCAGTCATGAGCAGGCCGAGGCCGAGCGTGGAAGTGATTCGAACGGGTGCACGCATGCGTGCATCCTA
Organism: Acidobacteriota bacterium; assembly: GCA_046734675.1. Lineage (GTDB taxonomy): Bacteria > Acidobacteriota > Vicinamibacteria > Vicinamibacterales > 2-12-FULL-66-21 > QHWT01. The sequence goes on from JBKPRU010000268.1 coordinate 8,291, forward strand.
GTCCAACTGAAGTGGTGACGACGATGGTGCGGGTCGCGGAGTCGCACTGGCGCCGCGTGGCGGGCGCCATGAGCGGAAGGCGCGCTCAGTCGGGCGGGTCGACGCGCTCCTTGACCCACTGGCGGACCTTTCATAGCATCCGCGAATTGTGCTCACCGGAGCATCTGACGCGAGAGGCTGGCATGAGGGTCGTGTCTTGCGCGGGCGCGTTCGTCCTGATTGCCCTGGCTTGTGCCGGGGCGGCGACTGCGCAGGATCAACCGAAGTTCGACATCGAAGCGCGCGTGATGGTCTGGGCGGACGTGACCGGCCGCGAGAGCGTCGCGGATCAGACCGGCACGATCACCGATTTCCTGGTGCGACGCACACGGCTGGTGATCCAGGGAGCTCCGACGAAGTCGATCACCTTCTCCCTTCAGATCGGCCAGGACAACCTTGGCGCGAAAGTGCTGACGCCCGACGGGTCGGTCCGGATCAAGGATGCGTCGATCACCTACCGTGCGAACGAGGCGCTGCAGCTCACGGCCGGGCAGTTCAAGATTCCGTTTCTTCGCGCCAACCTCGAGTCGGGATTCAACCAGGTGCTGGTCGATCGGGGCACGCTGCCGTCGCTGCGGCCGGCGCGCGAAGGGTCGCGGGATCTCGGATTCATGGCCTGGGGCAACGTCGATGGGTTTCAGTATCGGGCCGCGTTCTTCGACGGCTCGGATCAGGACGCAGCCAACGCCAGCAGCAGCGTGCGGCTGTCGACGCGGCTCGCCTACAACTGGTTCGCGAAGGAATCCGGTTTCAGCTACACGGGAACCCATCTCGGCGACGAGCGCGTGCTGCAGGTCGCGGGCAACATCGACGTGCAGAATCGCCGTCTAGATCCGCGCGATGACCCGGAGTTTCAAACCAGTCCGCGAGACTATCGTGCGTACGCCCTTGAAGCATTCTTCGAGCAGCCGCTGGCGCAGAGTTCTGCGGTCACGATCGAAGGAGCCTGGTTTTCGCGCAGCGACGATTATCTCGACGCGACACTGGCGCCGCGCACGCGGGAAGGCTACTACGCGCAGGCCGCGTACTTGCTTCGGGGTCACGTGGGGCCGGGACGCGTGCAGTTGGCGTTCCGGCACGAGGACTGGGACGACGAACGCGGACCGACGCATCTCGACCTCACCCTGACAACCGGTGGCGCCACGTATTACGTGAAGGGACACTCCCGAAAGGTGCAGGTGGATTTCACCCACAAGCGCGAGACGCCGGAGATCGCCAACGACGAGTTCCGTCTCTCGCTGGTGCTGGTGTTCTAGGAAGGAAGCGCGATGACACGCGCGATCGCACTCCGCGTCCTGCTCGTCGCCGCGACGCTCGTGTCGGTGCTCCGCGTCGGTCCTGTCGTCGACGAGCGCTCGATCATTCTCGCCACGACTACGAGCACACAGGACAGCGGGCTGCTCGACGAGCTCGTGCCACGATTTGAAAAACAGACGCGGATCGGCGTCAAGATCATTGCCGTCGGCACGGGCGCGGCGCTGCGGATGGCATCGACCGGCGATGCCGACGCGGTGCTGGTCCACGCGCCGGACGCGGAAAGGCAGTACATCGACAGCGGCGACCTCGTCGAAGGCCGGCAGATCATGCACAACGACTTCGTGATCGTCGGACCGCCTGACGATCCAGCAGAGGCAGGGCGCGAGCGCGACGTGACCGCCGCGATGCGGGTGATTGCCGAGCGCGGCGTCTTCATCTCACGCGGCGACGACTCGGGGACGCACAAGCAGGAGATGGCGCTGTGGGCGTCGGCCGGCATCGACGCGCGGTCGCTGCGGGCGCGCGAGGAGACCGGACAGGGCATGGGCGCCACGTTGAACGTGGCCGATCAGAAGCGCGCCTATACCCTGACCGACCGCGGCACTTACCTCGCGCTGCGTCAGCGCCTCAGCCTGAAGATCCTCAGTCAAGGCGACACTCGTCTGCTGAACGTCTATCACGCCTACGTCGTGAATCCGCAGCGGCACGATCGCGTCAACGCCGCCGGCGCCCGCCGCTTCGTAGAGTTCCTGGTCTCGCCTGAAACGCAGCACGCCATCGGTGAGTTCAAGCGGCAGGAGTACGGCGAACCGCTGTTCTTCCCGGATGCGTTGCCCGGCGCAAAGAGAACGAGCGGTGGCTGAACTCACCATTGCGATCCGAACGCTGGTCGTCTCGGGCGCCGCTACGCTGCTCGCAGTCGCGGCCGGCGTCCCCCTCGGCTACCTGCTCGCGCGCCGGATGTTTCCCGGACGGACGATCGTCCTCGGCATGGCGAACACCGCGATGGGCGTGCCGCCTGTGGTCGTCGGGCTGGTCGTGTGGCTGCTGCTCGTGCGCAGCGGCCCGTTCGGCGGCTTCGACCTGATTTACACGAAGCGCGCGATGGTGCTGGCGCAATGCCTGATCGCGACGCCGATCGTCGTCGGCTTCACGGTGGCGGCCGTGCAGGCGCTCCCCCGTCAGCTCCCGGATCTTCTCGCCGTGCTCGGCGCCGGGCGCGTGCGCACGATGTGGCTGCTGGCCCGTGAAGCGCGGCTCGGCCTGCTCGTGGCAATCATGGCGGCATTCGGTGGGATCGTATCGGAGGTTGGCGCGTCGATGATCGTCGGCGGCAACCTCGAACGGAGCACGCGCGTGTTGACGACCGCGATCGTGACCGAAACCAGCCGCGGCCAGGTGGAGCGCGCGCTCGCGCTCGGGATCCTGCTGCTCGTCCTCTCCTTTGGCGTCAACCTGGCGTTGACCGTCGTGCAGCAACGCCATCGCCCCTGATGGACATTGGGATTGAGGCGGTGCGCCTGCTGCGCGACGACCGGGTCGTGCTCGACATTCCATCGCTGACGATTCGCGGCGACCGCACGACCGCGGTCCTCGGTCCGAATGGCGCCGGCAAAACGAGCCTCCTGCGCTTACTCGCGAGGCTCGACGCGCCCTCCTCCGGAACGATCGTCACCGCCCGAGTGCCGAAGGGCGGACCGTCCAGCGTGTGGCCTCGCGTCGCGTTCGTGTTCCAGGAAAACGTGTTTCTCCGACAGTCGCTGCGCGACAACCTCGAGCTGGGCCTGCGCATGCGAGGCGTGCCGCCGGTCGAGCGGGGCGAGCGCGTCGCGGCGGCGTCGCACCTGCTCGGCATCGCTCATCTTCTCGATCGCCGCGCCGATCGGCTGTCAGGGGGCGAAGCGCGGCGCGCCGGCCTGGCGCGCGCGCTGTGCCTGCAGGCGCCGCTCGTGCTGCTGGACGAACCGCTGTCGGGGCTCGATCCGGCGACCTCGCGCCGCCTGCTCGAGGAGTTGCCGGGCGTCCTCGAGGCCTTCAACGCGACCACCGTGCTCGTCACGCACGAACGCCAGGAAGCGCTCCGCCTCGGCGACGACCTGGTGGTGCTCGTGGATGGTCGGGTGCACGCATCGGGCGACGCCCACGAGATCATGCGGCGTCCCGCGCGCGCCAGCGTCGCCGAAGTCCTTGGCTACACCATCCTCCACGTGGACGGACGCCGGCTCGCCGTTCCACCGAACGGCATCCGGATCGGCCGCGGACCGCTCGAGTTGTGGATGTTGGTGGAAGAGGTGCGCGACGTTGTCGATTACCGGGATATCAGTGGATCGATCAACGGCGTGCGCGTGCACGTGGCCGGATCGCTGGACGACCCGATCGTCCATCGAGGGGAGCTCATGGCGGTTCACGCCGACCGCGCGTGTGAGCTGGACTGATCGCCGGGAAGACCGAGCTCGCGCATCTTCGCGGCGGGAACGAAACCCCGATCGTCCCATCCGCGTGCGCGGTAGTACCCGGCGAGCATCTCCCCCAGCTCCGCCGGCGACAACGCGGTGCCGCGCGCGGCGCCCGTGCGAAGCGGCTCCGAGAGCAGCCGGGGCGGCAGCCAGTCGTCGCTTGGCTGCCATCCTTCGCGAATGTTGAAGAGCTTTTTCAGCGTGTGAATGCGCTCGCCCGTGCGCTGCATCTCGTCGCCGGTGCACGCCCACCCTGTGATCGCCCCGATCATCTCCGCGGATTCCGCGTAGAAATCCGTGAAGCACTTGCGCAGGAACTTGCACACGATCAGCGAGTCGAGGACGGCGGCGAAGTTCTCGGACGCGGCGACGAGCGCTCCGCGCCGCGTGTCGACACGCAGACGATCGACCTCGCCGGAAAAATCCGCGTCGTACGCGCCGGATCGATTGTGACAGGCGCCTCGCGGGCTGACGGCGAGTCCCAGCGCCATTGTCTTCAGGCTGCGCGGCTCGTAACCTGGAAGCTCGAGTCCCTTGACGTGCATCGCCCACTCCGCGCTCGACCCGCCGACGGCCGCCGCGGCGAGGCGAGAGCCCTCGGCCAGCAGATCGCCGAGACCCGTTCGTGTCCCAATCGCGCGAATGCCCGCGAGCACGCCGGCGCCATCGCCAAAGCGCAGGCCGGAGGCAGCCTCACCCGCGAAGAGGCCGCGATCCGTTGTCTCCATCGCCCACGCCAGCGTGCCACCCGTGCTGATCGTGTCGAGGCCGTAAGTGTCGCACAGGCGCGCGGCTTCGAGCACGCACGCCGGATCGCCGATGCCGCAGAGCGGTCCGAGCGCGAAGAGCGTTTCGTACTCGAGCCGTTGCTCGTGTCCGCCGTCGCCGGCGGAGAACAATCGCTCGCACTGGATCGTGCACGATGCGCACCCGTGCCGCCGGCTGAAGCTGCCGATCGTCAGCGTCTCGCCGCTGACCGCATCCGCATCCTCGAACGTCGCCTGCTGAAAATTGCGGGTGGGCAAGGCGCCGAGGCGATCGAACACCGAGAGATTGGCGACGGTACCGAGATGCCGGTACTTCTCGGTCATCGTCCCGACACTCCGGCGGCGCAGCGAGCCGGCGATGTGCTCGAGCGCGTCCGCGTCCGCCACCGTCGTGTCGCGCGACCCGCAGATCGCAATTGCCTTCAGGTTCTTGGCGCCCATCACGGCGCCGGCGCCGCCGCGCCCCGCGTGCCGCCCCTCGTTGCTGATCGTCGCGAACCGCACGCGGTGTTCCCCCGCCGCGCCAATGGCCGCAACCCATGCCGATGGCCGGCGCAGCTCACGTCGAATCTGCGCTTCGGTGGCGATCGGCGCGTCTCCGCGAAGGTGCTCGGCCGATCTGAGATCGACGTGCTCGCCGTCGACGAAGATGTACGACAAGCGCGGGGCCTGTCCGGTCACCACGAGCGCGTCGATGCCGAGCCGCTTCAACTCGAGCGCGAAGTGGCTGGACGAGAGGGAATCGGCGATGAATCCGGTCAGCGGCGACTTGGTGACGACCGCGAATTTGGCGGTCGTGGTGAGGCGCGTGCCGACGAGAGGCGCGCTTGTGAAGACGAGTGGATTCGCGGGCGACAACGGGTCGACGCCTTGCGGCGCGTACTCGTATAAGAGGCTGGCGCCGAGTCCCACACCGCCGAGATGCTTTCTCAGCCGCGTCTCATCGATGTCCTCAACCCTGCCGCGGCCCAGCGTCAGATCGACGTGCAGCAGGCGGCCGCAGAATCCGTGCATCGGGTCAGCCCCCGGCGTCCGCCGAGACGATCAGGATGCGATCTCCGGCGTTGACGGACGCCGCCGCATCGCGGACGAAGTCCAGCCCGTTCACGTTGCACGCGTAGCCGTCGGCGAGCGCGCCGCCCTTCGACGCGATCACGCGTCCGGCGAGCGTCGGCAGCTGAGACGATACGGCGGAAAACACGTCACCGAGCGTCGCGCCATCCGGCAGCGTGACGGCCAGCTCGCGCCGCCCCGCGAGCATACGCGCAACGCCGAACAACTCGACGACGCAGATCATGTGGCGACCTTCGCACCACCGCGCGTCGCCGGCCAGCGCGCGACCGCGCGCTCGTAGTCGGCCGGCTCGTTCATGTTGAAGAAGCTCTCGCCGTCAGGATCGAAGGCGCGGATCTCGTCTTCTTCGACGGTCCGGGTCTTCACCCGCTCGAAAAGCGACACCGGTCGCAGCTCGCCGCGTTCGAGCTGCGCCTTCAGGAGCGGCAGCACCGTCCGGCGATAGATGGCGAAGAGCGGCTGGTAGCGTCCATCCCACCGCGGAACGACGACGTCCGCGTCATGTCGAAGCGACAGCAGGTGATCGATCAAGGCACGGCTCGAGAACGCCGCGTCGCACGAGGTCACGAACGAGAACTCGCCGACGCTCGCAGCCAGGCCGTAGCAGATGCCGCCGACCGGTCCCTGGTACGCCACCTCGTCGCGCACGAGCGTCACCGGCAACGACGGCAGTCGCTGGTCCGGCGCGGCCACGACCACAATCTCGTCGACGATCGGCCGCAGGCGGCCGACGATGTGCGAGATGAGCGGTTCATCGTCGAACGGCAGCAGCGCTTTCGGTCTGCCCATCCGCGAGCTGCGGCCGCCGGCGAGAATGATCCCGCTCAGCATCGATCCTTCCCCGCGTCGTCGGATGGCGCCCCTTGTGCGAGCCAGTCGCGGAAGGCGCCGAGCGAATGCGCGAGCCGCCATTCTTCGAACACGGCACGCGCCATCGCCTGCGCGGGCCCTTCGAGCTCCGGTGCGCCGCACGTGAGCGGATATTCGAGCAGCCAGCCTTCGAAATGCTCCGGCGCCGGGTCGGCCGCTACCGCCCGTTCGAGCAGGTCGCGCTTCACACGCAAGCCGAACGTGTCGGGTGTCTGATCGCGCTTGCGCTTGCGCCGCTGGCCTTCCGCCGCGTCGAGTGCGGCCAGCAGCGCACGGCACACGTCAGCGGGACGGAGGAGATCTGAGGAAGGTCCGGTCGCGGTCATGCGTGTCCCGCCAACGCCCGGTGCGGACGTCCGGCATGAACCTCCACGTCGACCGTGCACCCGGCCCCGGCCGGGCGTGAGTACCCGTGTTGAATGGCCGCGACATCGAGGTCGACGCTCGCCATATCTTCGAGCATGACCTCCGACGGCGCGCAGCCCTGCAGCCGCGTGAACACCTTTACGTATTGGGAGCAGCGACGGCACGCCTCGAGCGCGCCTACGCCGCTGCCCTGCTCCGTCACCAGTGTCGTCAGATCGCCGTGATCGTGATTGCCGCAGAACGCACAGTGCAGGAGCTGGCCGTGCCACTCGCTGCCGCAGCGGCCGCACCTCAGGGCGCGGCTGCGTTCGATGC
>JBKPRU010000269.1:0-29204 GCA_046734675.1 Acidobacteriota bacterium
CTGCACGATCGCGCGGGGCAGGACGGAAGGCAGCTGACCACGCGATGCCTGGGCGCGATCCGGCATCCGCTCGTCACGATGATCACGCATCCGATGAATCAGCTGGTCGGGCATCGCGACGGCTACGACCTAGACTTCCGCGTGCTCTACGACGCGGCGGCGGAGACCGGGACCGTGCTCGAGATCGACGGGGCGCCGGCGCACCTGGACATGGACGGCGAGCACGCGCGCGCGGCGATTGCCGCCGGCGTGACGGTCAGCATCGACAGCGACTGCCACCGCGCCCGTTCGCTCGAGCGGCAGATGCGGCTTGGCGTCGGCACGGCCCGGCGCGGGTGGGTCGAACCCCGCCACGTGCTCAACGCACGCCCGCTCGCGCAGGTGCTGGCCTTCATTGCGCAAAAGCGCGGATAGTCGCGCACCTTGTCTGGTGCCAGGTGCCACGTGCTGGGGCCAGGTGCTGGGTGCTGCACACGTCTGCACTCGGCCCCTGGCACCCCTGGGCACGTTGGCACCTGACAAGCGTCGAGACCTCTCCCCGGTGCTACACTCGGATTACCTTGGTGCCCCGTCTCCTTCCGGTTCTGGTTCTCCTGTCCACGGCCTTGTCCGCGCAGGCCCCGGCGCGTCCACCGGCGGGTGAGACCGCGCGCGCGCTCCAGGAGAAATACGATCGCGTCCGCGACTTCATCGCCGATTTCACGCACAGCTACGAAGGGGGCGTCCTGAAGAAGACGCTCACCGAGGGCGGCACCGTGGAAATCAAGAAGCCGGGACGGATGCGCTGGGAGTACACGTCGCCGGAGAAGAAGCTGTTCGTGTCGGACGGCCGCAAGGTCTACTCGTATGTGCCGGCCGACAAGCAGGTGATCGTCAGTTCGGTGCCCGCCGAGGATCGCGCGACCACCGCGGTGCTCTTCCTGGCCGGCAAGGGGGACGTGACGCGCGACTTCAACGTCAGCTACGCACCCGGCGAGACCGCCGACACGTGGGTCCTGCGCCTCGATCCCAAGGCGCGTCAGCGCGACTACGACTGGCTGATTCTCACCGTCGATCGCCGCACGCTGCAGATTCGCGGGTTGACCGCCGCCGATCAGCAGGGCGGCACCTCGACGTTCCGGTTCACGAACCTGCGCGAGAACACCGGCGTGCCCGACGCGCACTTCACGTTCAAGATTCCCAGGGGAGTGGATGTCATCGATGCCGATGCGCCCGCGCGCTGACGTTCGCGGCGTCGCCCTGGCGCTGCTCCTCGGCGCCGCCGCCGGCTGCGCGACGGGAAGCGCGATGCGCGCCGGGGAGCACGCGGAGCAGGCGCAGGATTACGACCGCGCGGTCATCGAATATACGAAGGTCGTGCGCGCGGATCCGGCGAACCGCGCGGCACGAACCGCGCTCGAACGCTCGAAGCTGCGGGCCGCGCAGGAGCACGCGTACAAAGGACGCCGTCTCGCTGGCCTCGAGCGCTACGAGGAAGCGGTCGTCGAATACCAGCTCTCGTCCGAGCTCAATCCCACCGACCCGATCGTCGATGCGGCGCTGCGCGACGTGCGGCAGCGGCTCCGCACCAAGGTCAACGTCACCCGCGGGGATCGCACCGAGCTCGAAAGCCTGATCGAGCGCACGCGGAACATCGCGCCACCCGGGCTCGACCTCCCCGCCTCAGCCAAGCTCCCGGCCTCACTCGTGTTCGGCAACGGCGCCACGGCGCGGGCGGTCTTCATGGCGATCGCGAAGTTCTCGAACCTGAGCCTGGTCTTCGACCCCGGGTTCCGCGATCAGCCGCTCAGCATCGATCTTCGCAACGCAACGCTGGAGGACGCGCTCGCGGCGGTGACGGCCAGCACGCGTACCTTCTACCGCGTCACCGCGCCCCAGACGATCACGGTCGTCCCCGACACGCCGGCAAAGCGCCGCGAGTACGAAGAGTCGGTCGTCCGCACGTTCTACTTGAGCAATGCGGACATCAAGGAAGTGATCGATCTGCTCCGTGTCGTCATCGACATTCGCCAGGTGTCGGCGATCACCGCGACCAACGCGATCTCGATCAAGGACACGCCCGAACGGATCATGGCGGCGGCGCGGCTGATCAACGCCATCGACAAGGCGCGGCCCGAAGTGGTGATCGACGTCGAGCTGCTCGAGGTCGACCGCACGCGGCTCCGCGAGTATGGCCTGCAGATCGCGTCGCCCGGCTCTCCGGGCATCTCCGGCTCCATCGACATCAACCGGCCGAACTTCACGCTGCAGGATCTTCAAAACCTGACCGCGTCGGACGTCTTCCTTGCCGGCATTCCCGGCGTCTACTACCGGCTGTTGAAGAACGACACCGCCACCCGGACGCTCGCCAATCCGCAATTGCGAACCGCCGAGGGGCTCGCCGCCTCCGCGAAGTTCGGCGAACGGGTGCCGGTACCCGTCACGACCTTCGCGCCGATTGCCGCGGGCGGCGTGAACACGCAGCCCATCACCTCGTTCGTCTACGAGAACATCGGCGTGAACATCGACATCACGCCGCGCACGCATCATGACGACGAAGTCACGCTGGCGCTGCGCGTGTCGCTCACGAGCATTTCCGGAACGGGGTTCGCGAACCTGCCCACCTTCGGCAATCGCGAGATCTCGACCACCATTCGCCTGAAGGACGGCGAGACGAACATGCTCGGCGGGTTGATTCGCGATGAAGAACGATCCGTGATGGCGGGCGTTCCCGGCCTGAGCGACATTCCGCTGCTCGGCCGCCTGTTCGCGAACAATCACAAGGAAACGCAGCAGACCGACATCATCCTCACGCTCACGCCGCACATCGTCCGCGTGCTGGATTTGACCGAAGGCGATCTGCGGCCGTTCCGCCTCGGGCGTGATGTCGGGATCGGCATGACGGTCCCGGAAGCGCCGGGCACGCCGGCGATTCCGCGCGATCGTGAGGAAGGACCCGATCTGCCGCCGGGACTCGCGCCCGCGCCCGGCGGGGCGGTCGTGCCCGTGTCGCCGTCCCCAGCCGCGCCGGCTGGCACGGTTCCGGGAACTGCGCCACCCGCCGCTGCGCCGTTTCCGCAGCCGCTCCAGGGTCCGATGCCCGGCGTCGCGATCCCCGTGTCGCCCCCGCCGGCGCCGAAAAAAGGCGGCGGCGGAACCGGAACCTAGGCCTCGCGCTCGACCTGGGCGCCGAGCGACTGCAACCGCTCCACCAGTGCCGCGTAACCTCGTTCTACGGTTTCGAGCGGCCCGACCCTGCTCTCTCCTTCCGCCGCCAGCGCCGCCGCAATCAATGCCATCCCGGACCGAATATCGCGGCTGTCGAGCGACCGCCCGCGCAGCTTCGTCGGGCCGCTGACGATCATCCGGTGCGGATCGCAGAGAAAGAGATCGGCCCGCATCGCGCTCAACTGCTCGAGCGCGAATAACCGCAGCTCATAGAGCCAGTCGTGCACGAGCGTGCGGCCGCGCGCCTGCGTCGCCAGCACGGTCACGAGGCTGACCATGTCGCTCGGAAATCCTGGCCACAGGCCGGTGGTGATGCGGCGCACCGCGTTCAGCGTCGACGGGCCGACCAGCAGTCGATCGTCCTCGGACGAGCACTCGAGGCCCATACGTTTGAGTGGCGCGGCGATGACCTCGAGGTCCTGCGTGCGCGCGCCGGTCACCTCGATCTCGCCGTTCGTGATCGCCGCAACCACGCCCCAGCTGCCTGCTTCGATGTAGTCGCCGTGCAGGCGATGCCGCGCGCCGCTCAGTCGCGCCGGCGGATGCACACGGATGGTCGACGTCCCGCCGCCCTCGACGCCGACGCCCATTTTCTGCAGAAACTCACAGAGCTCGACGACGTGTGGTTCGGTGGCGGCGTGGCGGATCTCGGAGCTGCCGCGCGCGGCCGAGGCAGCGAGGAGCGCCGTTTCGGTGCCGGTCACGGATGCCTCGTCGAGATACATCGACGCGCCGCGCAATCCCGGCGTCGTCAGCGCGTAGCCGGGCTCCTCGAGTGCCTGCGCGCCCATCGCGAAAAGCGCCTCCAGATGCACCGAGATGGTTCGTCGCGCTGGAAAGTCTCCGCCGGGCTGCGCGAGCCGCGCGGCGCCGCGCCGGGCGAGCAGCGGACCAAGGAGCAGCACCGAGCCGCGCAGCTTGCCGACGAGCGTAGGGTCCGGCCGATCACCGCGGATCTCTCTGCACTCGATGCGGAGCGTCGACGTGCCGCGCCCTTCGACTCGGCCGCCCAGGCCTTCGATGAGCTCGAGCAGGACGTCGACGTCGCGAATGCGCGGCACGTTCGAGAGCTCACACGGCTGGTCGCTGAGCACGCACGCGGCAATCAGCGGCAGCGCCGCGTTCTTGTTGCCTTCGACCGCAACCCTTCCTGAGAGGGTGCGGCCGCCTTCGAGTCTCAATGTCGCCATCAGAACCCCAGATACACGATTTCGTCGCGCAGATCGACGCCGAAGGCGTCGCGCACCGCGGCGCGGCAACGCTCGACGAGGCGCCGGATCTCCGCGGCGGTGGCCTGTCCCTCGTTGACGATGAAATTCCCGTGCGTCGGCGAGACCCGCGCCTGCCCTTCCCGCCTGCCCTTCAACCCGGCGCGATCGACGAGCGCGCCGGCCGACCACGGAATCCCGTCCGGCACGCGGTCGAGCGCCGGATCGGGATTCTGGAAAATGCAGCCCGCGCTCGCGAACTCGAGCGGCTGCGTGCCTTTGCGATACGCGAGCGACTCACGCGCGGTTGCGCGCAGCGACGCGACGTCGCCACGGCTGACGCGGAAGTCCGCGGTGATCGCGATCTCGTGCGTGCGCTGCAGCCGGCTGCGATCGTAGCCAAACTCCATTTCGCCGACGCCAAGCCGCCGAATCTCGCCATCGCTGGTCGCGACTTCGACGTTGTCGATGAGCTCACCGATCAGCCGTCCTTTGAAATGCGCGTTGCCGTGGATCGCGCCGCCAACCGTTCCCGGCGTCCCGGCCCAGGCTTCGAGCCCCGCGATGCCGCGATTGATCGTCCACCGCACCAGGCCGTTGATCGTCAGGCCGGCATCGGCGCGAATGCGATCATCCGACACGCTGGCCACGTCGCCGCCATGAATGCGAATGACGACGCCGCGGACGCCCGCGTCGGCGATCAGCACATTTGATCCCCCGCCGAGCACTGTGACGGGCAGATGCGCATCGCGCGCGATGTCGAGGATCGCCCTGATCTCCGCGGCGCTGCGCGCGTGCACCAGCCAATCGGCGGGACCACCAACCTTGAACGTCGTGTAGGGCGCGAGCGGCGCGTCGCGCTGCACACGATCGTGCGTGACCACCGCACGGAGCGCCGCGTGCACGTCCATCACGGTCGGACGCCCTCGAGTGAGCGACGCCGTGCGCGAAGCGCGTCGATCGCTTCCGCATGGGTGCACGCGACGAACTCAATCCAATCGCCCGGCGCCAGCTGGCCCGCAATCGGCAGGTCGGCGGTGATGACGTTCGCAATCGTCGCGTAGCCGCCCGTCGTCTGCCGATCCGCCATCAGCAGGATCGGCTGTCCTGAGGCCGGCACCTGGACGGCGCCAACCGGCATCGCTTCCGAGAGGATGTCCGCACCGCGAACGTGCGTCAGCGTCGGCCCGTCCAGACGATATCCCATGCGGTTCGACTGCGGCGTGACCGTGAAGCGCGCGCTCGTCAGCGTGCGCCATGCCTCGTCTGTGAAGCGCTCGCGATGCGCGGCCGCGACGACCCGCACGCGCGCGCCAGAACCGGGACACTCACAGTTCTCCAACGCGAGATGTTCGAGTATGGGATTAACGGTGACTGTCCCGGTTTCAGGCGCGCGAGGAAGTGTGAGTGTCCCGGTTCCGATCGGCAATCGGTCGCCGGTGCGCAACGGGCGGCCGTCGAACGGCCCCATGCGGCTGACGAGATGGGTGGCGCGGCTGCCAAACGTCATCGGAAGAGCGAAACCACCGCGCACTGCAAGCGTGGCGCGCGCACCCGCCCGGCGCGCGCCGACGCGGATCCTCGATCGATCGGACACCGCGAACGGCCCATTCAGGGGCACCGGGCTGCCGTTCACCGACACGTCGAACGCGGCGCCGGCGACCGCGCACAGCACGTCCGGACCCTCCGCCATCAGCTCCGGGCCGATCAACGTCACCTCCAGCGCCGCCGCGTCCGGATCGTTGCCGACGAGACGGTTTGCGAGGTCGTGCGAGTACCAATCCATCGGACCCGCGACCGGAACACCAAGCCCTTGGTACCCCCAACGGCCGCGGTCCTGAACGGTCGTCAACATTCCCGGCCGATCGACGACGAGCGCGCTGCTCACGCGTCGCCCCACTCCGTCGTGGCCCGGTATTCGGGTTCGGCGATCCGATGAAAACGCACGCGGTCGCCGGCCCTGAACAGGAACGGGTCCGCGCGTTCGGGCGAGAACGGGCGAACCGGCGTGCGGCCGATGATGTTCCATCCACCCGGCGTCTCCGCGGGATAGACGCCCGTCTGACCGGCCGCGATCGCCACGGATCCCGCCGGCACCTTCACGCGCGGCGACGGCCGGCGCGGTGCCGCGATCCGCGGATCGACGCTCGCCATGTACGCGAACCCTGGCACGAAGCCGACGACGAACACGCGATATTCGCCCGCGACATGCCTCGCGATCACCTCGTCGACGTCGCAACCCGCGAACGCCGCGACGTCGGGCAGATCCGGCGCGAACGGCGCGTCGTAGCAGACCGGCACGTTCACGGATGCACCGACCGCCGCAGCATCCGACACCGGCTCGTTCAGCATGTCCCGGAGCCGCGACTCCATCGACGCTGCGTCGGTGCCCAGCGGGTCGACATACACCATCACCGATCGGTACCCGACCACCACGTCGCGGACGACGGGAATGTTGGCGCGCGTGACGCGCGCGGCAATGGCAATGGCGCGCGCGTTCACGGCAGCATCGATGCGCTCCGGCAGCTCGATGAGCCACGCGGCATCACCGGCCGCCACGAGCCGCGCGTCCATTCAGCGGCGGCGCGCCTCCAGCGCCGTCAGCAGCTTCTGGTGGATGTTGTCGAACCCGCCATTCGACATGACGACGACGAGGTCGCCCTCGTCGGCCTCGCGCGCGACCGTGGATACGATGTCGTCCACTTGCGGGATGAAGCGAGCGTCCGCGCCGCCCTCACGCAGGTCGGTCACGAGCTGCTCGATCGAGAGACGCTGATCCTCGGGCAGGTTCGAGCGGAAGACGGCGGGCAGCAGCACGCGATCCGCCCCGGCAAACGCGCGCGCGAAGTCCGCCTGGAAGACCTTGCGGCACGACGTCGCGGACCGCGGCTCGAAGATCGCCCAGATGCGACGATCGGGATACGCGGACCGCACGCCCGCGAGCGTCTCGGCAATCGCGGTCGGATGATGCGCGAAATCGTCATAGACCGCGACGCCCTTCGCGGTGCCGCGAAGCTGCATGCGGCGGCGGACCCCCTTGAACCGGCGCAGCCCTTCGGCAATCGTGTCCGGGCTCAACCCCACGGCCGCGCCCACAGCAATCGCGGCGAGCGCGTTCCTCACGTTGAAGGCGCCGAGCAGCGGGATCTCGAAGCTGCCGGTCGGCTGGCCGCCGCGGCGCACGCTGAACTTCGTGATTCCGCTCTCGATGCGGATGTCGTGTGCCTGCCAGTCGGCGCCGTCCGACAGCCCGAACGATTCGACGCGGCACCGGGCGAGCGGCGCCAGCGCGCGCGCTTCCGGATCGTCCGCGCCGACGAGCAGCAGCCCGCGGCGCGGCACCAGGTTGACGAGACGGCGGAACGCAACGCGAATCGCCTCGAGATCGGCGTAGATGTCCGCGTGGTCGAACTCGAGGTTGTTGACGACGGCGATGTCCGGCAGGTACTTCAGGAACTTGGCGGTCTTGTCGAAGAAGGCGCTGTCGTACTCGTCCCCTTCGATCACGAAGTCGCGTCCGCCGCCGACGCGGTAGCTGCCGGCGAAGTTCTCGGCGATGCCGCCGATGAAGACGCTGGGATCGGCGCCGCCGTGGGTCAGCACCCATCCGGCGAGCGACGTTGTCGTCGTCTTGCCGTGCGTGCCCGCGATGACGACCGATCGCGCACCCCACAGGAAATGATCGCGGACCGCCTCGGGGAGCGAGCAGTAGCGGATCTTTCGATCGAGTACTTCTTCGAGCTCGGGATTGCCGCGCGAGATGGCATTGCCGACGACCACCAGGTCGAGGTCGTCGGAGATGTGCTCCGGCTTGTAGCCCTGAAGTGTGGTGATTTGCTGCTCGGCGAGAAAATCACTCATCGGCGGATAGACGTTTTGATCGGAGCCGCGGACGTCGTGACCGCGGCTCTTGAGCAGCGCGGCGAGCGTCGCCATGGCCGTGCCGCAGATCCCTATCAGGTGAATCCGTTTCATGCCGTAACCGCCGCCTCCTCGATGACGAGCGCAGGCTGAGGGCCCGCGAGCACGCGCGCGCGAACGCCGAGCGGCAGCGTCAGGCACGCGCCGGTCGTGTGCCCGGAGGGGAGCCCGAACAGGACCGGTCCGGGAAAGTCCTGCAGCACTCGCGCCACCACGCTGCGGGCCGTGAGTTCGACATCGCCCGGCTCATCGCAGCGTGGCAGTTCGCCGAAGACCAGGGCGGACGCTTTGCCGAGCCATCCCGACAGGCGCAGTTGCGTGAGCATCCGATCGAGCCGATACGGCCGCTCGCCCACTTCGTCGATGAAGAGCACGTGCGCGCCGGGAGGATCGAACTCGAACGGGGTCCGGAAGGACGCGAGGAGCTGCGTCAACGTGCCACCGACGAGCGTGCCGACCGCTTCGCCCGGGCGGATGGTTTCGAGCGCGGGATGGGTGATCTCCCCAGCCGGCTCCTCACGCGTGAGCACGCGCAGGAACGTATCCCGATCGTAGCCCGCGTCGCCGTGCGCGAGCCGCCCTTCGAGCATCGGTCCGTGAAAGGACACGAGGCCGCAGCGCGTCGTCAGCCAGGACAGGATCGACGTGTTGTCGCTGTAGCCGATGAACGGCTTGGGCGACCGCCGGATCTCCGCCGCGTCGAGCAGCGGCAGCATGTGGACGCTGCCGTACCCGCCTCTGACGGCAATCAACGCGGCAATCGACTCGTCCGCCCACGCGCGGCGGAACGCAGCCGCGCGCGTCTCTGCGTCGCCGGCGAGATAGCTGTCGCGCGCGAACACGGTATCGTCGTAGACCGGCTCGTAGCCGAGTGAGCGGAGCTCGGCAACGCCGGCGTCGAACTCGTCGCGATTGAAGCTGCTGGCGGGCGCGATCACCGCAATGCGGTCGCCGGGACGAAGGGCGCGCGGTTTCCGCATCGCGCTCAGACGAACCGTGCCATCTCGGCGGCAATCGCCTGATGCTCGTCGCGGCCGAGCGTCGCCCGGAGCGCGGCGCCGGTCACCGCCCGCGGACGGGGCGCCGCCAGGAAGCGCTCTTTGACCTTGCGCTGGCGCGCGAGCGCGTCCTCGACGCGCTTCTGCGGCACGCGTCCCTGCTCCACCGCGTAAATCAGCGCCTCGAGCGCCGCCATCTGCGCGTCGGCGCCGGGCGCGCACATCAGCACGCCATCACATCCCGCGGCGATCGCGTCCACCGTCGCCTCGCTCAGTCCGTAACGGTTGCTGATCGCCTTCATCGACATGTCGTCGGTCAGGATGATGCCGTTGAACCCGAGCTTCTCGCGCAGCTCGCCGTAGACGATCCGTCGCGAGAGCGTGGCCGGGCGCTCCTCGTCGAACGCCGGAACGAGGATATGCGCGGTCATGATCGCCGCCACGTCCGCGGCGATCGCCGCCTTGAACGGCACGTATTCCACCGCGTCGAGGCGATCCGGCGGATGCTCGACGAGCGGCAGGTCGAAGTGCGAATCGACGCTGGTATCGCCGTGCCCTGGAAAATGCTTCCCGCAGGCAGCGATGCGTTCGCCCTGCAGCGTACGGATGATCGCGGTGCCGAGCCGCGCCACGTCCTCGGCGCGCTCGGCGAGCGCGCGATCGCCGATCACGGGATTCTTCGGGTTCGTCAGTACATCGAGCACCGGCGTGAAGTCGAGCGAGATCCCGACCGCCTTCAACTCCGTTGCCAGCGCGCGCGCGAACCGTTCCGCCAGCGCTTCGTCGCCGGCGCGGCCGAGCGTCTGCATCGGCGGCCACTCCGTGAACGGCCGCTTCAGCCGGGCGACGCGACCGCCTTCCTGATCGACGCTCACCCACAGCGGGATCTCCTGCGCCAGCGCCTGCGATTCACGCGACAGCTCCGCGACCTGGTCCGGCTCCTGCACGTTGCGCGCGAAGAAGACCACGCCCCCGAGATCGAACTGCCGCGCGATCTGCCGCACTTCATCCGGCAGCGTGTAGCCGTCAAAGCCGACGAAGGCCAGCTGGCCAATGTGTCTCCGCACGTCGCGCATCTCGAAAATGATATCGCACACGCTCCATCTATAATCGCTGGGTGCGGATTGAAGCCTCAGCGCCTACGCGCATCGACCTGGCCGGCGGCACGCTCGACATCTGGCCGCTGTATCTCTTTCATCACGGCGCGCAGACGCTGAACGCGGCGATCAGCCTGCGCGCGCGATGCACGATCACGCCGCGCACCGATCGGCGGCTGGTGATCGCGTCAGAAGACGCCGGCCAGCGCGTCGAGGTCGATCACTGGTCGCAGCTCCGCGACGGCCACGACCTGAAGCTGCTCGGGCGGCTGCTGCTGCACTTTCAGGCGGAAGGGCTCGAGCTACATACGACCTCGGAGTCGCCGTTCGGCGCCGGCATCGCCGGATCGTCCGCGCTCAACATCGCCGTGTGCGGCGCGTTGAACGAGTGGACGGGCAGCCGCCGCACCGCCGATGAGATCTTTCAGATCGCGATGAACGTCGAAGCGCAGGCCATCGACGTGCCGACCGGCGTGCAGGACTACCGCCCGGCGTACTTCGGCGGCATCTCCGCCGTGGAGCTCGGTGTCGACGGCGTGCGCCGCGTCGCGCTGAACGTCGCCCCGGAGGAGCTGCAGTCACGGCTCGCGCTCGCCTACACCAACGCCTCGCGCAACTCCGGGATCAACAATTGGGAAGTCACCAAGCGTCACATCGACGGCGACGCGTCGGTGCAGAAAAGCTTCGCGCGGATTCGCGACATCGCGTCGGCGATGCGCAGCGCGCTCGAGCGTCGCGACTGGACGGAAGTGGGCCGCCAGATCGCGGCCGAATGGGACAACCGCAAGAAGCTCGCGCCCGGCGTGACCACGCCGGAGATCGATCAGATGATGGACGCCGCGCGCAAGGCCGGCGCGACGGCGGGAAAAGTCTGCGGCGCCGGCGGCGGCGGATGCCTTTTCTGCTTTGGCGAACCGGACGTCATCCCCGCCGTCCGCGACGCGCTCGCGAAGGCAGGCGCACGCGTGCTCGATTTTCGGATCGAGGCCGCGGGGCTCCAGATTCAGCGCCTTCCCTGATGTGGAAAACCTCGCCATAGCGCGCATCCTGGCGGAGATCGGCGATCTCCTCGAGATCAAGTCCGAGAACCCGTTCAAGATTCGCGCGTATCGGAACGCCTCCGAGACCGTCGCGCACGAAACGCGGCGCGTCGCGGAGCTGACGGCGGCCGAACGCCTGGCGCTGCCGGGCATCGGCAAGGACATCGCCGCGAAGATTGGCGAGCTGCTCGACACGGGTGCAATCCGCTACCACCAGGATCTGCTGCAACAGTTCCCGCCCACGGTGCTCGACCTGCTCCACCTGCAGGGCGTCGGGCCGAAGACCGTTGCGCTCCTCTATCGCGAGATGGACATCCGCACGCTGGAGGACCTCGAGGAGGCCGCGAAGGCAGGCCGACTCCGCGCGATCAAGGGCATGGGCGCGAAGAAGGAAACGGCAATCCTGAAGTCGCTCGTAGAGCAGCGCCGCTTCACGGGCCGCCGCTTGATGCCCGAGGCGTACGAGACCGCGGCGGCGCTCGTGGCCGCGCTGCGCGAGCATGCGCCGGACGCGGAGATCTCGATGGTCGGCAGCCTGCGCCGCGGCTGCGAGACGTGCGGCGATCTCGACATCCTCGCGGCCGGCGGCCCGGCGACGTTGATGGACGCGTTCACGGGCTACAAGCTCGTCGAACGCGTCCTCGCGCACGGCGGCACGAAGTCGAGCGTGCAGCTCTGGGGCGGGTTCCAGGCGGACCTGCGCCTCGTACCGCGCGAGAGCCTTGGCGCCGCGCTGCAGTACTTCACCGGCTCGAAGGCGCACAACATCGCGCTCCGCGACCGCGCGATTCAGCGCGGCTTCAAGCTGAATGAATACGGATTGTTCAAGGCCGACAGCGACGAGAAGGTTGCCGGCGACGACGAGGAGGCCGTCTACGAAGCGCTCGGCCTGGCGTTCGTTCCGCCCGAACTGCGCGAGAATCGCGGCGAGATCGCCGCGGCCGAGGCCCGCACGCTGCCGCGCCTCGTGCAGCTCGCCGACCTCCAGGGGGACCTGCATTCGCACACCGACGTCACCGACGGCCGCGCCGACATCGAGACGATGGCCCTTGCCGCGAAGGCGGCGGGCCACCGCTATCTCGCGATCACCGACCACAGCCAGGCGCTCGCGATGGCCAACGGCCTCGACGAGACCCGCGCGCTCGAGCACGCGCGTGCCGTCCGCGAGATCTCGTCGCGTCTCGAGGGCATCACGCTGCTTGCCGGAATCGAATGCGACATCCGTCCGGACGGCTCGATGGACCTGGCCGACGACTGCCTCGCCCAGCTCGACATCGTCGTCACGTCGGTACATTCGGCGTTCAATCAGGAGCCGGCGCAGCTCACCGACCGCCTCCTGCGCGCGATCGCCTGCCCGTGGGTCGACATCCTTGCACATCCCACCGGGCGCGCGATTCTCAGGCGCGAGCCGCTGCAGGCGGACTGGGCGCGCATCTTTGCCGCGGCCGCGGCCGCGGGCGTGTGTGTGGAGATCAACTGCCAGGTAGATCGACTGGACCTTGACGATCTTCGGGCGCGCCAGGCGCGGGAGGCCGGCGCGACGATCGTCATCGACTCCGACGCGCACAGCCCGGCCGCGCTCGGCGGACTGCGCTGGGGTGTGGTCGTCGCGCGCCGGGCGTGGCTCACGCCCGGCGACGTCCTCAACACGCGCGACCTGGACGGCCTGCGCGCGAGCTTGCGCCGGCACCGGAGGCGGGCGTGACCGCGGTCGACGAGATCCGTCGTCTCTACTTCCAGGCCAGCCGGGCGACCATCGAGCGCGACATCGCGCGCGCGATCGATTTGCTCAAGTCGATCCAGAGCGAAGACGAACGCGAGAAGGCGGCGGTCTTCATGCAGGGACTGGCGGAGATGCGCCGGGAGTTCCGCGGCGGCAGGCGCAGCCGCTAGCCGAGTTTCGTCTTCTGCAGCACCTTCCGCGCCAGCGCGCGCAGCGCTTCCGGCACGTTCCGGTCGACCGACAGCATCTTGAGATCTCGCTCGCTGAGGCGGTGCGCCATCTGCATCGAGAGCGCCGGCGGCGTCTTCGGGTGCCGGCACAGGCCCGCGATGACGCCGTAGTTCTTCGTCCACGCGCGGTTCATGCCGATGATCCGCAGCACGTCCTCCGAAACGTTCCCCATCTTGGTGAACGCCTCGACCTCCGCTTCGGTGAGCTTCGGGCTGCTCAACACGGCCGCCGAGACCAGCTTGTTCGAGTCGCGGATCAATTGTCCGCGCTGTTCGCGCGAGCCCTTCATCGCCAGCTTGATGCGCTCGATCACCGGCAGCGATGCCAGCGGCTTGCGGTCGGCCTCGGACTCACCGCTCTCGTCCGGCACCTCCGCCAGTTCGGCAAGCGTGTCGATGAGCGGCTCCTCGCTGTCGGCAGCCGCCACGCCGCTGCTGTCCACGCCGCGCGACGCAAAGAACCTGCGCATCTCTTCGGGCACGTCCGACCGCGCGAGAAACGCCCGGAGCGGCTGCTCCGGCAACGAGGCCAGCGTGTCGGCGGTCGTGCGGGAGATCTCCGGGTCGGGATCGTCGGAGAGCATGACGAGCAGCGCCAGCTGCTCGTGCGCGCGGGGCGCGAGCGCCCCCTGCGCCGCCATCAGCCGCACGTCGCGCGCCACCTCGCCGCGGCGGAAGAAGTCGATGAGTGGAGTACGGAGTCCTGCGTCCACGCTACTTTACGTACTGCGCGAGGGTCGCGCGCGTCAACTTCAGCGTGCGCACCTGGCCCGACCGGCCGAGCGGGCGACCCTCGCGGCCGTCCACGGTGAACGCAAACGCGCCGGCGTCGCCGACTTCGACGATGGCGTCGTTCTGCACCGATCGCGTGTCGCGTTCGCCCGCCTGCAGCACGCGCGCGAACACCTTCTTGCCGTCGACGACGAGCGACACCCAGCACGGACCGTTGGCGCGAATCTCCAGACGCATCACCGACGCGTCGATCGCGGGCGACGGACCCGGCGCAGCGGCGCGCGCCACCGGTGCATCGGTAGCAGGCGACGCGCTGGCTGGTGCGGGTGGTGAGGTCGCCGGTGTGCGCGCCTCCGCGCTCGCCGACGTGATCTCGTTCGCGGGTGCCGCAGCGCCGCTCACCCTGCCGCCAGACGAGGACAACGATGCTCGGGATCGCAACGTGAAGTAGAGAAGCGCGGCGACCAGCGGCACGCCGATGGTGACGAGCTTCAGGACACGCTTCGCGATTCGCTGCCGGCGTTCGAAGTCACTTTCGTCCTGAGGAACGTAGGGGACGTGCGACGGTGCCTCCGCGGGAGGCAGTTCCTCGAAGCGCTGCAGGAATTCGCGGACGGTCCCGTCCGGATCGAGGCCGACTTCCGTGGCGTAGGAACGGACGAAGGCGCGGCTGAAAATGCCGCCAGGCAGCTTGGAGACGTCGTTGCGTTCGAGCGCTTCGAGCGCGGCGACCGAGATCTTCGTGCTCGCCGCGATCTGTCGTAACGAGATACCGCGCCGCTCGCGCGCCTGGCGCAGCCTCGCCCCGAAGTCGCTCATTTTTTCCGCGCACACTTTAGCAGGTTGCCGGGAAACTTCAACTGGCGAACGCCGCGCGCATCGCGCGCATCGCCGTTGCGAGCTCGGCGGACGATCGGTCCGCCATGAACATCCCCACCGCGGCCGCGCCGGCCGCGCCCGCCGCCGCGGCCTCGCGTGCGTTCGTCTCGTCGATGCCGCCAATTGCCAGCACCGGCACGGGCGATCGCGCGCAGAACTGACGCAGTGCCTCGACGCCGGCGACCGGATGGTCGGTCCGCTTCCCGCACGACGCGAACACGGTTCCAAAGAGCACGAAGTCGCAGTCGTGTGCCCGCGCGAGATCGTCGCCTTCGTGCATCGATCGCCCGATCAGAAAGCCAGGCGGCACGATTGCGCGCAGACGCGAGCCGTCGGCCGAATCGCCGCGCAGCTGCACGCCCGCCGCCCCCGCGGCGAGCGCGATGTCGACGCGATCGTTGACGAGGATCCGCGTGGGCGTACCGCGGACGATGTCGACCGCGACGCGGACCAGCGCGACGAGATCGCGATCGCACAGGTCGCGTTCGCGCACCTGAATCCAGTCGACGCCGACCGCGGCCGCCGCGCGGATGCGATGCAGAAGGTACGCAGGAGAAGGGTCGGCGGCGCGCCGACGGTCGGTGACGAAGCCGATCACGACTCGGCCTGGCCGGACTCCGGCTGGCGGCGCCGGCGCGACAGCAGCGCGCCGAGCTCCGCGAGTCCCGCGAGCGCGGTCACGACGCCGATGCCGGTCACCGCGCCGCGCATATAGGGGCTCTCGACGAGGCGCTCGAGGGCGGGCCGCGCTTCGGCGAAGCGGTTGTGCTCCCAGAAAGCGGACCACGGGGCGACGATCAGGATGAAGCCCGCCTCGAGAAAGTACGCGGCGAAGAGCAGCCGGCTGATGACCCGGATGATCAGCTCCCCGTCTGCACTTTCGACAGGCGGTCCACGCGCGACGGCACGTCGCGGTAATCACCGGCGTCGGCCTGCAGCTCCATGAACACGGCCAGCGCGCGCGCGGTTTCTCCGGCGCTCTCGAGCGTGACGCCGAGATCGTAGAGCAGCGCGCGGCCGTCTTCGACGGTGGGCGCCGGCGCTTCGGCAGCGCGCTCCAGCCATTCGATCGCCTTGGGCGCGTCGCGCTGATCGCGATGCAGGCGGCCGAGCGTCGACGCCGCCTCGAAGCGATGGCGCGGCGAGCGCGCGGCCGTCTCCAGCGAGCCGACCGCTTCGTCGGCCATGCCCATCTCGAGATAGGTGCGCGCGAGCTTCAGGTGCTGCGCCGCTTCGTCGGCGCCGGTCTGCCGCGACACTTCGTCGCGAAAATCCTGAAACACTTCGTCGAGGTTCTCGCGTTCGGGGGACCGATCAGGCATCGATGACGTTCCTTCCAGATCGCCGAGCATCCGCGTGAGATCGATCTCCACGGAGCCGGCCGGTTTTGCCGGGACGTTCGGGGCTGCGGGTGGTGGCAGCGGCGCGGCGGGCGCGATCGGAGGGGCGGGCGTCTCCTCCACCTCCATCAGTTCTTCGATCTCCGTCTCTTCGACCGGCGCCGGCGCGGGCGTCTCCTGCGGAGGGGTGAGGTCGGCGCCGAGATCCGCGAAGTGATCCCTGGCCGTGAACGGCGTCTGGCCGCTCAGGCGCTCCGCGATCATCGTGTCGGGATCGGAGATCCTGAGCATCACGAGCGCCTTGCGGAAGCGCTCGATGTGGGCGCGCTCCCACGGCTCGCGCGCGACGAGATCCTCGGCAATGACGCGCGCTTCCGACGCCTGCCCCGCCGACAGGTAGGCGTCGGCCAGCTGCGCCTGCGTCTCGTACATCGTGGCTTCGAGGCCGCCGTCGACGCACACCTCGACGAGTTTGAGGAGCGCGGGAATCTGCGTCGGCACGCGCGCGACGAACTCCTGCAGCACCCCCGCCGCGTCCGCGTAGTCGTTGGCCGCCATCGACGCGTCGACGGACGTGTCGACGCAGACGAACGCGGCATCGGGCGCGGTCTCGGCCAGCACCCACGCCAGCTCGACGATCTTGTGCCGCAGCTCGCGATCGAGGCCGACGATGTGCAGAATGAGCTCGCGCGCCTTGTCGAACCCTCCCGATCGCAGCTCCATGTTCAGGAGCGCGAGGAGCAGCTCCGGATCGTTCCCCGCCGCCTCGCGGTCGAGATACGTGCGCGCGGTCTCGAGGTCGCCGACCGCGACGGCCTCACGCGCCAGCGCCACGCGCCCGTCCTTGTCGTCCGGATTGAGGCGCACCGCCTCGCGCAGCGCCGCGAGCGCGTCGTCCTTCCGCCCCTTCTCGACCAGATCGGTGTGGAGCTCCCGATACCGCAACGACGCAAGGACTGCGTCCCCCTGCTGCTCCAGCACGCGGGCCGCGGCAATCCGCGAGTCGATGTCGGAAGGGTCGAGGCTGCCGAGCCGCACCACCATCGCGTCGGCGCCCGCCCGATCGCCGCGTGCGCGGCGCCGCTCGGCGATGGCCCCGAAGTAGGTCTTCGCCTCGGCGAGCAGCCCCTGCTTCGACGAGATCTCGCCCAGGTTGACCTGGCAGGCTTCTTCGTCCGGCTTGATCTTGAGGATCTTCTTGTAGAGGGCGGCCGCGCGCGGATAGAAGCCCTCGTGATACAGGTGGTCGGCAATCCGCCGGTACATCTCGGCGGCCTTGTCGGTCTGTCCGGCGCGCGCGTACAGGTCGCCCAGTGTGTTGAGCGTATTCCAGTCGCGCGGCTGTGCCTCGACCACGCGAGCGTACTCCGCGATGGCCGCATCGAGTCGGCCCTGACGGAGCAGCTTCTCCGCTTTCTTCAGCGTGTCTTCGCGGTCGAAAGCCAAAGGGATGGCTAAATTTTATCAAAGAGCGACGGCGGCCGGAACGAACGTCGGTGCACGTCGGAATAACCAAAACGTGATACCGCGTCGAGGTGCTCCCGCGTCGCGTAACCCTTGTGCCGATCAAAACCGTAACGCGGATCGCGCCCGTGCAGCTCCAGCATCAGGCGGTCGCGTGTCACTTTCGCCACAATCGACGCGGCCGCGATCGCCGTGCAGCGGCTGTCGCCGTGGACCACGCCGCGCTGCGGCATCGGGATGTCGGGGATGCGGAAGGCGTCGACCAGCACCATGTCGGGGAGCGGCGCCAGCGAGAGCACCGCGCGCTGCATGGCGCGCAGCGACGCCTGGTGGATGTTGATGCGATCGATCTCGTCCGGCTCGACGCGAATCACCGACCAGGCGATCGCGGCCTGCGTGATCTGGTGGTACAGCTTCGCGCGCTCGAGCGCGGTCACCGTCTTCGAATCGCAGATGCGGGGAATGTAGCGCTCGGGATCGAGCACGACGGCGGACGCGACGACCGGGCCGGCCAGACAGCCGCGCCCGACTTCGTCGACGCCCGCGACATAGACGAACCCCATGCGCCGGAGCGCATTCTCGAGGGTTCGAAAGGATCGGACCTTCACCATGGGACGGAACGCCCCTGAGCGGTTGAAGCCGGAAGCCTGACGCGTCTACGCCGGCTGCTGCCTCTTGCCCGTTTCCTTCATGCGCGCCGCCTTCCCCTTCAGCTCGCGCAGGAAGTACAGCTTGGCGCGGCGCACCTTCGCGGTGCGGACGACGTCGATCTTGTCGATTACCGGCGAGTGCAGCGGGAAGATGCGCTCGACGCCCTGGCCGAACGACACCTTGCGCACCGTGAACGTCGCGCGCGCGCCGCCGCGGTGCATGCCGATCACCATGCCTTCGAACACCTGGATGCGCTCCTTGTCGCCTTCCCGCACCTTCACGTGCACGCGCACGGTGTCTCCCGGCTTGATCGCCGGACGCTCGGCGAGCTGCCCGCGCTCGACGGTCTCTACGCCAGTCATTGCTCTCTCCTTCTATTGATCGGCGGGGACCCCGCCGTCACTATTCTTCCAACAAATCGGGTCGATGCCGCCGCGTTCGTTCGAGCGCCTGTTCGCGGCGCCACTTCGCGATCTCCGCGTGGTGGCCCGAGAGCAGCACCGGCGGCACCGCATGCCCGCGAAACTCCGCGGGTCGCGTGTACTGCGGAAAGTCCAGCAGTCCGCTCGTGAACGAATCGGTCGCGACCGACGCTTCGTCGCCGACGACGTTCGGAATGAACCGCGCCACCGCGTCGACGATCACCAGCGCCGGCAGCTCGCCGCCCGACAGCACGTAATCGCCGATCGAAACCACCTCGGTCGCAAGATGCTCGCGCACGCGCTCGTCCACCCCTTCGTAGCGCCCGCACAGCAGCACCAGGTGATCGAGCGCGCTCAGCCGCTCGGCCATCGCGTGTGTCAGACGGTCGCCGTCAGGCGACGTCAGGATCACCGCGTCCGGTTGTCCGCGCGTGTCCCGGATCCGATCCACCGCGGCGAACAGCGGCTCCGGCTTCAACACCATCCCGGGCCCGCCGCCGAACGGCACGTCGTCGACGACGCGGTGACGGTCGGTCGTGAAGTCCCGCAGATCGTGCACGCGCGCGTCGATCACCCCGCGCGCGATGGCCCGCGCGACGATGCCTTCCGCGAGCGGCGCCTCCACCATCTTCGGAAAGATGGTGATGATGTCGATCTTCATGCTCACGCGTGGCCTGCTGCCGCCCTTTGCCAAACCTTGCGGCGCCAGCCCCGCTCAATTCAGGTCGAGCAACCCCGCAGGCGGATCGACCATGATCGTGCGCGCCGCCGGATTCACCTCGACGCAAATTTCGGCGACGAGCGGAATCAGCTGTTCCCCACCGTTCGGCGTAGCCACGACCAGCCGGCTGCGTTCCATCGTCCCTTCGACGCCGGTGACGTGGCCGATGACGCACCCGCTGCGATCGCGAACCTCGCAGCCGACGAGATCGTGGTGGTAGAACGTCCCTTCGGGCAGCGGCGCGAGGTCGGCCGCGGCCATCTTCAATTCGGCGCCCGCCAATGCCTCCGCGGCATCCATGGTGTCGACGCCTTCGAGCGCGATCACCGGCCGTCCCTGGTGGAACCGCACCGACTCGATCCGGCGCGCCTCGACGCGGCCGCCGACGCTGACGTGCAGCAGTTCGCCGACGGCAAACCGCGCGTCCGGGAAATCGGTGTCGAGATTGACGATCACCTGCCCGCGATTGCCGTGCGCCCGCGCGACTCGGCCCACGAGAAGGAAGTCGTCCATCTAATCGCGGAAGTCGACCGAGACCTTCTTTCCTTCCAACTCCGCCGCGGCGCTCGCCAGCGTGCGCAGCGCCTGCGCCGTGCGTCCCTGCCGTCCGATGACGCGGCCCATATCCCCGGGCGCCATCGTCAGCTCGATCACCTGCTGGCCGCGTCCTTCGCGCTCGGTGACGGTGACGGCGTCGGGTTTATCGGCGAGCGCCTTGGCAATGACCTCGACGACCGCGCGCGCCCGGCTCACGACGCCGGGGTCGCTTCCGCCGCCGGCGCTTCGGCCGCCGGCGCCTCGACCGGCGCGCGATCGACGAGGGTGCGCACCGTGTCGGACGGCACCGCGCCCACCTTGATCCAGTGCGCGAGCCGCTCGCGATCGAGCTTCAGCGTCTCCGGGGTGGTGCGCGGGTTGTAGTGTCCCAGCACCTCGACGAAGGAGCTGTCGCGCGCCGCCCGCGAGTCGGTCACGACCACGCGGAAGAACGGGCGCTTCTTGGAGCCTGCACGTCTCAATCGTATCGCCAGCATTCCTACCTCATTAACCCTTTCAACGCCGATAAGTTCGGCCGCTTGCCCTTACCGAGGCCGGCCATGCCGCCCATCGCCTTCAGCATCTTCTTCATCTGCACGAACTGCTTCAGCAGGCGATTGACTTCCTCGACCGTCGTGCCCGATCCCTTCGCGATCCGCTTCCGCCGCTGCCCGTTGATCAGCTGATGGTTGCGGCGTTCCTTCGGCGTCATCGAGTTGATGATCGCCTCGACGCGGACGAGCTGCTTCTCGTCGACCTGCTCGCGCGCCTGCTTCATTTCCTTGAGCGCGCCCATCCCCGGCAGCATCCCCAGGATCTGCTCGAGCGGCCCCATCTTGCGGATGGTTCGCAACTGATCGCGGAAGTCGTCGAGCGTGAACTCGTCGAGCCGGATCTTCTTTTCGAGCTTCTCGGCGTCTTCCTGCGAGACCGCTTCTTCGGCGCGCTCGATGAGCGACAGCACGTCGCCCATGCCGAGCACCCGCGAGACGACGCGGTCGGCATAGAACGGCTCGAGATCCTGCAGCCGCTCGCCGCTGCCCACGAACGCGATCGGCACGCCGACGACAGAGACGACCGAGAGCGCGGCGCCGCCGCGCGCGTCGCCGTCCATCTTGGTCAGCACCACGCCGGTGACGCCGATCCGCCGATTGAACTCACCGGCGCTCTTGATCGCGTCCTGCCCGGTCATCGCGTCGGCGACGAACAGCTGATCGACCGGCTGCACGGCGCCTTTGATCGCCTGCAGTTCGTCCATCAACTCGTCGTCGATGTGCAGACGCCCGGCGGTGTCGACGATCACGACGTCGAACCCGCTGTTCTTCGCTTCGCTCAGCGCGCCGGATGCGCGGGTGACCGGATCCAACTGCCCGGCCGGGTCGTACACGCGCACGCCCGCCTGCTTGCCGACGACCGACAGCTGCTCGATCGCCGCGGGCCGCCGCACGTCGGTCGACACCAGCAGCGGATGACGCCCCTGCTTCGTGAGCCAGCGCCCCAACTTCGCCGACGTCGTCGTCTTGCCGGACCCTTGCAGGCCGAGCAGCATGATCACCCGCGGCCGCTGCGCCGACGTCGGGAGCCCGCCTTGTGCATCGCCGAAGAGCGCCAGCATCTCGTCGCGCACGATGCGCACGACCTGCTGGTCGGGCGTCAGGCTCTTGAGCACCGCCTGGTCGACCGCCCGATCGCGCACGCGATCGATGAAGGCCTTGACGACCTTGAAGTTGACGTCTGCTTCGAGCAGCGCCATGCGGATTTCGCGCAGCGCGAGCTCGACCGTCTCTTCCGTGAGCCGGGTCTCTCCGCGAATTTGGCGGAAGACGTCCTGCAGACGGGTGGAAAGAGAGTCAAACATGACCGGGACGGAGCGCCTAAGGTGCTCAGGCGCAAACGTTTATCGTAGAGGATACGCGTCAAACTGTCAACGTTGGCGGGGATCAGCGGGTCCGAAGACCCGCCCTAGGTGGAGAGATCCGCGACGGCACGTGGGCCGGGTCTTCAGACCCGGCACTCTTAAACACCTCGCAGCTTGTGCCCGAGCTTCTCTTTCTTCGTCCGCAGATACCGCTCGGTGTGCGCCGACGCGGGAATTTCGAGCGGGATCCATTCGGCGACCGACAGACCGTACCCTTCGAGGCCGACGAGCTTCCGTGGATTGTTCGACAGCAGTCGCATCGAGCGGACGCCGAGGTCCTTCAGAATCTGGACGCCGATCCCGTAATCACGCTGGTCGGCTTTGAAGCCGAGCCGCTCGTTGGCTTCGACCGTGTCGTAGCCCTGATCCTGCAGCTCGTAGGCGCGAATCTTGTTCGCGAGGCCGATGCCGCGCCCTTCCTGGTTCAGGTACAGCAGCACGCCGCGGCCCTCGCGCGCGATCTGCTCCATTGCCGCATCGAGCTGCGGACCGCAGTCGCAGCGCGCGGAATGAAACACGTCGCCGGTGAGGCACTTCGAGTGGACGCGGACCATGATGTCCTCGCCGTTGCCGATCTCGCCGCGGACCAGCGCCACGTGGGTCTCGCCATCGAGGCGGCTTTCGTAGGCGATGACGCGGAAGTCGCCGTGCTCGGTGGGGAGTGCCGCGGAGGCGACGCGGTGCACGAGCGCCTCGGTGCGCATGCGGTAGTTGATCAGATCCGCGATGGTGATCATCAGCAGCTTGTGCCGCTTCGCGAAGCGCGTCAGCTCGGGCACGCGCGCCATCGTTCCGTCGTCGTTCATGATTTCGCAGATGACGCCCGCGGGATAGAGACCGGCGATGCGCGCGAGATCGACGGCCGCTTCGGTCTGACCGGCGCGGACGAGGACGCCGCCGTCGCGCGCGCGGAGCGGCGATACGTGCCCGGGACGCGCGAGATCGGCGGGCTTCGTCTTCGGATCGATGGCGGCGAGCGTGGTCGCGGCGCGGTCGGCCGCGGAGATGCCGGTGGTGACGTGTGCCTTCGCGTCGATCGGCACGCAGAAGGCGGTACCGAAGGGCGTGGTGTTGGCGTTCACCGCAAGCGGCAGCTCGAGCTCGTCGAGCCGCTGCCCGGTCATCGACAGGCAGATCTGCCCGCGCCCATGCTTCGCCATGAAGTTGATGGCATCGGGGGTGATCTTCTCCGCCGCGATCGTCAGGTCCCCTTCGTTCTCGCGGTCCTCGTCGTCGACGACGATGATCATGCGGCCGTCGCGAAACGCCTCGACCGCGGCCTCAATGGGTGCGAACGGTGATCTCTTCCCGCGCCCGCGTCCTTTGTCTTTCGTCATCACTGCATCTTCCCGACACGCCCCTGGCCCGCCGCTTCAATCGCGCGGACGACGTACTTGCCGAGGATGTCGCATTCGAGGTTGACCAGATCGTTCACCTTTGCGCTCTGCAGGTTCGTGTGCTCCCACGTATACGGGATGATTTGCACGTCGAACCGCTGGTCGTCGACACCG
This sequence comes from Acidobacteriota bacterium, assembly GCA_046734675.1. Taxonomy (GTDB): domain Bacteria; phylum Acidobacteriota; class Vicinamibacteria; order Vicinamibacterales; family 2-12-FULL-66-21; genus QHWT01. The sequence goes on from JBKPRU010000269.1 coordinate 23,600, forward strand.
GCCACGGTCAGGCTGATGCCGTCCACCGCGATGGAGCCCTTGCGCACGATGTAGGGCGCCAGCACCGGTGGGAATCTTACCGTGAGCCACCACGAATCGCCGTCTTTGCGAATCTCGTCGATCGTGCCGGTCGCGTCGACGTGGCCCTGCACGAAATGGCCGCCAAGCCGCGCGTCGGCGCGGAGCGGGCGCTCCAGATTCAGGAGCGATCCTCTTCTCAGGGCGCCAAACGCACTGACCCGCACCGTTTCGGGCGACACGTCCGCATGCACGCCGCCAGCGTCAGTGGCGACCACCGTCAGACACACGCCGTTCATGGCCAGACTGTCTCCGGGCGTGAGGTCCGCGGCCAGCGTGCTGGCGACCCGCAGGCGGAATCCAGATGCCGTCGGCTTCACCTCGGTGACTTCGCCGACCGCTTCAATCAGCCCCGTGAACATGTCCCTCCACCAGCACGTCGTCGCCGAACCAGGTCGCGCGGCGCTCGTGCAGCGCGTTCAGCGAGAACGCGCCCTCCTCCATCCACTTCAGTCCTGAGGGTCCGACCACATGGGGCGTGATATAGGCGTGCACGACGTCCACGACGTCGCCCGCCAGCGCCGCACGATGCAAGGCGACACCACCTTCGAGCACGACCGACGTGACGCCGAGATCCTTCAGGCGGCTGAAGGCGGGTGCGAGATCGCCCGTCGGAAGCGCGACGACCTGCGCGCCGGCGGCGGACAACTCCGCCGCTTTGCCCCGCGATTCGCCGCAGGCGCGCTCCGTCGTCACGATTATCACCGGACCCGCGTCGAGCGTCGAGAAGAGGCGCGCCGCGGCGGGCGTTCGCAAGCGCCGATCGAATACCACGCGGGTCAGCGGCCGTGCGCGATAGGCGCCGCGCGCGGTCAGCGACGGATCGTCGGCGAGCACCGTGCCGGCGCCGACCGCAATCGCGTCCACTTCGGCACGCTGACGATGGATCGCGCGGTTGGCGGCGGCACCCGTCAGCGGCGTGCGAACACCGGGCGCGGCAGCCACGCAGCCGTCCACGCTCAACGCGACCTTGAGGATGACGAGCGGCCGTCCGCGCCGCATGACGGTGAGAAACGCGTCGTTCTGCCGCGCCGCCTCGTCGCGGCAGACGCCGACGACCGTGTCGATGCCCTGCGCGCGTAGATACGCGAACCCGCCGCCGTTGACGAGCGGATTCGGATCCTCGAGCGCAACGACCACGCGGCGGATGCCGGCGCTCGCGACCAGCGGCGCGCACGGTCCGGTGCGTCCGACGTGGCAGCACGGCTCCAGCGTGCAATAGAGCGTTGCCCCGCGCGCGCCGTCCCCGGCGTCGCGCAGCGCACGCACTTCCGCGTGAGGCCCGCCCGCAAACTCATGGCGCCCGCGGCCGATGATCACTCCATCGTCAGTGACGACCAGCGCGCCGACCATCGGGTTTGGACTCGTGCGTCCGCGTCCGCGCTCCGCGAGCGCGATGGCCTTCCGCATGAAGTGCCGGTCAGCGTCGGTTACCACTTCTCTTCGAAGAGGGCGTCGACGTATTCCTCGGGCGAGAACGGGACGAGATCGTCGATCGCCTCGCCGACGCCGACGTAGCGAATCGGCAGCTTGAGATCGTGTGCAATCGCGACCGCGATCCCTCCCTTCGCCGTGCCATCGAGCTTCGTCAGGACGATGCCGTTGACGCCGGCGACCTCCATGAACTCGCGCGCCTGGTTCAAGCCGTTCTGCCCGACCGTCGCATCGAGGACGAGCAGCACTTCGTGCGGCGCGCCCTCGACTTCGCGCGACGCGATGCGGCGGATCTTGTCGAGCTCCCCCATCAGGTTGACGCGCGTGTGGAGGCGGCCCGCGGTGTCGACGAGCACGACGTCGCGCCCGCGCGCCTTGCCGGCAGCGATGGCGTCGAAGACGACCGCCGCCGGATCCGCGCCCGACTGCGCGCGGATGAAATCAACGCCGGCGCGCGTCGCCCAGACCTGCAGCTGCTCCACCGCCGCGGCGCGGAACGTGTCGGCCGCGCAGATGAGCGGCGTCTTGCCCGAATCTTTGATGAACCGCGCGAGCTTGCCCACCGTTGTCGTCTTCCCCGTGCCGTTGACGCCGACGATCAGCACGACGTGTGGCGTCTGCCCGTTCGAGGCCGGCCGTTCCGCGTCGCGGAGAATGGAGAGAATCTCCGTCTTCACGAGGTCCCGCAGCGACTCGCCCCGCGCGCGCCGCTGGCGGATCGCGCTGACGATCTGATCCGTCGCCGCGACGCCGACGTCAGCGGAGATGAGCGCCTCTTCTAGCGCATCGAGTGTCTCGAGGTCGACCGGACGGCTGCGCTGCGCCGGCGCGTCCGCGCCGCGGACAATCTCGTCGAAGCGCTCGACGAACTGCTCCTTCGTCCGCGTCAGCGACTGTTTGATCTTGTCGAAAAATCCCATACGGCGAAATTCGCCAGGCCTAAAGACCCGGCCTACGTGGCACTTCGATCGGAGCCATTCAAACGCGTTCGCACCATCCGAACCCGAACCCTTTGAACCCTTTTCACCCTATTCCGCTTCTTGCCTCTGCCGCCGCAGCATCAACGCCTCGACCGCTTCCCTCGGCGCCGTCCGCCCGTCGAGCACCGCCGCCATCTGCGCCGCAATCGGCAGCTCGACCCGATGCCGCGCCCCCAGCGCAAGCGCCGCGTGCGTCGTCCGTACGCCCTCCGCCACCATGCGCATATGCGAAAGGATGTCGTGGAGGGTCCGTCCGCGTCCAAGCTCGATGCCGACCTGCCGGTTGCGGCTCAGATCGCCGGTGCACGTCAGCACGAGGTCGCCGAGCCCGCTCAACCCGCTGAGCGTGTCGCGCCGGGCGCCTTCCGCGGACGCGAGCCGCGACATCTCGACGAGACCGCGCGTGATGAGCGCGGCCATCGCGTTGTGCCCGAGCCCGAGCCCCTCGACGGCTCCCGCCGCAATCGCGATGACGTTTTTCAACGCTCCGCCGAACTCGACGCCAACCACGTCGTCGGTGACGTAGAGACGGAAGGTGGGGCCTTTGAGGGCGTCCTGCACCCGCGCGGCGGCGACCGCATCGGGTGACGCGGCAACCACGGCCGCGGGCAGGCCACGCGCGACCTCGGCCGCAAAGGTCGGGCCCGAGAGCACGACGACGGGCCGTCCGGCGATCTCGTCCGCTATCACTTGAGACATGCGTTCGAGCGTGTCGGTTTCAAGGCCCTTCGTGCCGCTGACGACTACCGCGTCACGCGCAATCGCCGGCGCCGCTGCGCGAAGCACCGCGCGCGTGCCGTGGGACGGGATGGCGGCGACGACGATCGACGCGTCGCGAACGGCGTCGGCAAGCGACGAGGTGACGGCGACACGATCCGGAATCGGGACGCCCGTCATGTAGCGGGCGTTCTCGCGCGTCGCGACGATCTCGCGGACGAGCCCGTCGTCGCGTGCCCAGAGGCGCACGTCGTGCCCGATCCGCGCGCAATGCGCCGCCAGCGCCGTGCCCCAGCTGCCGGCGCCCACCACCGCGATCCGCTCGGTCATTGACTGCGTACGCCCATTCGGCGTTCGGTGCCGGTGACGAGGCGGCGCAGGTTCGCGCGGTGGCGGAACAGGATCAGCGCGCCGGATCCGAGCGCGGCGGAGACGACCTGCGCGGACGCACCCGAGACGATCGCAATCGACGGCAACGTCATCGTCGCGGCGATTGATCCAAGTGACACGAGCCGCGTCAACCAGACGATGAGCAGGAAGACGGCCGCGGCGGTCGCGGTCGCGACCGGCGCGAGCACGCTGAATACGCCGGCCGCGACCGCGACGCCCTTGCCGCCGTGGAAGCGCAGCCACACGGGATAGATATGGCCGACGATTGCAGCGGCGCCCGCAGCGGTCATCGCGTCGAGGGTGCCGCTCCCGGCGTGCGCGGCCCACACGCTCGCCGCGCCCTTCGACATGTCGAGCGCCATCACGGCGACGCCAATCGACGTCCCGGTCGTCCGCAGCACGTTCGCGGCGCCGACGTTGCCGCTGCCGGCGACGCGCACGTCGATACCGGCACGCCGCGCGAGCAGGAACGCGAAGGGCACCGAGCCAAGCGCGTAGCCGAAGACGATCCAGGCGAGCACGATCGAGAAGCGTACAACAGGTTTGCGGCGCCTGACACCGTCACGGCCGACGGCTCGTCACGAAGACCACGAAGGGACGAAGACCACAAAGACGTCAACCCAACAAACCAAACAAGGTTCTTCGTGATCTTCGTTTCTTCGTGATCTTCGTGAGTAGCCGTCGGCCGTGTCAGTGAACGGCGCTACGACGCGAGTTCCCCCTGCGCGCGCACCTCGTAGCGCGACCCCTTCGGCGACAAATGACTTTGAAACAGGGTGACGCGCGTGATCAGGCATTCAGCGTTGGGGACGGGCGTGCTCGCGACCATCGCGCGCGCGTCGCGTGCGGCGTGGCGGTCGATGTCCTTCACGCGCGCGAGCGTCAGGTGCGCGCTGAACGGGCGCCGCTCCGGCTCGAACCCGAGCGGCTCGAGACGTGCGACGACGTCGCGCTGCAGCTCGCGCAGCGCGTCCGCCCCCTCGGAGACGCCGATCCAGATCACGCGCGGCGGGCCGGACGGTGGGAACACGCCGCATCCGCCAAGCCGCAGCAGAAACGGTGCGCGGGCGAAGGGCTGCCGCATAGCGGCGGTGAATCGCTCCGCCTGCGCATCGTCGACGTGTCCGATGAAGACCAGCGTGAAGTGCAGCTTGTCGCCGGTGACCCAGCGCGCGTCGAGGCGGGTCGTGCGCAGCCGCTGCCGCATGTCGTCGGCCGTGCGCTCCGCCGCCGCACGGACTGCGTCATCGAGCTCCACGGCGACGAAGAGTCGCATCAGCGCAACATCCGCCGCACGCGGTCGAGCGTAGCCTGCGTGGACTGGAACTTCACCATGTCGCGCCCGCCGAGGAAGACGTGCGTGCGCACGAACGCGGGCTGATCGGGCACGAGCACGGCGTAGGACACAGTGCCGACCGGCTTGTCAGGGGTTCCGCCGCCCGGACCGGCAATCCCGGTAATCGCCACCGCCACGTCCGCGCCCGTCTTCGCGCGGACGCCTTCCGCCATCGCGACGGCAACTGGCTCGCTGACCGCGCCGTGCTGCGCGATCAACGCCCGCGGCACGTCCAACCATCCAACCTTCGCGTCGTTCTCGTAGGCGACGACGCCGCCGTAGACGTAGTCGGAGCTCCCGGGCACGTCGGTCAGGCGCGACAGGAGCAGCCCTCCGGTACACGACTCCGCCGCGGCAAACGAATAGCCGCGCGCGCGCAGGATCTCGCCGACGATCTCTGGCATCGACCGTCCGTCGGTGCTGTAGACATCGTCTCCAAGCATTCGCGCAAGTTCGTCGCGGGCGGCGTCGACGCGCGCCCGCGCGGCCGCCGCGTCGGTCCCGCGGATCGTCAGATGCAGCTCGATCTGCCCCATCACCGCGAGAATCGTCGTCTCGATCGGGGGATCCGCATCGCGCCAGGTGGAATAGATCGGCTGCACGCGCTGTTCGACATCGGACTCGGAGCGCCCCGTGATGAACAGGCTCGCGGTATACAGCCGCTCGGCGC
>JBKPRU010000270.1:0-7509 GCA_046734675.1 Acidobacteriota bacterium
TGCGATGGCCGTCCTCGTGGGCGCGGGCGCCGTGCTCGTGTTGCACGGTCAGCTCACCGTCGGCGCGTTGACCGTCCTCGCCTCGTACCTGACGCAGCTCCTCAAGCCGGTCGAGCGCCTCAACGACATCGCGGAGAACGCGTCGAAAGGCGTCGCCGGCGGCGAGCGTCTCCTGGCGTTGCTCGCGCTGCGGTCCGCGGTGCAGGACGCGCCGGACGCGGTTCACATCGACAGGGCACGCGGCGTCGTCGAGCTCCGAGACGTGTGGTTCGACTATTCGGCGGGCCGCCGTCCCGTGTTGCAGGGCGTGAACCTGCGGCTGGAGCCCGGGCAGCTTGCGGTTCTCGTCGGTCGAAGCGGCGCGGGCAAGAGCACGCTGATGAATCTGCTGGTGCGCCTGTTCGATCCGACGAGCGGAACGATCCTCCTCGACGGCCGCCCCATCACCGGCATGACGCTGCGGTCGCTCAGAAATCAGATTGCTGTCATGTCGCAGGAGACGCACCTGTTTGCCGGGTCGGTCCGTGAAGCGCTGAGCGCGGACGGCTCCCCGGTGAGCGACAGCCGTATCTGGGAGGCGCTCGGGTTCGTCGCCATGGACGGCTTCGTGCGCGAGCTCCCCGATGGTCTCGACTCGGTGCTGGGCGAAGACGGGTTGAACCTCTCGGGCGGCCAGCGCCAGCGCCTCTCGCTGGCGCGTGCCTTCCTGCTCGATCGTCCGATCCTGCTGCTCGACGAGCCGCTCTCCCACGTCGACGCCGAGTCCGAGGCGGTCGTCGCGCAGGCGCTCGGGCAGATGCGCGCGGGTCGGACGTGCCTCGCGATTACGCACCGGCTGTCGCTGTTCGATCATGCCGATGCCGTCTACCGTCTCGAGGAGGGGCGCATCATCGATCAGTCACGCTGGCGCCGCGTGACGCCATTCGGAGTGCGCGCATGACCGCTCCGCGCCCCGTCTTCTGCGTCATCGAACACGTGCGGCGCAGTCGCACGGTTGCCGACGATGTCTGCGCGGGCCGATTCTCGTTCAACGGCGTGACGCTGGATCTCGGCGTCGCACCCGACTGGCGAGATGCGGTGTTGCCGGCCGACAAGGAATGGCGCCTCGATTGGAGCAAGTTCTATTACGGCCTCGATCTCGCGTGGGCTTACCAGCAGACCGGTGACGCGCGGTATCAACGGACGTTCGAGTCGCTGGTCAAGTCCTGGATCGATCAGGTGCCTGCCGGATTCGACACGTCCGACGTCATCGGCCGCCGCATCCAGAACTGGATCTATGCGTGGAACGGGTTTGCCGCCGCACCCGCGTTCGGCGGCCTCGACACCGCGGTCGCCGCCGCTATCGAAGCGAGCATCGGCGAGCAGGTGCGCTATCTGCGCGAGCATCTCACGCCCGAGCGGAATCATCGGACGCTCGAGTTGTATGCGCTCTTCATCGTCGCGCTGGCGATGCCACACCTCGATCGCGACGGGAACCTGCTGACGTGTGCCGTCGACAGCCTGCACGCGAACCTGCTCTCGGACATTCTTCCCGACGGGGTCCACCGCGAACGGTCGACGCACTACCACCACGTCGTCCTCCGCTCGTTCATCGGCGTCCGCGAGAACGCGCGCCGTTTCGGAATCACCCTGCCCGGCGGGTTCGACGAACGGCTCGCGAAGGCGTGTGAGTTCGCGCTGCACAGCCACCGGCCCGACGGATCGATCCCTGCTCTGTCCGACAGCGACACCGGCAGCTACCTCGAACTGCTCGACCTCGCCGGCACGCACCTGAACCGGCCGGACTTCACCTACGCCGCCTCGCGCGGTGCGCGCGGAACGCGGCCTGCCGAAACCAACGTCAGCTTCGCCGACGGTGGGTATTACATCCAGCGCAGCGGCTGGGGCGATGCGCGCACGCCGCTCGAGGACGAGCGTTACCTGATCTTCGACTGCGGACCGCTCGGTGACGGCGGGCACGGGCACTACGACGCGCTGAATGTGGAGATTGCCGCCGGCGGCGCGCCGCTCGTGATGGACGCCGGCCGCTACACCTACTGCGACGATGCGCCGCACTGGCGGCGATGGTTCAAGAGTACGGCGGCGCATAACACGGTTTCAGTCGATGGCCTCGATCAGACGCCGTACCGTCGCGCAAAACCGAAGGGCCCAGTGGCATGCGGCACGCTCCTCCAACGCTGCGCTGCGCCCGGCGTCGATCTCCTGTGGGGAGAGGTGCGGAGCCCGTCGTACGACGCCGTGCATCGGCGGCGTGTGCTGTTCGTGGCGGGTGAGTACTGGATCATCGAGGACATCGTCAGCGATACCACGCCGCATACCTACCTGCTGCGCTTTCACCTCGCACCCGAGGCCGAAGGGCGAACCACTCTTCGAAGCAGCGCAAACGGAGGCACCGTCGTGGCACCGGGCGTTGCGGTCGCCCTCGTGACGCCGGGAACAATCTGGCTCGACGATGGGTGGATTGCGCCGAAGTACGGCACGAAGATCGCCGCGCCTGTGATCGTTGCGGAACGATTCAACAAAGCCGAGGCGATGTTCGTCACGTTGATCGCGCCGATCGCACAGGGTCAGGCGGTGCCATCGATCACCGTCTCGAGCGAGGACGGAATCCGCGTCGCGACCGTGGACCGGACAGGGACCCACGGCCAGAGCTGCGATCGCATCGCGTGGTCGTTGACCGGCGACGATGCGCACCTTCCCGTATCGCGCTCCATCGGGGTCGTCGCGTGGGAGCGGGCGCCGCGGGAAGACGGCGTGGCGAACGAGGCGGTGGTGTGATGGCGGTCGTATCGCCCTGGCTCGCGCCGGATCCGGTGCTGCCGCAGCGCGACGTGCTCCTGGACGCTGACGCGATGCGGGATCGGTTGTCGCGCGTCATGGCCGGGTTCGACCGAACCGCCGTCGAGCACTGTGAGCGCGTGCGCGTCAATTACGAGCTGGGCAAGAGTCTCCGCGTCCTCTATCGCGTTCGCACGAACGGCACCAAACAGCACGTCGCCTGCCGGATGTTCCGCGAAGGACGGAGCGCGTCGGCGTTTGCCGCGGCCGATGGCGCCGCCGGCGACACCGATTCGAGAATGCGGACCATCGCGCACGATCCGGAGCTTGAAACGGTCTACTGGCGGTTTCCAAGCGATCGCCGGATCAAGGCGCTGCCGCTGCTCGTGACGCCGACCGCGGAGGTCGCGCCGTTCGTGCCGGGTGGGTGGGAGTCGAGCGAGATCGTCGCCTACGCACCAGAGAAAACGGCAACGGCCGCGTGCGTCAACCGCGACGGGCGGGTCACGGCCTTTGTGAAGGTCGCGTCCGCCGATCAGACCGAACGTGACGGCCGCTACTACGACGCGCTGAAGGCCACGCTGCGCGAAGACGACCCGCATTTGATGGTCCCGGCGCCACTCGGCTTCTGCGCGGCCCATCGCATGCTCTGGCTCGAGGTCGTGCACGGACGCCGCGTCGACGAGGACGGAGACTGGACGGGCGACGCACGCGCGCTGGGATCGGCGGTCGCGCGCTTTCACGGATGTCAGGTGCCCGACGCGCCACCCTTCACGCGGTTCGATCCGGATCATCTCGCGCGCGCCGGACACGTGGTCGCATCGGTTCGTCCGGATCTCGCGGCCGCGACCGTGGCGCTCGTCGAGAACTTTCGCGCGCATGCGGTCCCGGACGATTCATCGGTGTGCCTGCACGGTGATCTACACCCGAAGAACGCGTTCGTCTGCGGCAGCCGCGTGGCGCTGCTCGACGTCGAGGATCTCGCGCGCGGGCCGGCCGCGTCGGATATCGGGTCGTTTCTTGGCGCGCTCGAATACTGCCGGCTCACCGACGCGCGGCCGCATCACAACTACGGCGAGCGAGGCGCCGCATTCCTGGACGGCTATCGACTCGTCGCGCGCCTGCCCAATCCCAGGGCGCTCGCGTGGCACACGGCAGCGGCCCTCTTCGTCGAACGTGCGGTTCGAGCGGTGACGCGGATCCGTCCGTCGGGGTTGAGCCACCTGCCCGCGCTCATCGCTCGCGCGAGTCAGATCCTGAACCGAGGCCTGGATGGATGACATCGTCCGTCCCGTTCGCCGCATCGCATGCGTCGTCGCGGTGCTGCTGGTGTGCGCGCACCGGCTGCTCGCCTCCGACGGCGTCGTCGTGCGGGGCACTGTGCTGGACAAGGATGGTGCGCCGCTTCCGGGCGCGTCGGTCACGCTGACCATCGAGGGTGCTCCTGCCCGTCACGCGACGACCGCGAAGGAGGGACAGTTTCAATTCGACAATGTCCCCCCGGCTGCCGCGGTCGTGCGCGTCGAGCTGACCGGATTTCAAACCGCAGAAACGCGGCTGACCATCGCCAACGAGGCGCCGCCGCCCGTCACGTTCAAATTGAAGATCGGGTTCCAGGACGAAGTGACGGTCACGGGCGCCGCGAAGTCGGATGCGCTGTCGCCCGGCTCGAACGCTGACGCCGTGGAGCTCGACCTCGAAGCGCTGCGCGGGGTCCCGACCGATGGTCAGAGCCTGCTCTCGCTCGTCGAGGTCTATAACCCGACTCCCGGCGGCCTCTCCATCGTCATCGACGGCAACGAAGGAGAAGCGATGACGATTCCGGCGGCAGCCGTTCATCGACTCACGATCAACCGCAGTCCCTACTCGGCGGAATTCAGCCGCCCGGGAAAGTCGCGCGTCGAAGTCGAGACGGAGCATGGCTCGCGCAAGTACTTCCACGGATCCGGGTCGGCATGGGTCAGGAACGGCGCGCTCGACGCGCGCAACGCCTTCGCGATCACCAACCCGACGCTCGATCGACGTCTCTACGAAGGAGCCTTTGGCGGTCCTTTCGCCTGGAAAGGATCGGCGTTCTTCGTCAGCGCCCAGCGATTCACCAATGATGACACCGCCATCGTCAGCGCACGCCTGCCGTCTGGTGACGTGACCGACGAGGTGCCAACGAGCGAGGACCGGACGTCGCTCTTCGGTCGCGTGGAGTACCGGCCGAGCAAGCTGCGCTGGTTCAGCGCCCGCTACGATCTGTTCGATGACGGGGAGCGGAACCGCGGGATTGGCGGTTTCAGGCTCGCCGAGCAGGGCTTCAGCACGGCGGAGACCCGCCACAAGGCGCTGGTCTCCGATCACGAGGTGCTGTCCGACAAAGTGGCGAACGACGTGCAGGTCGAATTCGGCCGAGTGTCCGAAGCGGACGGCGCGCTGCCTCACGGCGCCGCCGTCGTCGTCGCCGGCGCATTTACCGGCGGCGTTCCGCAGCAGTTTGTCGCCGAGCGGAGCACGAGCGCCGCGGTGCAGAACATCACGACGCTCACCATCGGGAAGCGCGTGCTGCGCGTCGGCGGCCGGCTGAAAGCGGCGTGGAACGATATTCGTGACGGGTCGAACTTCGGCGGTGTCTACGAATTTGCGAGCCTGGACGACTATACCCAGGCACGTCCCTTCCTGTTTCGCATCAACGAAGGGGATCCCGCAACGTCGTTCGTGGCATCGAACGGCTCCGGGTTCGCCGAAGTCGACCTTCGTCCGGCCGCACACCTGAGCGTGGCGGCGGGCGTGCGCTACAGCTGGCAGTCCACCCTTGACGACGTGAACAACATCGCGCCGAGGCTGTCAGTGGCGTTCGCGCCCGGCGGTGGACGCACGATCGTTCGCGGCGGCGTCGGCGTCTTTTACGACGATCTGCCGACGTCGGCGATCGGGCGCGTGCGCCTGTTCGACGGCGGCATCCGCGAAGTGGTCGTCGCGAATCCAACCGCTATCGACTCGAGCACCGCGCCGCGGGGAGACGTGTTGTCCAGCGTCTGGCGGTTCGACGATCGGCTCCAGTCCCCCTCTACGCTGCAGGCCAGCATCTCCGTCGAGCGTCCGCTGTGGAGGAAGGCGATGATCTCCGCTGAATACCTGACGCTCAGCGGATCCCACCTTTTTCGTGCGCGCAACGTCGGGGCCTCGGCCGCGGCGGGCACGCGGACGTATCGCATCGAATCGACCGGCTCGCTGCGCAGCGATGCGCTGAACTTGACGTTCCGCGGCCGCATCTCGCAGTTCAAGGGCACGGTCAGGTACATGCTGTCGCGTTCGACCGACGACACGTCGGGTGTATTCGACCTTCCCGCTGACGATGGCGATCTCGAGGCGGAGCACGGCCGATCCGATTTCGATCGCCGCCACCGGTTTACCACCACCGGCGTGTATGAATTCAACGACGCGGGCGTGCGTCTCGGCACGGTGATCAGCCTGCTGAGCGGCGCGCCCTTCAACATCATCACCGGCTCGGATGACAACGGGGATCTCGTCGGCAACGATCGGCCGGCTGGCGTGACGCGGAACACCGGACAGGGACCCGGCTTCGCGCAGGTCGATCTGCGCGCGACGAAGGTGTTCAGGATGCTGAGACCCCACTCCGCCGATCCCGAATCGCGGAAGCGCGAATACGTCGAGAACGTCGAAATCAATCTCGACGTCTTCAATGTGTTCAATCGTACGAACCTGGTGTCGTACATCGGGGTCCTGAGCTCGCCCTACTTCGGGCGCGCCAACGTCGCAAGCCGTCCGCGGACGCTCCAGGTGTCGGCGCGCTACCGCTTCTGACGCGGTCTGACCCCCGTCGCCCCAAGCCCGTGTCTGCTGACGACGCCTGAGTAGCCGCAGTTGTAGCCAGTACCAACATCCGGGGACCTGACGTCCACGGGGAGCGCGGGGAGATCGCGGTAAATAGGTCTCACTCTTCCCGCAGCGCCGCCGACGGATCGATCACCAGTCCGCGACGCGCCGCCGCAACGCACGCGATCAAACCAACCGAGCCGACGACCGCGGCAACGCTGCCGATGACGGCGGGATCGCGCGGCTCGATGCCGAACAGCAGGCTCGCCACCAGGCCGCCGGTCGCCACTGCGCCCGCGACACCGGCCGCGAGGCCCACGACGATCGGCGCGGCGCTCTGCCGAAACACCATCGACAGCACCTGGTGGGTGCGCGCCCCGAGCGCGACGCGGATATTGATCTCGCGGCGGCGCCGCGAGACGCCGTAGGACGTCACCGCATAGACGCCAAGCACGGCAATCACCAGCGCGACGAGCCCGAACGCGATGAACAGCCGCATCTGGTAGCGCCGCGGTGCGAGCGCGGTGTCGACGACCTGATCGAGCGTCCGCACGTCGCCGACGGCGATCTCCGGATCGATCGCGGCGATCGTCCTGCGCACCGCCGGCATCAGCGCCGCGGGTTCGACCGTCGTCTTGATCAGCAGCGACGTCGACGCGCGGCTGCGCCACCAGTAGGGCGCGTAGACCATCAGCGGCGGCACGCGGTCGATGTTCGTGGTTCTTGCCTCGTCGGCGATGCCGACCACCTCGAACCCCTGCTCGCCGGCGAGGCCGCGGCCGAAGCGCTTGCCGAGCGCGTTTTCATTCGGCCACAGCCGCGCCGCTGTCGAGGGGGAGACGACGGCAGGGGACGGTCGGTCGGTGGCGCGTTCGGCGTCGGTGAATGCGCGTCCCTGTCGGATCC
>JBKPRU010000271.1:0-7476 GCA_046734675.1 Acidobacteriota bacterium
GCCGGCACATACGACGCGATCAAGGCCACGAGCAGCAGAATAGCCGCGGTGCCGCCGAGGGTCCACGGGTCAGCGCCGCCCACGCCGAATAGTAGGTTTCGGAGCGTCCATCCCACGACCATCGCGCCGAGGATGCCGAACCCGAGGCCCGCAGCCGCCAGTTTCAGCGTGTCGCCGACGACCAGCGAGAAGATCTGGCGCTCCGCGGCGCCGAGCGCGAGCCGCACGCCGATCTCCTGCGAGCGCTGCGCGACCGCGTACGACATGACGCCGTAGATCCCGACCGCCGCGAGCACGAGCGCGAGCGCAGCGAACAGGGCGACCAGCGTCGCGTAGAAGCGCGACGCGCCGTTCGCGTCCGCGATCGTCCGATCCATCGTGGCGATCCCGGCGACCGCGATCGTCGGATCGATCTCTTTCACGGCGCGCTTCAGCGGCTCCGCGAGCAGCGCCGGATCCGCGGCCGTCTTCAGCACGACGTTGATGCCGACCTCCGGCATCAGCCAGTACGGGATGTACACCTCGTCGACCGTCGCGCCGCGCGCGCCGCGGACCTGCACGTCGGCGACGATGCCGCTGATCGTGAACCACGGTCCGTCGGCCGAGAAGCGGATGCGCCGGCCGATCGGATCGTCGCCGCGCCAGTGCTTCTTCGCCATCGTCTCGTTGATGACGACGAGCGGCGTCATCTCGCGCGCCGCGAACAACCGTCCGCGCCTGAGCGGAATCTCCATCGCGCTGAAATAGTTCGCGCTGACGATGCGATACCAGACCGTCAGCTGCTCGGCGTCGGTGCGCGGCGCCGGGCGTCCCTCGATGTCGAAGTTCATGTCGCTGTCGCCGCTGAGCGGGATGACCGACGAGAGCGACGCGTGCGTGACGCCAGGGAGGGCGGCGGTGCGCTCGAGCACCGCGTCGTAGAACGTGCGGCGCTGCGCCTCGGTCTTGTAGGTGACCGGCGGCGGCAGGACGAAGCCGGCGAGCACGCGATCGGGATTGAACCCGAGGTCCGCGTGCTGCAGCGCGAGGAACGTGCGGATGAGAAGTCCGCCGCCGACGAGCAGCATCAACGCGAGCGCGAGCTCCGCGACGACGAGCACCCGCCGCGCCCGTCCGCCGCCGTCGCCCGCCTGGCCGCGTCCGCCCTGCTTCAAGGCGGTCGTCACGTGATCGCGGGCCGCCTGCCACGCCGGGACGACGCCGAAGAGCAGTCCCGTCAGGATCGAGAGCCCCGCCGCAAACGCGAGCACGACGGGATCGATCCCGACCTCCTCGATGCGCGGCGTGCCGTCCGGCGCCATTGCCTTGAGCGCGGACACGCCCCACACGCCCGCGAGCACGCCAAGCGCGCCGCCGGCGAGCGCGAGGATCACGCTCTCGGTCAGGAGTTGCCGCACGATGCGCAGGCGATCGGCGCCAAGCGCGCGCCGCACCGCGATCTCACGCAGGCGTCCCGAGGCGCGGGCGAGCAGCAGGTTCGCGATGTTCACGCAGGCGATGAGCAGCACGAAGCCGACCGCCCCGAGCAGCACGAGCAGCGCGAGCCGCATGTTCCCGACCTGCTGCTCCTGGAGCGGCACCGGGTTGATGCCCTTGCCGACATCGCTGTCCGGGTACGTGTGTTCGTTCTGTTTCGCGAAGGTCGCGAGCGCAGCCCTGGCCTGAGCGAGCGTGAGCCCGTGCTTCAGCCGGCCGATGGTGTGAAAGACGGCCGCGTTCCGCGTGGGGTTGACAGGATTGAGCCGCATCGGCCGCCACATCGCCGCGTTCGTGACGTAGGCCGAGCGGAACGCGGCCGGCATCACGCCGATGATCTCGTGGTTCTCGCCGTTGATGGGCACGACCGTGCCGATGACCGATCGATCGCCGCCGAATCGCTGCATCCACACGCCGTGGCTCAGCACGACGACGCGCGGCGCATTGGGGATGTCGTCGCTCTGGCGGAAGACGCGGCCGATCTCGGGGCGGACGCCGAGCACGTCGAAGTACTCGAACGTCGTGTGCTCCCCGAGGAGCGCTTCCGGCAGCTCACCACCGCCCAGGCTCGCGTTCCAGCCGCGCACCGACGTCACGCTGTCGAACACGTCGTTCAGCGATCGCCACTCGAAGTGCTGCGCCGGCCCGGTCCACTCGGTGGCCGGCCCGCCGCGCGCGCGCAAGTCCTGCCACACCATCACCAGCCGCTCCGGTTCGGCGTAGGGGAGCGGCCGAAGCAGCAGCGCGTTGATGACGCTGAAGATCGCGGTGTTGGCGCCGATGCCGAGCGCGAGCGTGACGATCGCGACGAGCGTCAACCCGCGCGTCTTCGCCATCACCCGCCCTGCATACCGCACGTCCTGCCACAGTCCTCGCATAGAACCTACTCCGCGCGCAGCGCGATCACCGGATCCACCCTGGCCGCGCGCCGCGCCGGCAGCAACGTCGCCGCTATCCCCACACCAAGCAGCAGCGCGACGATCGCCCCATACGTTGCCGGGTCCCCTGGCGTGACGCCGTAGAGCAGCTTCGCAATGAGTCGTGCCGCTGGGAGCGTCGCGATGACCCCAAGCGCAAGGCCGGCCGCGGTCAGCTTCATCGCGTCGGTGAGCACGAGTCGATAAATCTCCCCGCGAGTGGCGCCCAGCGCAACCCGGACGCCGAGCTCCTGCCGCCGCTGCGAGACCGAATAATTGATGACACCATACACGCCGATCCCGGCGAGCAGCAATGCAACGATGCCGAAGAGCGACATGACGCCGGCGCTCATGCGGAACGGCGCCATGCGATCGTCGATGAAGCCGGCAATCGGCCGTTCGGCGAACGTCGGGATGTCGCGATCGAACTGCTGGATCGCGGCGCGCAGCGACGCCACGAGCGCAGACGGCGCCGCGTCCGTGCTCGCGACCAGCGCCAGGCTCCGATCCGCGCGTTGCGCGTACGGAAAGAAGAGGTCCGGATCCTCGGGATTGAGTGAGGGATCGACGGTCAACGATCGGTAGCGCAGGTCGCCGGTCACACCGACGACCGTAATCCACGTGGACTGGGCGCCGCGGCCGATGCTCACGCGGCGGCCGATGGGATCGGCGTTCGGCCACGCCTTCGCCGCAAACCGGCGCGTGACGATGGCGACCGGTTGCGTGCCGCGCGCGTCATGCGACGTGAAGTCGCGCCCCTTCAGCAGCGGCACGCCGAGGGCGGCGAAGAACCCGGGTGTCACGGCGTGCCGATAGACGCGAATGCCGCGTTCGATTTCGGCCGGCGACATGCCATCGAGCGTGACGATCGTCGCGCTCGAGCTGCCGTTGAACGGCGCGTCGCTGCCGAATGCGGCGGCGCGGACGCCCGGCACCGCCGCCACGCGCGCGAGCAGACTTTCGGCGGCCTGTGGGAGCGCCTCCGGCGTGTACTTCTGCGGCAGCGACAGCCTGAGCGTCACCGCCTGCTCGGGGCGGAAACCGACGTCGATCTTCTGCAGGTTGACGAACGTGCGCACCATCAGCCCGGCGCCGACGAGCAGCAGCAGCGACAGCGCGACCTCGGCGACGACGAGCGCTGATCGCGTTCGTGATCGCGTCCCGCCGGCGGAGCCGCGCGCGCCCTGTTTCAGCGCGTCGCCGAGATCCGCGCGCGACCCCTGGATCGCTGGCAGCACCCCGAGCAGCAGACCAGCGGCGCCGGTCGTGGCGATCAGGAACAGCAGCACGCGCAGATCGATCCGCGGATGGACGAAGCTGGGCAGTCCCGCGGGCGTCAGCGCGACGAGCGCGTCGATCGACCACATCGCGAGCAGGATCCCAGCGGCCGCGCCGATTGTGCTCAGCAGCAACCCCTCGGCGATGAACTGGCGCATGAGACGCGCGCGTCCGGCGCCGAGCGCCGCGCGGATGGCGGTCTCGCGCTGACGCGTGGTCGCGCGCGCGAGCAGCAGGTTCGCGAGGTTCACGCACGCGATGAGCAGCACGAACCCGACGGCGCCCAGCATCGTCAGCAGCAGTGGCTGCAGGCGGCCGACCGTCTCCGCCTTCAGGCTGAAGATTGCGGCGCTGTAGCGCGTGTTCGAGTCGGGATAGGTCTGTTCGAGTTGCCGACCGACGGTGGCGACGTCGGCCGCCGCCTGCTCGTACGAGACGCCGGACTTGATGCGACCGATCGCGTCGAGCCAGCGGGCGCCGCGCTGATCGTGGAAGCGCGGCGACTCGATCACCCCCAGCATCCCCATCGGCACCCACACATCCGTGTCGTCGTCGAGGCCCTTGAACGACGGGGGCAGCACGCCGATGACGGTAAAGGCGCGGTCGTTGAGGCGGAGCGATTGGCCGATCGCTGATGGGTCGCCGCCGAACTGCCGCTGCCAGAACGCGTGAGAAATGACCGCGAGCGGATGGGTGTCGCGCGTCTCGTCCTCCGCCCTGGTGAACGTGCGCCCGGCGATCGGCGAGACGCCGAGCAGCTCGAAGTACGGCGCCGAGACGAGCTCGCCCTCGACCTGCCGCGCGGGCGCGTCAGGCGACGAGAGCGTCAGCTTCTCGCTGGACCACGCGGCAACGGCATCGAACGACGTCGTGCGATCGCGATAATCGCGGAAGTCGGGAATCGACAGGGCGCGGCGCTCGACGGTGTCGCGCTGCACGGTCTCGGACAGGACGACCAGCCGATCCGCGGCCGGAAAGGGCAGCGGATTCAGCAGTGCGGCATTGACGAGACTGAAGATCGCGGCGTTCGCGCCGATGCCGAGCGCCAGTGTGGCGATCGCGACGGTCGTGAACGCGGGCGTCTTGCGGAGGAGACGAAGCGCGAAGCGGAGGTCGGTCGTGAGAAATGTCACAGCGTCCCGGGCAGGAGCGATCCGCGTGCCGCCCGCGCCGGCACCGGTAACTCGCACGCGCAGAGGGCTTTGACGCATAATGGGCGGAACGGGCGGCCGCGCCGATCTGTTCGGGGGCGAACACGAACGATCCCACGCCTGAACAGCGCGAAGCCGGATCGTTCCTTGCGTCGTCTAACGGATATGCCGGCGGCTCTTCTGCTCGCGATCGTGCTCAGCGCGGCTCAGCAAACCGCCGCGGCGCCGACACAGTCTGGAGCCTCTTCACCCGCGCCAACGCCCGCGCCGTCCACATCGTCCTCGGCGGAGCTGCCGGTGTCCCTGGACCGCATCCAGCGCGCGCTGTCGAAGCCCGCGCCGATTCAGTTGAAAGAGCAGACGCCGGTGTTCCGGCTCGAGGTGTTTGGCCGCAAGCCGACGCTCGAAGACATCCTCGGCGAGAAATTCTGGATCGGGCCGACGCCATACGGCGGGATGACGCACCAGGAATTCCTGGACATGGTGACGCCGCCCGAGGCACGTCCATACGGCGGATTCACCGGGGGTCACCTGCTGGCCGAAGTCGGCCTCACGCTCGCCGAGCAGTGGGCGCTCAAGCAGGCCATCCGCAAGTTCCGCGACGCGCGGGAAGAGCACGAGCGCGAAGCGGCGCGGAAGGAAGTGATGGAAGCGCTTGCCGCGCTCGAGAAGGCGCGGCGTGAAGCCGGCCTTCCCGAAAAGTAAGCTTACCGCGATCCTTTCGCCGCCATGAACCGTTCGACATCCTCGAGTGTGCGCGGGACACTCGAGGACAGGTTGTCGACGCCCTTTTCGGTCAGCAGGAACGAGTCCTCGATTCGCACGCCGATGTTCTTGTAGCGCTCGACGATCGGTCGCACTTTCTCGATGAACGCCGCGTTCTCCGGCGTCTTCGGCAGATCCGCGAGCGCCTGTTCGCGGATGTAGATGCCCGGCTCGATCGTGAACGTCATCCCGGGCGCGAGCGGGGCGGTGCGCGACCCGACGTCGTGCACGTCGTAGCCAATCCAGTGCGACACGCCGTGCGTCGCCCAGATCTTGAACTGCGTGCCGGCCGGTTCGGTGACCAGTCCAAGCTTCACGAGTCCGGCGCGCAGGACCTCGTCGCACGCGTTCTGGATGTCCTGAGAGTGAGCGCCCGCCTTCGCGGCCTTGATGCCGGCTTCCTGGGCGGCAAACACGATCTGATAAATGTCGCGTTGAAGCGCCGTGAAGTGTCCGTTCACCGGATACGTGCGCGTGATGTCGCCAGTCAAGCCCTGGTAGTTGCCGGCCGCATCGACGAGCAGCAGATCGCCGTCGTGCATCTGGCGGCTGGATTTCTGGTAATGCAGGATCGTCGCGTTCGGACCGCTGCCGACGATGGACGGATAGCCCCAGCTCATCGCGCCGTTCCTGAGATACACCTCTTCGATCGCGGCTTCGACCTCGTATTCCCATTTCTCGGGCGCGGCCGCCCGCATCCCCGCTTTGTGCGCGTCACTCGAGATGAGGACGCTCTTGCGCAGGATCTGCTGTTCGTACGGCGTCTTGATCTGCCGCAGCTCGCCGAGGACGGGCGTCGCGTCCTTCACCTCGAACCCGAAGAATCGATCGCGCATGCGCGCGGCGAACTGACGGTTCGGCCCCGATGGGTCGCTCAACGTGCGCTGCGGCTCGAGCAGCAGCGCGAGCTTCGCCCGTCCCTGGTTGAGCGCGTCGAAGAATGCCTGGCCCTCCTCGCGTTGCCCGAGCGGCGGCGGCGCCTGGCCGGCCAGCACGCTCGCGACGAACGGTTCGAACTGGTTCGCGGTCAGCACGGTCTCGATGCCGCTTGCGGCCGCCGCTTCCGACGGCGTGAGGCTGTGCCCGTTCCAGTGCTCGCGTCGCGCGTCCGCTTCACGCACGAAGAGGACCTCTCGTTTGGTGCGATTCCCGGGCATCAGCACGAGGATGGTGTCTTCCTGGTCGATGCCGGTGAGGTACAGCAGGTTGCTCTCCTGCCGATACTCGTAGTCGACATCGGTGGAGTAGACGCGGCTGGGCGCGCTCCAGAAGATCGCGACGCTGTCGGGGCCGAGTTTCTCGATGGCGCGTGCGCGGCGCGCTTTCAAGTCGTCCTGCAGCGGACCGGCGACGACGAATTGCGCGATGGCGAGCAGACCCGCGACGGCCAACGGAACAGTGCGGTGCAACTTGTACATGAGGCCGCGATTTTATCACTGCGTCTCGTGTCGCCGGGTCTGAAGACCCGGCCTACGTGCCGTCACGCCTCGCCCTTCGCGACTCGCCGTTCGCGACTCGCCATTCGCCAATGAGCGCTTCGGCGTCATTGGCCGCCCGACGGGCGGTATTCGCCGGAAACCGAAGGCGGGCCGTCCGGCCCCTGCGTATTCTCACGCTGTAAGGACATCGGACATGAGCGCCAGAGTTGCCCTTCAACTGAACGCCCTGGTCGGCACCGCGACAACGATGGCCGCAAGCGCCATCATGTGGCTCGTTCTCACGCGCCCTGCGGACGTGGCGACGACGGTGGCGCAACGCGATTACGAGGCGCTGTTTCTGGCCGTCGCCCACCAGCTCGGCGCGTGGATGCACACGCTGCTTCGCTTCGTATGACGGGTGTGGAGACGCTGCTCAGCGGCGCGCGCGCGTGGGGGAGATGAGCATGGACG
>JBKPRU010000272.1:0-12726 GCA_046734675.1 Acidobacteriota bacterium
AATACATCCTTTGCTATACGGACAAACACCGATCCTGCAACCATACGGTTGCATTTGATAGGGTCGCGTCATAGCATCGAGCAACCTGGAGGTTGCATCAATGGCGAGGCCGTTTCGGCGTCGTAGCGCTGCGACCGCGACGTTCACCGAGGCGGCGCCGATATTCGCCGCGCTTGGCGAGCCGACGCGGCTGTCGCTGGTGGCGCGCCTGTGCAGCGAAGGACCGCTCTCGATTACGAAGTTGAGCGATGGGGCGGGCGTGACGCGCCAGGCGGTCACGAAGCATCTGGAGACCTTGCGGCACGCGGGTCTCGTGCACAGCGCGCGCGAGGGACGGGAGCGCGTGTGGCAGCTCGAGACCAGGCGTCTCGAGCGCGCGCGCCGCTGCCTCGATCACATCTCCGATCAGTGGGACCACGCGATCACGCGCCTGCGCGACTACGTCGCGCGGGAGGAATGATCGGTATCAGCCGGGGCGCGTATAATCTCGCGCGGCATCCTGCGACCGTGCGGAGATTGTCGAGATGCGACGTTTACTGATGCGCGTGACGATTCCAGTATTCGTGCTGATTGGCGCCGTCGCGGCCGGATCGTTTCCCGGCGCGGACGGCCGCTACAAGAAACAGGGCGATCGCTGCGTGTGGGACGCAACCGACTCTGGGCCGAACCAGTGCACGCCGGTAACCGCGGGGCGGTTCAAAGAAGAAGGAGGCGCCTGCGTCTGGGCCGCCAAAGAAACCGGCGCGGACCAGTGCAAGCCAACGAAGGGGCGCTTCAAGAAGGAAGGGTCCGCCTGCGTGTGGAACGCGACGGACTCCGGCCCGAATCAGTGTGATCCACGAAAGGCGAAGTAGGGCGGGCCACTCGAGACCCGCCTCCTGGAACGCACATCGCCGGGATCACTGCGCGGCTTTGACAATCTGGATCGCGTTGATCGGCGCACGCAGCGTCGCGTTCGTGCCCGAGACCGGCGTCGCCGTCAACGTGAACCCGTTTGCGTCGATCCGGAACCTCACGTAATTCCCCGTCCCGCTCTCCGGCGTGGCTTCGACGAACGCGCCGGAGAAGTTCGTGCTCGCCGGATCGGCCACCATCATCGTCATGGGCGAGAGACCGGCGCCGCTCAGCCGATAAGCCGCCGTGCGCGTGAACTCACGGTTGTCCCCGTCGATGTAGACGTACACGTCGTAGGCGCCCGTCGGGAGTCCGGCCACCGTCACGCTCGTCACGCTCGTGCCTGACGTATCGAGATATCCCTTCATCAGACGTGAGTTGCCGGGTGCGTCGGCGATCGGCGTCATCCAGCCGCTGTTGGCCGCCCACGTGAGCGTGGCGGCCGTCGCCTGACCGGCGTCATCGACGAGCGCCAGCGGCGACGTGCGCGTCGCGCCCTGGGCGTTGTTCCAGTGTGCCGCAGGCACGACGCCTGCCATCTCCGCGGCGGTCATCACCATCGTGTTCGTGCCGACGAACTTGATGCCGATGTTCGGCCGCTGCGGCGCCGGCACCGGCGCCGCGGTCGCCGGCACGATCTGAATGCCATTCACCGGCGCCCGCCGTGTTCCCGTCGACGGCGTGTTCGGCGTGGCCGTCAGGGTGAAGCCTGTGGCGGTGATCGTGAATCGCACGTAGTTGCCGCGCGAGTTGTCCGCCCGCGTGAACGTCGCGTCGAAATTCGTGCCGGCCACGTCCATCAACGTGATCGTGGACGGCGTGATGCCGAAACCACTGATGGCGTAATCAGCCGAACGATCGTAGATACGGTTGTCGCCATCCGCGTAGACGTAGACGTCGTAGGTGTTCGGCGCCAGCCCGAACACCGTCACGGTCGTCGTCGACGTGCTGGTCGTGTCGAGATACCCCCTCATGAACCGGCGATCGCCCGGGGCATCGACAATGGGCAGCGTCCAGCCGCCGCTCGATGACCACGCCACCGTCGCCGTCGTGGTCGCGCCGCTCTCGTCCACGAGCGGCAGCGCCGCGCTGCTGGCAGCGCCCGTCGCGTTATTCCAGTTTGCCTTCGCCACGACGCCGGCAGTCTCTGACGGCGTCATCAACGCGGTGCTCGTGCCGGCGAAGTCGATGCTGATCGCGCCGTGCGGTGCCGGCGGCACCACCTCGGGACCTGACGACACGAGCAGGCTGACCGGCGAGTTCGCCAGAACCTCTGTCCCGCCTACAGGTTTCTGATCGATGACGGACCCGGCCGGTACCGTGGCACTCGCGGCCTGCGCTTCCGTTCCAGGCGTGAGGCCGGCGGCGGCGATCGCGGACGCCGCAGCGGTGCGCGTCAGCCCGATCACGTTCGGCACGACGTTGACGACGTCAATCGTGACGCTCGCGGACGCGGTCGTGAACGCGGTCGTGTCGAACGGCGTGAAGGCGACCGAGAGCGGCTGATCGAGTCCACTCGCCAGCACGGTGCCGGCGGGCGGCGAGTACACGAACGTGCCGCCTGTGTTCGCGGTCGCATTCAGCTGCGTGGGGCCGAGCGGCGTGCCTGCCACGATCCGCTGCGGCGCCGGCCATGTAATCACCGGCGTCTGTGGCTGGGGCGGCGGCGGGGGCGCCGCCACCAATGACAGGGTCGTCGTCACGATGTCGAACAGCGTCGTCCCTTCGGTCCACACGAGCCCGAGCTGGTTGTTACCGACGCGCGGCGATCCCGACAGGTAGTTGCGCGTCTGAGCGCCGATGTCCGTGCCGGGCACCGCGGCCCAGGCCGTCCAGGCGCTGCCGTCGAAAGACGTGCACAGGATCGAGTTCGCGAGATCGGTGTTGACGACGCAGACCCAGACGCCCGTCCCGTCGGTAGCGCCAAACACTCCGGCGCCCGATTTCGCCGCTTGCGATGCGATAAAAAGCGGTGGCGCCGGGGAAAGGGGCGACCACGAGTTCGTCGCCGCGCTGTAGGTGGCCGCATCGAGGCCGGTCCCGTTCGCCTTGCGACGGAACGCGTGGATTCGACTCGTCGAGACGCCGACGAGCGCCCAGTCGTTCTGATTGATCCTCGCGTCCGAGGCGAACACGTTGCCGTCGCCTCCGAGCTGCGAGCCGACGACGACGCCGCTCCAGACGCCGCCGGCGTTCGACCGCTTGTAGCGGAGGTTGGTGAGGAACGGCTCGGTGTCCTGGCCGTTGTCGTAGACCGCCAGCATCACGTCGTTCGCAAGCGGCGCGAGCGCCAGCGCGTTCGCCTGGTTCGTCATCGAGTTGTCGATGACGACGGGGGCGGAAAACCCGCTCGTCCAGGCCGCGCCGGTGTCGGCGTTCGCCGACTTGCGTGCGTTGGCGTCCACTTCCTGTTGCAGGATCGGGCCGGCCGTGTGGATGAACTTACCGCTCGAGACGCCGACGGCGTTGCCGCGCGGAAGCGTCCACGTTGCCGCGGGCTCGTCGAAGTAATTCCACGACGACCAGGTGATCGTCGTGCCGCTCACGACCGCGCGAATGTGGCCGGTGCGGCCGTCCTGGCCGTCGAACGCCATGCTGATGTCGGCATGAATGACGTCGACGGGGCTGTTGTTGATGTAGGCAACGCCGAGCGCGCGGCCGCCGCCGAGAAAGCCGTTCGGCGTGCCCGCCGCGGCGGGCGGACTGTCGGAGGCGGCGATCCACGTCGCGGTCGCGAGGTCCGGCCCCGACGACCGGAACGCTTTCACGATGTGGTTCGAGCCCCCTTCGGCGTCGCCCGTCGACGTCAGCGTGAACAGCCACCAGACGCGCGAGTTGACCGCGTAGACGAGATGGGACTGCGCCGAATGTCCGCTGGCGTCACCGAAGGCGCCGGCGAGGTGATCCCCAATCGCGACAGGGCTGGGAGCGACCGCCTGCGATGCCGCCGGCGGACGCGTCAGGCCGATGCCCACAGCCACGATCAGCGTGAGCAACGCGGTGAAGAGCGTTTTGAGTTGGGGGCGCATACCTTACAGAACTGCAAGCCGCGCGCAGACCGGGAGCGTCGATTTCTCCAGCAATTCGGAGACATCGAAGAATAAGTCTCCAGCGCGAGTGACTTGTGTCTGCCGCGGCGCCTGTTGAGGTCGACCGCTCTGGCTGTCCACTGAGGCGGGTCTGAAGACCCGCCCTCCGTGACACCGGTGATCGGCGCGTGACGTTAGTTCCACGTAGGCCGGGTCTTTAGACCCGGTGACACGTGATTACACCGGTGATCGGCGCGCGACGTTAGTTCCAGGTAGGCGGGTCTTTAGACCCGGCGAAACGTGATTACACCGGTGGGCGGGCCGGCTTGCTGCCGTAGATGATCGCGCGTTCGAGTCCGAGCGTCGCGTCCGGCGTCGGATTCCGAATCTTCAGCCGCACCGTGTGCTTCCCGTCGGCGAGACCATACTTCCAGACAGGCGTAAACCGTCGCCGCGTGAAGTTGGTCGGCAGTTGCACGGTCTCCATCATCCGGTCGTCGATGAAGAGATCTGCAGTGATCACCTGGTCCTTGCCGTTCTCGCTGCGGGCGCTTCCCTGGACGGCGAATCCGATCCCTTCGAACGTGAACGTCGTCTCGTCGGTGATGCGACGGTGCAGCGGTAGATCGGCGACCGGGAAGTGGGCTTCGAAATTCTGCTCGACGCGCACCGGCGCGACCGGCTGCACCGCGATCTCGACGCCATCGTCGGTGATCTGCCCGCCGTTCTTCCGAATCAGATCGAGCGCCTGCTTGAACGAGAGATCGTAGGCATCGTTCAGCGACAGGCCCGCATACTGAAACTTCAACGGCTCGACATCGGCGAGCCCCTGTTTCCAGTAGGCCGGAATCTTCGAATAGCCGATGATCGCGCCGAGGACGCCCGCCGCCGTCGACGGATTACAGTCGGAATCCTGGCCCGCGCGCGTCGCAATCGAGATGGTGCGCGTCATGTCGCCGCCGCCGTAGAGCAGCCCCAGCACGACATACGCGGCGTTCAGACGTGCATCGATGTTGAATGCCGAGAAGACCCCGTCGACGCAGCCCACATCCTCCGCCCACGCCTTCTGGATCTCGAACCACGCGCGCTTCCAGTCTTCGGGATATTTCTTGTGCAGGTCGATCACCGCGCTGATGGTCTGGTGGAAGCGCGTCCCTGCGGGAATCGCTTTCAGCGCCTCGGTGACGACGTAGTTCACGTCACGCGATACGAACGCGAGCGAGTACATCGTCGACACGTAGACGCCGCCGTACCAGCCGTCGCCCGAGTTCATGATGTGGCCGACGCGATCGGCGATCGCCGCCGCCGCCGCGGGCATGCCCGGCGTCATCAGGCCGATGAAGTCGGATTCGATCTGGAAGTCGATGTCGTCTGCGTCGGGATTGTTCCGCCAGTCGCCGGATGCCGGTGCCTTGAGGCCTTGCAGCAGGTTGTAGCGCGCCATCTGGTTGGCGTGCCACAACTGATACCCCGCGCGTGCAAAGGCGTCCGCGAAGCGCTCCGCGGGTGCATCCGCTCCGTGCTGCTCGATCACGTTGACGAATGTCAGGTCGACGTAGATGTCGTCGTAGAGGCCCATCGACTTCTCGAACGTCTCCTTCAGCAGACCGTCGTACCACGCAATCGGCGTGTAGTCCTCGATCATCGTGCCGCGGTAACGGAATTCAGTGGGGCCGCCAAAGGTGACGCCAATCGTCTGCGCTGCCCATCCACCTTTGATCTTGTCGCGCAGCACGTCGCGTGAAATGCGGACGCGGGGCTGCGCAGCAGGCGCCGCCGAGGTGATCGTCGATGACGGCAGCAGCGCGATCATCGCGACGACGACAGCGCCGAGGAGCGTGAAACGCGGGCCAACGCGGGCAGCACAGGTCATAGCGGGGTGCACGTTACCACGCGGTCGCTTACTCGCGCTCGCTGCCGCGGCGCAGCCGCCGCCGATATGCGTCGAGGATGACGGCCGCTACGATCACGCCGCCGGTGACGATGCGTTTCACCGGTTCGCTGGCGCCGATCTGCGCCAGTCCGGTCTGCAGCACCGCAATGATGAGGACGCCAAGAAAGCTGCTGACGACGGATCCGCGCCCGCCCATCAGGCTGGTGCCGCCGATGACCACCGCGGCAATCGCGGAGAGCTCGAGACCGATGCCGCTGTTCGGATCGGCGGACTCGAGGTACGCGACGTGAAAGAGACCGGCCAGCCCGGCCAGCGCGCCCGAGAGCGCGAACACGAACACGATGACCGGGCGCGGATCGATGCCGGATAACCTCACGGCTTCCGCGTTAGTACCGATCGCGACAACGTAGCGGCCCGGCACAGTCCGCGAGAGCAGGACCTGCCCGGCCGCGACGACGAGCAGCGCCACGAGGAAGGCGGGCGACACCCCGATCACCGGCAGCGGCGTGCCCACCGTTCCTGCAGCTGCGCCGACGAACACCGAACGCGATCCGGTCACCAGATACGCGCCGCCGCGCGCGACCTCGAGCATCCCGAGCGTCACGATGAAGGACGGCACCGACCACCGCACGGTCACCACGCCGTTCAGAAATCCGGCGACGAGGCCAATCGTGACGCACAACAGCATCGCCAATGGCAGCGGCCATCCCCAGACGACGCGCGCGACCGCAAGCACCGCGGCGGCAAGCGCCATTACGGATCCAACGGACAAATCGATGCCGCCTGCGATCAGGACGAGCGTCATGCCAACGGCAATCACCGTCAGCGACGGAATCTGATTGGCCAGCGTCGTGAACGTGATCCGGCTGAAGAAGTGTGCGCTGAGCACGCTGAAAAGTACGACGAGCAGCACGAGCACGATCGCAAGGCCGACAAACTCGCTGGTATGCGAGCGCTGCCGCGCCACCGGGTCGCTGCGCTTCCGGTTCAGCATGCGTTGGGGTTTTCTGCCGGCGGTTGACGACGAGCGCCCGCATGTTCGCTGAATGCCGCCGCGACGATGGCTTCCTCGGTCCACGCGCCGCGCGTGAACGTCGCGACGAGACGGCCGGCAGACATCACCGCGATGCGATCGCACAACGCCATCAGCTCGGGCAGTTCACTCGAGACGAGGACGATGGCCGTGCCGCGCGCCGCCAGCTCGTTCAGCACCTTGTAGACCGCGACCTTCGCGCCGACGTCGATCCCCCGCGTCGGCTCGTCGAAGAGCAGCACCTCGCAGTCGCGCAGCAGCCATCGGCCGATCACGACTTTCTGCTGGTTGCCGCCGCTCAACTCTGCGGCCGCTTGATCGATTGAGTGGCTGCGCACGTCGAGGCGCATCCGAAGATCCTCCGCCGCGGCCCGCTCGCGCTCCTCCCCGATCCAGCCGTGCCGCGCGAATCTCGAGAGCGTAGCAAGGCTGATGTTCGTGCGCACCCCCTGCGTCAGTAACAATGCCTGCTCCTTCCGGTCCTCGGGGATCATCCCGATCCCGGCGCGGACGGCGTCCCGGGGACTATCGATCTCCACCGCGTCACTGGTCCCGCGATGGATGCGCCCCTCGTCCGAGGGATCCGCGCCGAAGATCGCGCGCAGCGTCTCGGTCCGCCCGGCGCCCACGAGTCCCGCGAGGCCGAGAATCTCTCCTTTCCTGACCTCGAACGTGACGCCGCGCAGCCGCGACCCGCGCGTCAGCCCTTCGACGCGCAACGCCACGTCTCCAAGTGCGTGATCGCGGTGGTGCAGCGCCTCGACGCCGCGCTCCCCCACCATCAGCCGGACGATCTCGTCCATCGTCGCGCTCGCGGATGCACGCGTATCGATGACGCGGCCATCGCGCAGCACGGTGATGCGGTCGCTGATGCGCCGAATCTCGTCCATGCGGTGGCTGATATACAGGATGGCCGTGCCCGCCGCGCGC
Source organism: Acidobacteriota bacterium (assembly GCA_046734675.1). Taxonomy (GTDB): domain Bacteria; phylum Acidobacteriota; class Vicinamibacteria; order Vicinamibacterales; family 2-12-FULL-66-21; genus QHWT01. The sequence continues at coordinate 7,781 of JBKPRU010000272.1, forward strand.
AGCCGCTGCAGGTGCGCGAAGGCGCGCTCGATCTCGGCGTCCGTGAGGGCTGCCGTCGGCTCGTCGAGCACGAGCACGCGGCAGGGATGCGCGAGCGCCGCCGCGAGCGCGACGAGCTGCTGCTGCCCGATCCCGAGGCGTCCGACCGGCGTCCGCGGGTCCACGCCCTCGAGGCCCACGGACGCGAGGGCCTCCTTCGACGATCGCAACAGCGATGTGAACGCGATGAACCCTGAGCGGGTGGGCAGGTCGGTCAGGAAGAGGTTCTCGGCGACGCTCAGCGTCGGCACGAGATTCAGCTCCTGCATCACGATCTGCACGCCGGCGCGCTGCGCCTCGCGCCGGCTGCGCGGCGCGTACGCGGCGCCCCCGAGCGTCATCGACCCCGCGTCCGCCGTCGTCAACCCGCAGATGATCCGGGACAGCGTGGACTTGCCCGCGCCGTTGGCTCCCATGAGCGCGTGAATCTCGCCGGCGCGGAGGTCGAAGTCGACGTCGGTCAAGACGGGCGCCGCGTACCGCTTCGTGACGCCGCGGGCGCGCAGGACGGGTTCGACCTCAGGTCCGCCATTCATTGGGACGCGCCAGTGACCACATCGACCGGTGTCTGCGTGTCCTTCGGCTGCGCGTCCCCTTTGAGGATCCGCAGCGCGTATTCGATACCGAACACGGCGAGCTTGTCCGCGTGCTGATCGGCGGTGGCCAGCACACGGCCGTCCTGCAGGAGCTGGCGCACGGCGGCGATGTTGTCGAAGCCGACGACCTGGACCTGCCCGCTGCGGTTGGCTTGACGAACCGCCGCCGCGGCGCCGAGCGCCATGCTGTCGTTGCTTGCAAGGATCGCCTTCAGATCCGGATGCTCGCGGAGCATGGCCGCCGCGATCGTGTTCGCCTCGTCCTGCTCCCAGTGCGCGCTCTGCACGCTGACGACGTTCACGCCGGCTTCGCGCATCGCGTCCTCGAACCCGAGCCGCCGCTGCTCGGCGTTGAACGCGGTGGGAATGCCCTCGAGGATCGCAACCGCGTCGCCGCTCTGCAGCCGCTTCGCGAGCACCGCGCCGACCGCGCGCGCGCCGGCGCGGTTGTCCGGCCCGACGAAGGGGATGTCGATGCCGGTCTGCTGCAGCGTGGGCTCGTCGAGCTTGTTGTCGATGTTCACGACCACGATGCCGGCGCGCTGCGCTTTCGCCAGCACCGGCACGAGCGCGCGCGAGTCGGCCGGGGCGATCACGATCGCCTTCACGCCCTGCGCTATCATCTGCTCGACGAGCGCGACCTGCTGCGCCAGGTCGCTCTCATTGCGGATGCCATTGACGATCAGCGCGTACTTGTCCGGGTTCGCCGCCTGGTGCGCCTTCGCGCCGTCGGCCATCGTGACGAAGAACTCGTTGGCGAGCGACTTCATGATCAGCGCGATACGGGGCGCCTCGGTTTGTGCGGGGCCCCCGGTACACCCTCCAACCAGCAGCAGCCCAGCCACAAATGCGACGCCTGTGAGCTGACGGACACGGAGAGGACGGAGAGCACCCAGAGGTCGGCATCCGTTTAGAAGAAAACCCATCAGACCGTCCTCTCCGCCCTCTCCGAGCTCTCCGTGTAGGTGAGTTCGCTGTGGCCGCATTTCACTGGACGCATGACGGTGATATTACCCACGCTCGCGCAGGAACGCGTCGATCTCCGATCGATCGGGCGCCGAGGCCTGAGCCCCGGCGCGGGTGACGGAGAGCGCGGCCGCGGCGCCCGCGAATCGAATCGCGTCGCGCAGCGCGCGGCGTTCGACGAGGGCCACGGCGAGCGCGCCGTTGAACACGTCGCCGGCGGCGGTGGTGTCGACGGCGCCGACGCTGAACGCCGGCACGAGCTCGGCGCCGCCGGCCGCGGACGCAAACGCACCGCGGTTTCCCAGCGTGATGACGAGGTCACGCGCGCCGCGCGCGTGCAGCGCCGCCGCCGCCCGCGCACACGACTCGGCGTCCCGAACGGCAAGCCCGGTCAGCTGCGCCGCTTCCAGTTCGTTGGGCGTCAGCAGCGAGACCGAGGACAGCAGCGCATCGGGAAGCGACTGTGCCGGCGCTGGATTCAGGATGACGCGCGCGCCCCGCATTGTCGCGGCGCGAGCGGCGTGCTCGACCGTCGCGAGCGGAACCTCGAGTTGCAGCAGCACGACGTCGTCCGGACCGAACGTCGCGGCGATTTCTTCCACGTCCCCGGGACGAAGCTCACCGTTGGCGCCCGACGCTACCGCGATGCTGTTCTCCCCGGCGTCGTCCACGAAGATCAGCGCAACCCCCGAGGGCGCGGAGACCCGGCGTACATGCTCGACGCTGATGCCCTGCCGCGCGAAGCTGGCGAGCGCGCGGTCGCCGAAATCGTCCCGGCCCAGCGCGGTGACGAACACGACCTGACCGCCGGCGCGCGCCGCCGCGACCGCCTGGTTCGCGCCCTTGCCGCCGCCGCTCGTCTGGAAGTCGCGACCGAGCACCGTCTCGCCGGGTGCGGGGATCCGCGGCACCCTGACGGTCATGTCGGTGTTCGTGCTGCCGATAACGACAACTTTGCCCATTCGGATATCGACCGGTGTGCGAGTATAGCGGCGTCGTTCGGGTGCGTGGCGGCACGCGAGACATGCCGCCCGCGAAGCTCACACCAAGGAGGCACGCATGCGGTCCCCCCGGTGGCCTCTCGTGATGGCGGCGTTGGTGCTGGTCGCCCTCTCCTTTCCCGCGCCGGCGGTCGCGAAGGCCCAAACCAGCAGCATCACCGGAATCGTTCGCGATGCGCTCGGCATCGCCGTTCCGGGCGTCATCGTGACGGCTTCGAACCAGTCGACGAACGCATCCACGTTGACCACGAGCGGCACCGACGGCACCTATATGCTGACCGTCCCCCCGGGAAGCTACAGCGTGACCGTGGCCTTGACCGGCTTCCGGCGCGCGTCGCAGACCGTCGAAGTCAGAGCGGGGGCGGCTACCCGCGTAGAGTTCACGCTCGAACCGCAACTGAGTGAAGAAGTGACCGTCACGGCGATGAAACGGGAGCTGGCCGTCATCGACGTGCCGTTCTCGGTCGCCGCACCAACCGAAGACGTGCTCCGGTCGCGCGGCGTGGACAACATCGAGGGCGTGGCCGCAAATGTCGGCGGCTTCACGGTGCAGAACCTCGGGCCCGGACAGAGCCAGGTGGCGATTCGTGGCGTGTCGGCCGGACAAATCGTCCGCGATCAGCCGGGCGTGAAGGAACAGGTCGGCACCTATCTCGATGAATCGGTGATCTCGTTGTCGCTGTTCACGCCGGACCTGGACCTGTTCGACGTCAGCCGCGTGGAGGTGCTGCGCGGACCGCAGGGCACGCTCTTCGGCTCCGGCTCGCTGTCCGGCACCGTTCGCTACATCACGAATCAGCCGGAGCTCAACCTCACGAGAGGCGTCGCCGAACTGGGCGGGAGCCTCGTCAACGGCGGCAATGGCGGCGGTGACGCAAAGATCGCGTTCAACGTACCGCTTGGCCGCAGGACCGCGTTGCGCGTCGCGTCGTACTACACGCGAATTCCCGGCTTCATGGAGTCCGTCCAACCAAACCTGACCATCAAGAAGAGCGTCAACGACGGCTTCCGCAGCGGCGTCAGAGCGGCGGTGCGGTTCGAGCCGCACGAGCATTTCTCGATCACTCCACGCCTCGTCTACCAGCGCGTGTCGACGAACGGCTGGAACCGCATCGACATCTACAACATCCTTGCGAACCCGTTTACGACCACCCGTCCGGCGGTAACGCTTGGTGAACGCCAGCAATTCACGCAGCTCCAGGAGAAGTTCACCGACGACTTCGTGCTCGGCGACGTCAACGTCGACTACGACTTCGGCAACGTCGCGCTGACCTCGATTACGTCGTACACGGACCGCGACGTGCTCGTCATCCGGGATGCGACCGCCTTGACGGCGAGCATCACCGGCGGCAGCATCGGCCTTCCCCAGAACATCTACACGTTGAACGCGCCGCTCAATGACGCGACCAACGCGAAGACGGTCACGCAGGAACTTCGCTTCGCGCGCCCGAAGGGGCAGTTCCCGTGGGTTGCCGGGATGTTCTACAGCCACCAGAATCGCGATTACGGGCAGGACCTGCCGGTCGCGGGATTCCAGGATCTGTCGGGCATTCCAACGCAGGGGCTGCGCGCGCCGAAGGACAGCCTGTTCTGGTCGAGCCTTGGCTACAAGCTCAATCAGTTCGCGCTGTTTGGCGAAGGCACCTTCGCGGTCAACAGCAACTTCAGCGTGACCGCCGGCCTGCGTTACTACCGGTTCAGTGAAGACAAGGAACAGATCTTCGACGGCATCTTCGGGAACGACAACAACGGCACGTCGCTCGTGTCGCAGCCGGGTTCGACCGACGCGAACGACCTCGCGCCGCGCGTCATCGCGACCTGGAAGCTGCCGAGCGGCGGAAACCTGAACGCGCAGGTCTCGCGCGGCTTCCGCCTCGGCGGGATCAACGACCCGCTCAACGTGCCGCTGTGCACGCCGCAGGATCTCGTCACCTTCGGCGGACGCGAGACGTGGACGGACGAGACCGCGTGGAACTACGAGCTGGGCTACAAGGCGCGCGTGCTGAACGGCAACGGCGCATTGAACGTGTCCGGCTTCTACATGGACATCCACGATCTGCAGGCGACGGTCACGGCGGGCTCCTGCTCGTCGCGCCTCATTTTCAACGTGCCGCGCGCCCGCAGTCAGGGATTCGAGGTCGAGTTCGAAGCGACGCCGACGCGCAGCTTCGATTTCGCGCTCTCGACCAGCTTCAACGATTCCGAGATGCGCTCGACCCTGACGTCCACCGACTTGAACGGCAACGTGAGCGTCGTCTCCGGCATCGAGAAGGGGCGGCGTCTGCCCACCGTCCCCGAGTTCCAGTTCGCCGGCGCCGCGACCTTCCAGCGCGAGGTCCGGCAG
>JBKPRU010000273.1:0-8288 GCA_046734675.1 Acidobacteriota bacterium
GACCGTCTCGTGGGCTCGGAGATGTGTATAAGAGACAGATGTTGAACCACGCCGTGAACCAGCCCCAGCCCTTCCCGCCGAGACGCGAGGCCCAGTGATACATCGTGCCGGAGGTCGGCAGCGACGAGGCGAGCTCCGCCATGCTGAGCGCGACCGCGAGCGTGAAGAGCGTGACGAGGGGCCAGCCGAAGGCCATTTCCGCCGGCCCGCCCATCACCAGCCCATGCTCGTACAGCGTGACCGCGCCGGTCAGGATCGAAATGATCGAGAAGGAAATCGCGAAGTTCGAAAACCCTCCCATCGTTCGAAACAGTTCCTGCGCGTAGCCGAGCGCGCGCAGCTCGCGCGCGTCGGCGCCGGCCTGTTGTCGGGGCGAGTCACGGTCGTCGTGCATGGACGTCACATCAGAACGAGTAGCGCAGCGAGAACTGCACCGTCCGAGGGCTGGCCTGATCGACGGTCTGGGTGTTCGTGATCCGGCCGAACGATCCCGACCCGACGTTGCGGTTCGGGAACCCGAGGTTCTCGATGTCGAAGAGGTTCGAGAACGCGGCCTCGAAGCGCACCCGCGAACGGCCGGTAATCGTAAACGATTTGCCAATCGTCATCGAGAAGACGTTCGTGCCCGGCCCGATCAGCGTGCCCAGCGGGGCGCTGCCGAACCGGCCGATGTTGTTGGCGGGGATCACGAACGCGCTGCGATCCCAGTAGCGATCCGGCGTCGGATCCGACAGCGACGGATCGCCGACCTGGTCCGGCCGATCGGTGGACGTGAAGCCGCGGACGTTTGCCCCGGTTCCCGACGGATCGCCGCCGGTGAAGAAGGGTGTGAGCTCGGGTCCAGCCTGTGCCAGCCAGATGCCGGTGACGTCCCAGTCGCCGATCAGCAGATCGAGGCCGCGGCCGGCGCTGCTGCCGAACGCGCGGTCTTTGCCGAACGGCAGCTGATAGAGGAACGTCGTGATGAAACGATGCCGCCGCGTAAACGGCATCGGACCGTAGTCATCGTCCGGACTGCGGAACCGGTTGAGGAGACTCGGGCCGTTCTCGGACGGATACGTGTTCGGCACCGGACCGCCCGCGTCCGAGAGCTGCCGCGCGCGCGTGTACGACGCGTTGAGGCTCAGACCGTCGGAGAAGCGCTTGATGATCTCCAGCTGCAGCCCGTCGTAGCGCGAGTGCGCCCCGTTGTCGCGGGACGCGACGACGTTCCAGTCCGGGAAAGGACGACTGTCGACGAGGGCCGCGTAGCCCTGCGTGTTCGGCCGGATCTGATTCAGGTCCGGGCTGACGATAATGTCGCTGGTCTTCGAGCCCACATAGCTGGCGCGCAGTCCCGTGCTCCAGCCGATGTCGCGCTCGAAGGTGAGCGTCCACTGCAGCGTTTCCGGATCTTTCAGGTCGAACTGATTGGCGCGCCGGAAGTCCTGGCTGCCCGCGCCCGGAACCGCGCGCAACGCCTGCGGAAACACGTTGGGATACGTGATCGCGAAACCGTCGGGCGTGCGGCTGTTGAAGAAGATCGGCACGTCGCTCGTCACGGTCGCCACGAGCGAGTAATTCACGGATCCGTAGAGCGGCACCGTGTAGCGTCCGACGCCGCCGCGAATGACAGTGTGGTTGTCGCCAAATGGCCGCCACGCAACGCCGAGCCGCGGGTTCCAGTTGTTCTTGTCGGTGAAGCGCAGCCCTTCGGGGATGCCGGCCTCCGCCGCGGTCACAAACGGGGTGTTCGGAAGGCTTTCGCGCACTGCCAACGGCACGAGCGCGAGCGCTTGCGCGTTGGGCACGACGACCCGTCCGCCCGGGAAATCGCGATCGAAGTTGCCAAGCTGGTTCGTCCGATCCTGCATCGGCGGGCGCAGGTCGTAGCGCAGGCCGAAATCGATGGTCAACGTCGAGGTCGGCCGCCATGTGTCCTGCGCATAGAACGCCCACCAGTTGGCGTACGGATTGGTCGGCACCGGCCCGTACGCATAGCGGGTCGAGAACGGCACGCCGACGAGGAAGTCGGCGAACGCATGGCCGGTGTAGTCGCCGCTGAACTGATACGCGCCGAAATCATCGCCCGAGAAGAAGGACACGATGTCCTTGTATTCGACGTACTCGAGATCGAAGCCGCCCTTGACGGCGTGCCGCCCCTTCACCCACGTGACCGCATCCGTGAACTGGACGATGTTCGACAGCACCGTGCTTGGTTTCCCCGGCGTGGTCGAAAGGAAATCCGACGTATCGCGGATGAACTCGAACGAGGGTGCGCCGCCGTCCGGCGGTGGATCCGGCAGTCCCACGAATCCGAGATCGCGCATGAAGGCGCCGGCCTGCGAGGCGAAATCGAAGGTCGCCGTATCGAGCTGACGCGACAGCCCCACCTTGGCTTCGTTGACGATGCTGCCGCCCAGCACGGAGTTCGCGGTGAGACGAACCTGCCGCAGCTCCGACCGTGCGACATCGTCGCCGAGCGCGGGATTGCTGGAGAGGCCCGACTCCTCGCGATTCTTGACGGCGAAGCGTCCGGAGAGGCGATGCGCCGGCGAGAACGAGTGATCGACGCGGCCGTCGATGCCGTCGATGCTGAAGTCGCGCGATGCGTTGTAGATCAAGTTCGGCTGACCGATGTCCGTGCCGGTGGCCTGGTTCTGACGAGGGAACAGGCCATCCAGGACCTTCGCGGCGTACGAGCTCACCGGCACCTGGTTGTTGGGGAAGGGCTGCCCGGTGAAGGGGTCGACCAGTTGTTTGGCGACGCTGGAGAGATCGCCGTTGCGGAACGCATCGGGCGGAACGATCTGCGAGCGGGTCGTTTCGAACGGGCGCCGCACGCCTTCGTAGGTGGCAAAGAAGAACGTGCGGCTCCGTACGATCGGTCCGCCGACGGTCACGCCGGTAGTGTTCGCGTTGAGATCAGGTTTGACCGGCTCACCGTTGGCATCGCGCGGCGCGAAGCGATCGACGCTGGCGAAGCGGCTGTTCTGGTTGAACCAGAAGGCCGAGCCATGCAGCACGTTTGTGCCGCTCTTCGTCGTGGTGGTGATGTCGGTCGCCTGCATGTATTCGGCGTTGTTGCCGGCGCTCGTCACCTTGAACTCCTCGATCGATTCCACCGACGGAAAGAGATCCTTCATCGGACCGCCGCCGCGCGTGTTCTGAATCGCGAGACCGTCGACCGAGAACGACGTCATGTAGGGGAGGTTGCCGGCGATCGAGATGCCGCCGCTGCTGTCCTGCTGGACGCCCGAGGACAGCGTCGCCACGACGATCGGGCTGGTGTTGCTCGTGGCGCGGAAGTTCAGCGCGAGCTTGTTGATCTCCTCGCCCGACTTCGAGGTGTCGATGGTGGCGCGATCGGTTTCGATCACCGGCTTCGCGGCCACGACCTCCACCTGCTCTTTCGCGCCGGTGAGCTGCATCTGCATGTCGACCCGCACGATCTGCCGGGCCAGCAGCTCCGTTTCGCGCACCTGATCGCTGAAGCCGCCGATGCTGGCGACGATCCGATACGGGCCGGTATCGAGGTTCGGGACCACGTAGTTGCCGACATCGTCGGAGACGGTGGTACGCGTGGTTTGCGTGGCGGTGTTCGTGACCGTGACGGTTACCCGGGGCAGGACTGCGCCGGACGCGTCCGTGAGCGTCCCGGTGAGCGTGGCGAATGTCGACTGGGCGAGCGCGCTCGCGGGCGCGGACCCGGCGGCACACGCGAGAGCCAGGGTCCCCACCCACATCCACCAACGGCGTGTGGTGATCCGCATGAGTCACCTACCTTTCATGCGAGACAAGTCCTGGGGTCGCTGAGCGGTCCCGATTATTCACCCAAAGACCGTCACCGGCGACAGGATTCGAATGGGGTAAGCTCCCCCCGTTTCGTCGTCATCCTTCGTTCCTTCGCGACCTGAAGGAGGCTCGATGGAAAGCGGTTATCGACTGGCGTTCGTCCTCTTCGTCGTTGGCGCTTCGGCGCAGCCGATCCATGCGCAAGCGCCGGCGCAGACATCCGCGCCGACGGTGGAATCCGGTGAGATCAACGGCGCACGGTTTCGCATCGAAGTCCCGCCGAACTGGAGCAAGGGACTCGTTATGTACGCGCACGGCTATCGCATGGTTGGCGACAAGCCGTCGAACGAGAGTCCGCGGGACGCCGAGTTCCGGAACGTGTTCCTGTCGCGGGGCTTTGCGTTCGCCGCGTCCGATTACAGCGCCGACGGATGGGCCGTCAAAGAAGGGATCGAAGACACCGAAGCGCTGCGGCGGCACTTCGTGGCGAAGTACGGCAAGCCATCAGAGACCTACATCACGGGCCACTCGATGGGGGGGCACATCACGATCGCGACCATCGAGCGCTACCCCGAGGCGTATCAGGGCGCGCTGCCGATGTGCGGGCCGCTTGGCGCGGCCGTGGACTTCCTGAACAACTCGTTGTTCGCGATGCTCGTCACCTTCGAAGCGCTGTTCCCGAACACGATCGGTTCCCCCTATCAGCCGTCCGCGGATGCGCAGGCCAAGGTCAAGGCGGCACTCGCGGCGCAGCCCGAGCGCGCGGCGAAGTACGCGCAGCGCTTCTCTCGTGCGGTGAGCGATCTTCCGTTCGTTCTGCCGTTCTTCCAGATGATCGCGGCGGAGTTGAAGGAGCGTGCGGGCGGCGAGCCGTTCGACAACCGCAATCACATCTACGTCGGGTTCGGCGACGACGCGGAGTTGAACCGGATCGTGAAGCGCTACGCCGCCGATCCGGCAGCGCGCGAATACGTCAGGCAGTACGCGTCGCCCACCGGCCGCACGGAGGACCCGGTGCTCACCATTCACACGACGAGCGATCCGCTCGTCCTCGGCAGCGACGTGACCGCGTACGAGCCGCTTGCCGCGATCGCCGGTTCGTCCGATCGTTTCGTCGCACGCTTCGTCGACCGTCCCGGTCACTGCAACTTCACGATGGCGCAGACCGCCGGCGCGTTCGAGGCGCTGCTGGCGTGGGCGCGGGATGGCCGTCGTCCGGCCGCCGGCGAACAGAAATAACGCGCGCGCACGCCGCGGTCACTCGGCCAGACGCGACGGCAGTTCAGACAAAAACTCTCGCACGGCGGCAAGCTGCGCTCGTTGTGAGATGAATGCGAAGTCGGTTGGACTGATCGCACGAAGCGCCCGGCGCGACGCGGTGATCGCCGCGTGGATCACCGGACACTCGTCGAGCAGCCCGCGGAGCGCCGCCCACGACGGCGAGTCGAGCGACAGAATCACGTCAAGCGCCTCGCCGGCGCGCCACGGTTGCCCATCGGCGGTGTGGCGGATCAGCGCGCGCCGGAGTCCATCGAGCCTGAGCTGAATGTCGCGATCGCTGCAGCGAAGGACGGTGAGAACCTCAATCAGGTGCGCCGCCGCGTGCATGCAGACGTCGCGGTGGAGGATCGTCCAGCCAACCTGGAACGCCGTCACCAGGTCACGCACACGCCAGCCGGCCGGCCAGCTCTCGAGGCCGAGATTGCAGGTCGCCATCGCGCAATCCGACGCTTCGCGCACCGTGAACGGCCGCCCTTGTAGCGAGCATCCGGCGACGATCGTGTTGACGAGATACGCGAGTTCCGCCTCGCCTGCCGGATGTAACACGGCGTGTGCATGGACCAGCGACAGGGCGGGCCCCGGTTCATCGGCTGCACCGAGCAGGCCGCGCGGCGCCAGCGTCAGCAACCCCGCGTCCTCGAGGGCCTCGACGATGATCGTCGTGTCCGAGGGAGCGACGTCGGCGTCCGCGAGCGGCGCGGCCTCGAGCGTGCGAAAGTACGCGCGCGCGATCGCGCTCTCCGGGGGACGTTCGCCATCGAGGCGGAGGTTCCACGCCTCGCGCAGGAACGCGCGCGCCTGCGCCGGCGACGCGTAGCCGTCCTGTTCGCGGCGGGCCTCGCGCTCCGCGGCGACGTCGAACAGGTCCTGATTGCGATCGTCGAGCAGATCGTGAAATCCGTCCTGCTCGCGTGTGCCGTTCGATGCGCGCATGCAGCCGCTCATCACGCGATGGAAGTACTCGGGGCGCTCGGCTTCGAGGAACGCGAGCACGTCGACGATCGCGTCCCACGCGAGCGTGCGGCGCGCTTCAACGAGGCAGCCGCCCAGTTCGCAGGTGAGCCCGTCGTGCGGCGGCCGCCCGCCGACCTGGTCGCCGTCGAGTGTCGTGTATGGCGATGCCGCGACCGAGGCGAACACCGCGATGTGCCGCGAGAGCCCGGCAATCACCAGGTCGATATCGAAGCCGGCAAGTTTTTCGGCCGCGACCGCCGGGCCGGCTTCCATCAGCACGGTGAGCCACACACCGAACCGATCGGGATCGAACGCCTCGTCCTGCCCGGGGCCGCGCGGCCTCCAGACGTCGGCGTCGACGACACGGGCGAGTTGCTCCGGCGTCGCGAGCGCGACGAACTCGGCGCAATCCTCGAGGCCGACAGCCTGAATGACACGCTGGAGGACTTCGGGTGCGAGCCGGGGGACGAGGGCCGGGAGGCCCGGCGTATTCAACAGGCGCTCGAGCGGACCGTGCGGCTTCGCCATGAGGCCGCGGATGATAGCGGCGTTCGCGCCAAAGAAACAGTCTTGAAGCGCGGCGCCGCCTGGCGGACAATATTAGTGGGAAGAGGTTCTACCTGCCTGAGGCGCCGCGTTCCGCGGGCGCCGTCTCCTCAACAGCCAGTCGGGGCCGGGTCGCGAGCAGCGCGGCGATAGCATCGGCGACGTGCTCGTCCGTGATGTGGTGATCGCTGCGCTCGACGCGGAGCGCATGCGCTTTCATGAGGACATCGACGGCGCGGTACCCTTCAGGCGCTTCGAACTTGTAGCACGCCAACTCGATCTTGAGGCCGTTCGGATCGTGGAGATAGATGGAGTTCATGAACCCGCGATCGCGTTCGATGAATTCGACGCCGCGCGCGCGCAGCCGTGCCGGCGCCTGCATGAACGTCGCGCGCGACACGTTGAACGCGAGGTGCTCGACCGAGCCGACCTCGCGCGGCGCATGCCGTCCCGCGTCTTCACGCGTCTCGTTGGTGAACACGGTCAGCAGGCGGCCGTCGCCCGGATCGAAGTAGAGGTGGTTCTCGTCCGGCTTCCCCAGATTGGGCTGCTCGAACACGAACGGCATGCCCAGCGTGTCCTGCCAGAAAGCGATCGCGCTCTGCCTGGTCGATCCGACGATGGTGATGTGATGGACGCCCTGCACCTGCACGTTCTTCATGACGCCCTCCTGACGCTCTGCGGCAATCGTCACGACACGCCCGGCGATTTGACGAACAGACGCGGCAGCATGTCGGCGACCTTCTGCCGCCACAGCGGCCACACGTGCCCCATGTCGGGCACTTCCTGTTCGGTGAACTTGATCCCTTTCGATCCGGTCGTGACGCTCCACACACCCTGATCGTCCTTCTGCATCGCGAGCCGCCGGCCTGACATAATCACCGCGACGTCGGCGGCGTTCGACGCCCGCAGCCGGAAGGTCACGCGGCGATCGGCGCCCACCTCAGGGGATTTGACGAAGGCGCCGCGGCCGCCAGGCTGGACGGACGCGGGAGCAGCGGTTGCTGGCGCCGGGTTCTGCGGCGCTGCGGCCTGGCGCGCGCCAACCCGCGCCGAGCCGGACAGGACCGCCGCGCACAGAAAGCCGAGTATCAATCGGTGCCCATGCATGAACGCCTCGTGAGGTGAGTCCGCGTCAATTCGGAATGCCGAATGCCGAAGGCCTCAGAACTTTATCAGGATCGGTTTACATACGAGGGATTACCACAGCGCGTGGTATTCGGATCGGGAACGCTCGCGAAAGTCGGCGACGAGCTGGACCGCTTGGATGCGGGGCGTGCGCTCGTGATCACGACGGCGGGGCACGCGGCGGCGGGGCGGCAGCTCGCGGACCAACTGGGCGCGCGCTGCGCGGGCACCTTCGCCGGTGCCGTGATGCATACGCCCGTCGACGTCACGATGGAGGCGATGGAACGGCTCCAGGAGATCGAGGCGGGCGCCCTCGTGACGCTGGGCGGCGGCTCGACGATCGGGCTGGGCAAGGCGCTGGCGCTCCGCAGCGGCCTGCCGCACCTCGCGATCCCGACGACGTACGCCGGCTCGGAAGCGACGCCGATCCTCGGCGAGACCGAGAGCGGACGGAAGACGACCCGCCGCGATCTCGCGGTGCTGCCGGCGGTCGCCGTGTATGACGTCGATCTGACCGTGACGCTGCCGCTCGACCTCACCGTCACGTCCGGACTGAACGCGATGGCGCACGCGGTTGAAGCGCTCTACGCGAAGGACCGCAACCC
>JBKPRU010000274.1:0-7144 GCA_046734675.1 Acidobacteriota bacterium
GACGGCGCCCGCTACGGCGCGGGTTGCACGTGGGTCGACTACGATCGCGACGGCAAGCTCGATCTGTTCGTCGCCACCTACCTGAGCACCACGCTCGAAAAGCTGCCGAAGCCCGGAGAGAACACCGACTGCCGCTGGAAGGGTGTGCCGGTGAACTGCGGGCCTCGCGGGCTGCCGACCGGCTACGTCCAGCTGTTTCACAACAACGGGGACGGGACGTTCACCGACGTCAGTCAGAAGTCGGGCGTCGCGTCCGCGACGCGTTCGTACCCGATGACCGCGGTCGCAGCCGATTACGACAATGACGGGTGGCCCGACATCTACGTCGCGTGCGACTCGACCCCGAGCTGGCTCTTTCGCAACCAGCGCGACGGCACGTTCCGCGAGGAAGCGCTCGAGCGCGGCGTCGCGCTCAGCGAGGACGGCGTGGAACAAGCGGGCATGGGCATCGCAATCGGCGACTACGATCTCGACGGCAGCCTCGACATCTTCAAGACGCACTTTGCCGATGACACCAACGTGCTCTACCGCAACGACGGCAAGGGCTATTTCGACGACCTGACGATCCGCGCCGGCATCGGCGTCGAGACGCGGTTCGTGGGCTGGGGCGCCGGGATCGTCGATCTCGACAACGACGGCTGGCCCGATCTGTTTCTCGTCACCGGCAGCGTGTATCCCGAAGTCGAACGGACGCTGCCGGCATACCCGTTCCGCACGCCGCGGATTGTCTTCCGCAACCTGGGCGACGGACGGTTCGAGGAGCTGATCGACGAAGCCGGCAGCGGCATCGCCGCCGCGCATACGAGCCGCGGCTGTGCGTTCGGCGACTTCGACAACGACGGCGACGTCGACGTGCTCGTCATGAACATGAACGAACCACCGTCGCTGTTGCGGAACGACGTCTCGAGCGGCGGGCACTGGCTGAAAGTCCTGCTGACGGGCGTGACCTCCAACCGCAGCGCCATCGGCGCGCGCGTGACGGCCCGCTACGCGAACCGCGTGCAGGCGCAGGAAGTGACGGCGCAATCCAGCTTCTATTCGGCCAACGATCGCCGCCTGCATTTCGGTCTCGGTGCAGCCACCACCACGGACCTCGTCATCCGCTGGCCGAATGGCGCGACCGAAAAGATCGGCGCCGTCGAGGCGGACCAGGTGGTCGTCATTCGCGAAGGATCGGGAATCGTGCGCAAGCAGAGATTCGGACGATGACCGGGATAGTCCGTGTCCTGGTGGTGCTGCTGGCCGCCGCGCTCGCGGGACAAACCGCGTCCGCACCGTCGCGCGCGAGCGTCGCCATCGAGGTCGACGCGTCCTCGGTCGAGAACCGCATCAGCCCGCATCTCTACGGGCAGTTCATCGAGTTCATGTTCGAAGGGATCAAGTACGGCCTCCACGCCGAGTTGATCCGCGACCGCAGCTTCGAAGAGGCGCCGGACGCCGCCGGGCTGTCCCGCTTCTGGCAGCGCTATCCCGACAACCGCAACGACGATTACGGCCTGTCGGTGCGGCGCGTCGACGACGCCGCGTATCCCAGCACGGAGGCCGGGGACGGCACGACGGGCGGACATGCGCTGCGCGTGCAACTCAAGTCCGGCGTGATTGCGCGGCACGGCATCTATCAGGCACGGGTGCCGGTTCGCGCGGGCGTCGCGTATCGCGGCTACGTGTGGATGAAGTCCGGCACCTTTGCCGGCAGCGTCACCGCGGCGCTCGAGGCGGACGGCGCCGCGCAACGCGCCTACGACGAAGCGGCGTTGTCGCAGGTCGCGGGCGACTGGAAGTCATACGCCTTCACGCTTCGGCCGGCGGTTACCGATCTGCATGCGCGGTTCGCGCTCCTCTTCAACGGCGAGGGGGATGTATGGGTCGACCGCGTGTCGCTGATGCCGGGCGACGCGCTCGGCGAGGTGCGCGCGGACGTGTTCGAGAAGATCAAGGCCGTCGGTCCCGCGTTCATTCGCTGGCCGGGCGGCAACGTCGCCCAGGACTATCGCTGGGCGTGGGGCGTCGGGCCGCGCGACACGCGTCCGACCTGGGTGAATCTTTCCTGGCAGAACGAGCTCGAGGCCAGCGACTTCGGCACCGCCGAATTCATCCGGTTCGCCCGCAGCGCGGGCGCGGAGCCGTCGATTACCGTGAACGTCGAAGGACGGGGCGCGACGGTCGGCGAGGCAGCCGCATGGGTCGAGTACTGCAACGGTTCCGCCTCGTCACCCTACGGCGCGATGCGTGCGCGCGACGGCCATCCGGAGCCGTTCCGCGTCCGCTACTGGGAGATCGGTAACGAGATCTGGGGTGACTGGGTGCGCGGCCACTCGGACGCCGCCACCTACGCGCGCAATCTCACGAAGTACATCGCGGCGATGCGGGCCGTCGATCCGTCGATCGAAGTGATCGCGGTCGGGGACAACGACATGGCGTGGAACCGCCGCGTGCTCCAAGACACGCGCGAGCCGTTCGACTATCTGGCCATCCACCACTATTACAGCCGGCGTGACATGCAGGGGGACGTCGCGAAGCTGCTGGCGCGCCCGCTGTTTTACGAACGCTTCTACGGCGACGTCGACGCGCTGCTGCGCGAGACACGCCCCGGCCCGCGGCCGCGACTCGCGATCAACGAGTGGGGACTCGATCTTCCCGAGACGCAGCAGTATTCGATCGTCGCGGCGCTCTACGGCGCGCGTCTCATGAACGTGTTCGAGCGGCGCGGCGATCTCGTGGCGATGAGCGCGGTGTCGGATCTGGTCAACGGGTGGCCAGGCGGGATCATCCAGGCGGATCGGCAGGGCGTGTTCGTCACGCCGATCTATCTGGTCAACGCCCTGTACGCGTCGCACCTCGGCACCGAGCGCCTCAAGACGACTGGGGCCGGCGACGCCCTCGACATCGTCGCCAGCCGTTCCGCCGACAAACGGAGCGTCTACGTGAAGGCGGTCAACACCGCGCTGGATCGTTCGATGACCGCGCAGATCAGCGTCCGCGGCATGCAGGTCTCGTCCACCGCCACGGTGGAGCGGGTCGTGGCTGACTCACTGACCGCCGTCAACGGCTTCGCCACGCCGGACGCGGTGAAGATCGCGCGCGAAACGATCCCCGCGGCGAACCGGTTCTCGCTCGAATTGCCCGCGCACTCGGTCGCGGTCGTGACGTTGACGGTGGGGAAGTGATCCTCGTCCGCCTGGTCTAAAGACCCGGCCTACACCAGTCAGCGCGGTCGCGTGTTTCGTATTTCCACGTAGGGCGGGTCTTCAGACCCGCCGACAAGCTACCACGCGATCGTGACGAGCGACACACCTTGACGCGGAAGCGCGAACGACATCCGGACGCGGCCGTCGCGTGAGGTGATCCGCTCGGGCGGACCGAGCTGCGCCAGCTGACCAGCCTTCTCCAGCTGCGCGTATTGCTCGGGCGTCGGCTTCTGGGGAGCGCCCATCGTTTTCCACACTTCGTACGCGTTGCTGTGATCCGCATCGACGCGGGCGTGTTCGACCGTGACCGGACCGTCAGGAACATGATCGACGACGAGATCGATTGCCGCCGCCGGCGCCAGCACGTCATCGTCGTGATAGTTCCAGACCAGGATTGCGACGCGGCGATCGGCGCGCGTAGCGATGCCGTTGACGTCCGGCGCAGCGCGCACGCCGGCGTCGCGGATCGTTGCCAGTGGCAGCGCGCCGGAGCTCTCGACCTCCACGAACTCGCCACCCATCCTGCCGAGCATCCGGAACACGTTGAGCACGGGCTTGTCGATCCCGTTCGTCGCAAGATCGCGGAACCCGTCGAAATACGGTTGGTCCTCGAACTCGAACGCCCAGGTCACCGCGCCGAGGAGGTTGACCTTGTGCTCGCGCGCGAGCTCGTAGGTGCGCGCAATCTGCGCCGCGGTGTAGCTCGAATACATCGTCCCGTTCCGATAGGCATTCTGCGGATAGGCGCGCGCCGGACACGCGGCGCATCCTTCCGGATCCGATTCGCCGATGATGATCGGGCGATCCTTGAACGCCGACGCGGCGACGATGGCAAATCCGTTCGCAATTGCGGTGAGCTGATTGCTGATGCCCATTCGCACGTGACCGGCATCGGTCACGCGCGGCGCCCCCTTGGCGTGGAAGCCGACGTAGTCGAGCGGCGCGCCAACCTTGCCGGTCGCGTCGTTCCTGCCGCGGGCGCAGTGCTCGAGAAAGTCGCGCAGAAACGTCTGCGCGCGTTCGCCGTTGGGACCCGTTGAATGCGGGCCGCCGATCCGCGCGGTCGGCAGCGCGCGTTTCAATCCATCAGCGGCGTAGTCGTACAGTTTGAAGTACTCCTCCGGCGTGCCTTGCCAGTAGCCGATGTCGGGCTCGTTCCACACCTCCCACCACCAGCTCTCGACTTCCGCGCGCCCGTACTTCTCGACGGCGTGCCGTCCCCACTGGTAGATCAGCTCGCGCCATTTCTGGTAATCCGCGGGAGGATGCGCCCAGCCAGTGAAGACTTCAGCGTACGGGTTTCCCGGCGCCCAGTGATGCCGATACGGCTGCGGCTTGCGGGACAGCGCCTCCGGCATGAACCCGATCTCGACGAGCGGCTTCATGCGGCGTTCGAGATACGTGTCGATGATCCGATCCACGATCGTCCAGTCGTAGCGCGGGCGGCCGTTCGCGTCCTCGGTGTAGGCGTTGGTCGACCCCCACTTCAGCGCCGGCGTGCCGTCGCCGGTCGTGAGCAGGTTGTGCGTGCGGACGAACACCGGCACCGGACTCGCGGCGGCAAGCTCGGAGAGCAGCTTGCGGCCATCTTTCATGTAGGTGTAGTTCGGTTCGTCATAGCCGAAAAACGCCCACACAGGCGCCATCGGCCCACGCCGGGCGGCGGCATCGACGCGGATGACCACGGCGTCTCGAGACGGCGCCTGCGCCGCGGACAGGGCAGCGAGGGCGACGGCGAGAGCGGCGGTGAATAGGCGGCTTGCGCCGCGTGCGCCGGGTCTAAAGACCCGGCCTACGCCTGTCAACATACGCATTACCTGCGAAAAACGTGGGGCTGATGATATGCCGAACGCGGCGCCGCCCGCGAAGTTGGATAAGATGACGTGCGCATGTCCACGGACGCTCGAAAGGTAGCGGCGCCCGGTCGGCCGGTCGGGATCAAGGACATTGCGCGCGCCCTCGGCATCTCCACCGGCACCGTCGACCGGGCCCTGCACGCCAAACCGGGAGTGAACGCGCTCACACGCGCCCGCGTGTTGAGCACGGCCGAATCGCTCGGCTATCGCCCGAATCTCGCGGCCCGCTACCTGAAATCCAAGAAGCCGCTGCGGATCACCGTGCACCTGCCGCGCGAGATCGCGCTCTTCTGGGATTCGCTGCGCGAAGGCATCCGGCAGGCGGCCGCGCCGTTTGCGCCGGCCCTGCACGTCGATTTTCGGAGCTACCCGCGCCTCGGAGACGGCGACATTCCACTCTTCGACCAGGCGCTGCACGAAGGCACGAACGGCCTGATCATCGCGCCCGGCAACCCCGCCGCGCTGAACCCGTACATCCGCAAGGCCGCGCGCAAGGACATCCCGGTCGTCTGCGTCATCACCGACGCGCCCGACACGCCGCGGCTCGCGTCGGTGTCCGCCGACCCGTTCACGATCGGCGCGGTCGCCGGGGAGCTGCTGGCACGATTCGATCGCGGGGGCGGCAAGGTCGCGTTTTTCACCGGCTGGCTGTCGATGCAGGACCACGCGGACAAGCTGCGCGGCTTCGAGTCCAGTCTCGCGACGCTCGGGGGCGCGCTGCGCCTCGGCCCGGTCGTCGAAGCGCACGACGACGAGCGCGAAGCGCACCGGCGCGCGATTACCGTGCTGCGCGCCCATCCCGACCTGACGTCGATTTACGTCAGCACCGTGAATTCGCTGCCGGTGGTTCGGGCGGCGGAAGAAGAAGGACGGCTGCCGGGTCTCACGGTCGTGACCACAGATTTGTTTCCCGAGCTCGTCGAACGGATCCGCGCCGGCACGATCGCGGCGACGGTGTATCAGCGGCCCCTCAGCCAGGGCCGTCTCGCGCTGCAGGCGCTGTACAACTTCCTGCTGAACGGAGTCAGCCCGCCGACGCGGCTGCACGTCGTTCCGCATCTCGTCATGCGCAGCAATCTCGATCTGTTCCTGGAGAAACTGCCGGTCGACCTCGACACTGCGCCGGCGGCGGCGCCGGATCGCGCGGTGTCGCGGCGGGTCGACGTCGCCGCCCAGGGCGGACGCGGGGCAGCGGCGCGAGCGCGCCGGCCAATCGTTCGTCCCGCGCGCGCAAAAGCGTCATCCTGACGATCGCGAGGGATTCATGGGACTCGTGCACGACCTCCGCGCCGCCACTCGCGGCCTCCGGCGAAGCGGCTCCATTCCCGTCGTCATCGTCCTGATGCTCGCCGTCGCGATCGGCGCGGTCACGGCGGTCTTCAGCATCGCGGACGCGGTCCTGCTGCGGCCGCTGCCGATCGCGGATCCGGATCGTGTGTTCGTGCTGTGGGGGAGGGACGAGGCGCGGTCGCAGTCGATCGTGGAGGTGTCGCTGGACGATCTCGCCGCATGGCGCGCCGGACAGAAAAGTTTCACGCGGATCGAACTGTTTGGATCCGTGAACTGGGGTGAATTACAGATCACGTCGCCCGGAGAGCCGTTCGGCGCGTCGATGAACGCGGTCTCGGCCGGATTCTTCGACGTGCTGGGCTCACCTCCGCTGCTCGGCCGGACCTTTCGTGCTGAAGACGATCTGCCGAACGCGCCCGGGCGGGTGATCCTCAGCGCCGACTTGTGGCGGCGGCGGTTCGCATCCGATCCCAAAATCGTCGGCACGCGGCTGACGGTCGGACACGGACACGACGCAAAGCCGTGGGAAGTGATCGGCGTCATGCCCCCTGATTTTCGCGTGCCATCCGGCGCCGAAGTCTGGGTGCCTCTCGGTCCGACGCTCGCGGCCGCCGCCAAGGACGGGCATGCGGATAGTGTGCGCGCGATGTATGGCGTCGCGCGAATGCAACCAGGCGCGACCGTGCAGCTCGCGATTGCCGAACTCTCAGCGATCGCGCGCCGCGCCGAGATCGAGAACGGATCCCGCGACAGCACGATGGTGGTCGTCGCCACACCCATCCTGCCTTACCTCGTTGGCCCGGCACGCCC
>JBKPRU010000275.1:0-4173 GCA_046734675.1 Acidobacteriota bacterium
GGTACGCTTCATGAACACCGAATAGTACTTCCGCCCCCTTTACAGGCCCCGCCCGCACCGAGCAGGCGGCGATTTCAAGGTAGACATGCGTGAAGTCTGAGCACCGCCTGCCGCGCCGCCTCGCGTGTGTCACCGCTCTCGCGGTGTCGCTGGTGGCGTCCGTGCCGGTGTCGGTTCGCGGTGCCGGAAACCGGCCAGACGATCCCGCGCGGGCCCGCGCCGCAACGAGCCCGGCTGCGGTGACGACGATTCTCGGGTCGGCGTGGTACGCGGACAACTCCCCCATTCCCGAACCGAAGGTGCGGCTGCGCAGCGTCACGACCGGTCGCATCGAGGCGGAGATCGTCGGCGACGCCTCTGGTCACTTCACCTTCACCAACGTCGGCGGCGGCACCTACGTCGTCGAGCTCGTCAACGACAGCGGCCGCGTGTTGACGGTGGGCCACCCGTTCGTGATCCTGCGCGGTGAAACGGTCGCGACATTCGTGCGGCTCGGGTCGAAGGCTCCCGGCGGGAGCTTCTTCGCCAATGCCGCCGTCGCCGCCATTGCCAGTGCCGCGGGCCTCGGCGTCACGGCGCTTGCCCCGACGGCGCCACCGGTCAGCGCCAAGCGTTAAGACCGCTGATGTTCGACACCCAGGAAATCCGGACCCATGCGCCGGCCGACGTGTCGACATCGGCCGCGATCTCGCTCCCCACCGCGGCGCCGCAGCCGCTGCACATCCTCGATCGCCTGAGCGCGGTCTTCAAGCATCGACGTCTCGCGGGCACCGCGTTCCTCCTCGTCGTCACCGCGATGATGGTGCAGACCTACTCCACCATCCCGGTCTACGAAGCGTGGTCGCGCGTGCAGATCCAGGACGAGCGGACGACGCAGGTGGGCACGCTCAACGCGAACGACCCGGCCTTCTGGCAGGAGTCTGGGCCTTATTACCAGACGCAGTACAGCATTCTGCAAAGCCGCGGGCTCGCGCGCCGCGTCGTGCGCAAACTGGACCTCGGGAACAGTCCGCTCTTCAACGGCAGCGCGCCGAAGCCGCGCGATCCACTGTCACTGGCGCGCCAGGGACGCGCCGCCGCCAGCACGTGGGTGCGCAGCCTGTTTGCGAAGCCCGCGCCGGCGCCCGTTGTTGCCGCCCCTGCGCCGGATGAATCCGCCCAGGAAGCCGCGCTCGTCGGGGCGTTTCTTGGCGGCCTGGCGATCCGGCCTGAACCGAACAGCCGTCTCGTGAAAGTCGTGTACGCGCACAGCGATCCGCGCTTCGCCGCGCTGGCCGCCAACACAGTGGCCGAGGAGTACGCGCAGCAGAACATCGACATGCGCCTTCAGAACACCGAGAAGACGCTGAAGTGGCTGAGCGAGGAGCTGCAGCGCCAGGAGCAGCAGCTCGCGGCAAGCGAGGCGGCGCTCACCGAATACCGCGAGAAGAACAACGCGCTCTCGCTCGAGGACCGGCAGAACATCGTCGTGTCGCGGCTCAATCAGTTGAACGACAAGGCGACGACGTCGCGGAACGATCGGCTGAGCAAGGAAGCAATTCACAACCAGCTGCGTGGCGCGGATCCGAACGACGACCGCATCGACAACTTCCCCGTCGTCGGCGCGAACCCGGGCGTGGTCGAGGCGAAGAACACGCTCGCGACGCTGGCGGCGCAGAAGACCAGCTTCGCCGGGCGCTACGGTCCCGAGCATCCGCGGATGATCGAGATCAGCGGCCAGATCGATAACGCGAAGCGGCGGCTGGTCGCCGAACGCACGAAGGTGCTCGAGTCGATCAAGAACGATTACGCGGCCGCCGTCGCGCAGGAGCGCAGCTTCTCGGGCCAGCTCGAGGAGCAGAAGTCCGCGTCGATGGACCTCGATCGCAAGAGCGGCGACTACAAGCTGCTCCAGCGCAAGGCGGACAGCGACCGTCAGGTCTACCAGTCGCTCCTCTCGCAGCAGAAGGAGCTGGCGGTGGTGGCCAACAGCCGCGCCAACAACGTGCAGTTGCTGGACCACGCGGACGTGCCGACACTTCCGATCTCGCCGAACCCGCGCCGCGACTGGATCACGGCCATTCTCGCCGGCCTTGCCGTCGCGTTCGGACTCGCTTTCGGTATCGAGTACCTCGACGACACGGTGAAGACGCCCGAGGACGTGACGCGGCGCCTGAAGCTGCCGCTGCTCGGGCTCGTGCCCGCCGTCCGCGGCGACCGGGTGCCGGTGCTGACCGAAACGGTGCCGCACGATTTCGGCGAAGCATTCCGCTCGCTTCGCACGTCGCTCGTCTTCACGAGCGGATCGCAGTCGACGCGCATCATCGCGGTCACGAGCAGCCAGCCGCTCGAGGGCAAGACGACGACGGCGTGCAATCTCGCGATGGCGCTCGCGCTCGGCGGGGCGCGCGTGCTGCTCATCGACGCCGACATGCGGCGTCCGGGCCTGCACAAGACGATCGGCCTGGAGAACGGCACCGGCCTCTCGCACCTGCTGGTCGGGCAGGCGCGCGTTCGCGAGGCTGTTCAACGCACCAGCGAGCCC
The DNA here is from genome assembly GCA_046734675.1 of Acidobacteriota bacterium. GTDB lineage: Bacteria > Acidobacteriota > Vicinamibacteria > Vicinamibacterales > 2-12-FULL-66-21 > QHWT01. The sequence continues at coordinate 2,525 of JBKPRU010000275.1, forward strand.
AATCTCGTCGTGATCACGGCGGGCCGGACGCCGCCGAACCCGTCGGAGCTCCTCGCATCGGATCGCATGAACAACTTCCTCGTGAACCTCGCGACCGGGCCGTTCGACTGGGTGATCGTCGACACGCCGCCCGTGCTCGCCGTCACCGACGCGGTGATCCTGGCGACGAAGGTGTCGGGGGTCGTCTTCGTGGTGGGATCGGAGATGACGCGCCGCGTGCACGCCGAGCGCGCGCTCGAGACGCTGCAAACGGGACGGCCGCGCAGCATCGGCGTCGTCCTCAACCGCGTTGACTTCGACCGCAACAAGTACTACTACTCACGCTATTACGGCTACCAGTACAAGAGCTACTACGGTCAGGCCCAGGGCGCCGCATAATCCATTGCGCGCGGCATGGGGCGCGCGCCTCCTGGTGCTGCTGCTCGCCTGGACGACGTTCGCGTTCGCAGGCGTCTACCTCTCGTCGCTGATCGTTCCCGCGATAATGTGCGTCGTGCTGGTGTGTCTTCCGCCTAAAGGCGGAAGCGACGGCGCACGCGCAGGCGAATCGACGGTAGGGCGCCTCTTTAGAGGCGCCTTCAGACAGGCGCACCTGAAGGTGCGCCCTACCGCGCATTCCATAGCCGTCGCCGCGATCGTGGGCGTCGTCGCGCTGCAGCTCGTTCCGTTGCCGGCGCGCATCGTCCAGATGGTGTCGCCGCATGCGGCGGCATTGCGCGAGCAGTTCACGCTGGCCGCAGCCGGTGCGTGGCTGCCGCTGACGATCGATCGCGCGTCGACGCTGTGGGCTCTGGGGGTCGTCTCGGGCGCCGCCATCGTGTTCGCGGCCGGCCGGGCGCTGCTCGAGAGCGGCGGCACGCGGATGGTCATCCGCGGCGTCAGCGCCACCGGCCTGGTGCTCGCGGCGCTCGCGCTCGCGCAGGACGCGACCGGCCGCGGGCTGATGTATTGGCGATGGAAGCCGATCGAAGAAGGGGCGCCACCGTTTGGCCCGTTCGTCGACCGCAACCATTTCGCGACATGGGTCGTGCTCGCGATTCCGCTCTGCCTCGGCTATCTTGTCGCGCATGCCGAAGCACACCGGCACCGCGCGCTCCCCGGAGCCTCGTGGCATCGCACCGCCATCCACGCGCTCGACGCGCGTGCGATCTGGCTCACCTCGTCGGTCGGCGTGATGGTCGTCGCGCTCGTTGCATCGCTGTCGCGGTCAGGCCTGGTCGGCCTGGCCGTGGCGCTCGTCACCGGCTGGTTCCTTCGCGCCGCGCGCCCCGGCGCAGGCGCGGGCGAACGCTGGATTGGGATCGCCGCGGCGTTGGCCTTGGTGGCGGCGGCCGTTCGCGTGAACCCGATGACCCTCGTGCACCGCTTCGGCGCCGCCGGCACGGCGGCGATCGATCGACTCGCGATCTGGCGTGCGACCATGCCGATCGTCCGTGATTTCTGGGCGGTCGGCACGGGGGCGGGAACGTTCGAGACCGCGATGCTGGTCTATCAGCGTCCCGGCTCCGCATTCCGGATCAACGCCGCGCATAATCATTACCTGCAGGCGGCGGCGGAAGGCGGCGTGCTCCTCGTCGCGGCCGCGGCGTTCGCGGCCGTCGCATTCGTCAGCGCCGCGATCGCGCGGCTTCGCGAGGATCGATCAGGGA